>NZ_CP083457.1:300000-430426 GCF_020229735.1 Deinococcus taeanensis | reverse complement strand
GAACCGAATTCAACCGGATCAGGCTGCGGCGGGTGGACCTGCCCGCAGCTGAAGCTCAGTCGCCCCTGGCCTTGACCTCCGCCAGAGATACGGCCACGCGGCGGACCCTGCGTGCAGGCCACCAGGCCGGTGGCCTGCACGGGCTCGATTGTGCCAAAGTTCAGGCGACCTCGTGCCGCAGCCTGGTGAATCCGGTCGCGGGTGCGGCGTCTGGGCGCGGTGCCGGCCACCGGCCGGGCGGGCCAGAGTGCCGGACGCCCTGCTGGACGTGCTGGCACGGCGCCACACCACCTGACCCGCCATCGTTGTGCCTGCGTAGAGGAAACCGATGTTGACCTCCGGAGTTTCAGCGGGACCGGCTGACCGTCTGCGACGCAGACCAGCGGAACCAGACGGACCTGTGAAACGTTCCCAGCATAGCGGCGCGGGGTGAGAGGGGGCGCCCACAGCGTGCGTGGGGGCCTGGGACCCGGCGCTGGCGCCGGCCTAGAAATGCAGCGCCTCACTCGACTGGGCCGGGAGCGTCCCGTACTGCTCGGCGCGGCGCACAATATCGTGGGCCCACCGGGCGTGCGTGGCTGGTTCACACATCCGGCCATTCATCTTGAACACCGCCGGTGCGTCCGGCGCCAGGATGGCGTGCGCCTCGGCGAGGTCATTTTCGGTCACCCGGTAGCCTTCGAGGACCGTGGCCAGCTGCACGGGGTGAATAATGGTCTTGCCGCTCAGCCCATATTCCAGGTCCTGCCGCACTTCGCGCGCCAGTGTCGCCAGGTCGTCAAAGACTTCGTACACCGGGCTCGACAGGAGAAAACCGTGCGGTTTGAACACCCCGATCAGCATGCTGATCACCCGTTCCAGTGGTCCTTCGTACAGGGTCCGGCCAGCGGCGCGGCGTACGCCCAGGGCACTCATTAGGTCGTTGCCTCCAATGCGGAAGCACAGCACCCGCCCCTGCCAGTCCTCCTGAAAAATCAGGTCGCGCAGCAGCAGCATGCGGTGCTCACTCAGCGCCTCGCGGGTCTCGAGGGTGGGCATCACCAGCAGCGCCGGCCGGTCGGCGAGCAGCGTCATGTACGCCCCGAGGTTGCGGTCATGAATTTTGGGCAGCACGAAGCCGTCAATACCGCGCAGATCAAACGCCAGCAGGGCGCGCAGCACCGCCGGGTTGCGGGCGCGGATGAAGCGCCGGGGGCCAGGCTGCTGAACAAGCTGGGGCAGCGCCGATTCAAGCGTGGCGAGCGCCACACCGACGTCCTCTTCGCGAACGGCGTCCTCGGTGCAGTAGATGATGCTGCCCAGCCCGGGATGGCGCGTGGTGCCCAGCGCCACCAGGTCAGGCCGGGTGGCCGGGGCGTACAGGCTGGCGCCCAGGGGGGTGCCGGCGCCGGCGCCCGCCAGGGCAGCGTCAGACAACAGCGTCGGGCTCATTCGGCGTCTCCAGCGTGGATGAGGGCGGCAGCGAGGTACGGCAGATCAGGACACACCACCACCGGCACGCCCTGGTGGGCGGCCAGCGCCTGCAGGTGCAGGGTATCCGGATGATCGGGGCGGCGCAGCAGCAGATGACCGGGCCGGCGCCTCAGAAACACCCGGGTCGCTTCACCCACGCTGGGCTTGACGTGATGCGGGTTGAGGACCCCCAGCTGCCCGGCGAGCTGGAAGACAGGCGTCACAGGATCCACCGGCCGGCGGCCCGGGAGCGGTGGGAGCGCCGGCTGGGCGTACCGGGCCAGTTCAGTCAGTTCGTCCACATACGCCCGGCTCACGTCGAAATCCGCCAGGGCCGTTTCCAGGCGGGCGCCGTGCAGTTCACCCCGGGCCACGGTGAAGCTGCGGCTGAGCAGACCGCTGACGGTGGCGTTCAAGGCGGCGTGAGGCAGCAGCAGGTCCTCGTAGGTGGCCGGATGGTCCGCCACGCCCGCCGGATCGCTGAGGACCGCCAGGCGCCACCGCAGGTCCGCCGGCACGGACGCCCGAAGGGTGCTGGCGATGGACCCTTTGCCGCTCCAGCCGTCGATGAACACCAGGGTCGCGTCCGGATGACGCCGGCGGATAAGCTGCAGCGCCACCGGGTCAAGGCCTTCACCGCGAATAATGCTCACGGTGTAATGCGGCACGTCGCGCCCGGCCAGGCCCGCGAGGCGCCTGAGGACGCATCCCACCGGCGTTCCGGCGCGGGCCAGGGACACGTAGACGGCCGGGGCGTTGGCCGACAGCAGCGTGCGTGAGAGGCCGGCAAGCAGCGGGCCCAGGTGTGGAGCGCCGCGGTCCAGCGCGGCCCGGTAGGCGTGCAGCTGAATGGCCCCGGGCGCCTCTTCCGGGGTCAGGAGCGTGCCGTAACTGCGTCCGGTGCGCAGGAGCGCCTCCTTCTCGGCGACACTCACGAGCTGCACCTCACCCGGCTGAAGAAGCACCTCGACGTCTCCAGGTGCGAAGGTGGACTGCAGGGGAACTCTGGGCATTGGCGTCATGTAGGGATTCACCTCTGGGGCAGGCCCGTGGCCACGGCCGCCCGCATCAACTGGCCCTGCGGCGGCGTCACGGCAAAGTGACAGACGTTCATGAACCCGAGGTCACTGACGCTGTCACCCAGTCCGAACGTGAGCGGCGCGTCGGGAAAGACATGGTCAAGCAGATACTGCACGGCCTGCGCTTTGCCCGGCGTGCGGGGCAGAACGCTGACGTTGTTGGCGTTGGCGATCACGTGCAGGGCCGAGCCCTGCGTTTCCCGCTGCCAGAACGACTGCACCTGTTCAAGAGCGTCGGCTGACGCCTGAGGATGCTTCACGACCGTCATGAAGTGCGCGTCGTGCGCGTGGTGCGCCCGCACCCGGCAGCCCAGCGCCCCGGCCAGAGGCTGAACCCGGGCGGTGCAGTGATCCAGCGCCCCGGCCACCTCCCGCAGCGCTGAACGTACGTGCTGCGCCCACGCCTGGTCCACCTGCCCGTCCGGACGCACGACGGTGGCCCCGTGATCGAGGATGCGCCAGGACGTGAACGGCAGGGTCACCCGGTCCATGGCGGCCGGGTCGCGCCCGGTCACCGGAATCACCGTCACGCCGCTGGTCTGGAAGTGGCGCAGCAGGGCCTGCTGCGGCGGCGTGCAGAACGAGTGCGGCTCCCCGTTGACGTCCACGGTGGCCGGCGTCAGCGGGCCCTCGTTCCCGCGCAGCTTGCGCCGGGTCTGGAAGAGGGTGTCGTCGAGGTCGGCAAACACCAGAATGCTCATGTGAGCCGCACCGCGCTGGCGTGGGACCCCAGGCCGGCCAGCAACGCCGGATCCGGCGCACACTGCCCTTCGTAGGCAACCAGGATCCGGTCGTACTGCTGCGGGTGAACGTTGTAGAGGTAGTTCGCAATTCCGTCCCCGACGTTGTCGCTGAAGGCGACCCTGGCGGTAATGGCCAGCCCCGGAAGAATCGGGGAGCGGGTGGTGGCGCTCCAGTGCACCGCGTGCCCCGCGCTTTCCAGCGCCTGCGCGAGCTGCGCCGGTGGAAACTGGTACTCGCCGGTGCCCAGCACGAGAACCCGCGCGCCAGGCTGAAGGTCCAGCGCCGCGGTCACGGCCGGCAGGTCCGGGTCGACCTGGTGCCCGAGGCGGGCGCTCACCGGGGCAAGCAGGCGGGTCTTGTCCGCGCCGTTTCCGGTGACGGGCGGCAGCGCGGGGGGCGACCAGCCAGGGCGGGGACTGAACTGGTAGGTGCCGCGGGTCAGGGAGACGAACTCGACCGGCGTGGGCAGGGCGGCGGCCAGCGCCTCGCGGCGGGGGCACCAGTCGGTCAGACTGACCAGCACGACCCGCTCGACCTGAGGGTGCCGTGCCGTCCAGGCGGCCGCGAGGTTCTGCAGGGTCGTCCCGGTCGAGAGTTCATCATCAATCAGAACCAGTTCCCGGGCGCGCCTGGCCGGCGGCCCCGGATCGTACAGCAGGTGCGACGGGGCGTGGGAGTGCGGTTCATCAAAGCGCAGCAGCAGCTGCCCCTCCAGCTGGTACCGGGTGGTGTGCTGAAAGGTCCCGGGACTGGCCGGGTGCCGCGCCTGCCAGGCCCGGAAGACGCCTTCACCCAGCGCCGTGGCCGTTTCGGCCAGACCAATGAAATGCGGGTGGGTGAGCGGCGGCAGCCGGTCGGCCAGCGCCTGCCAGACCTGAGCGGCCCGCGACGGAGCAACCGGAATGTGCTTGCCGAGCACCCGACTGACAAACAGAAAACCCCGGCGGGGATTTTCACGCACGGCGTAGTCGAGCAGGGCGTCCAGGTGCAGGTGCGCCTGCGCCACCTCAAGGCGCAGCTCGCCGCTCGGGAGTGACACCCGGGTGGTCCCGGGCGCGGTCACGCTCAAGCGCCGACCAGCTGGCCGCTGGACTCCAGCACCGCCGGATCTGCAGCCGGCGCCGCGGCCGCCTGGACGATCCGCGCCACTTTGTGTTCCGTGACCGTAAGGTTGACCGCGCTGCGTTCACGGCGGCGCTCGCCGGTCGCGGCGTCCAGCATCAGCCGGGGCAGGTTGACGCCGCCGGCCATGGCGAGGTACACCCCGCCCGACGGCCGGGCGTTGATTTCCAGCATGTGCGCCGCCCCGTGCTGGTCCTTGGTCTGGAAGTTGAACAGACCGCTGAGCTCATAGCGCCGGGCGATCTTCTGCGCGGCGTCCAGCAGGTCCGGTCGGTCCTCAAGCAGCTGGGAGGTGCCGGACTTGCGGCGCACCACAGCGGCGAGCAGCTCACCCTGCCAGGCGACACAGTCGATGCTGCGCTCGGCGCCTTCCAGGGTGTGCATCAGCAGCATCGGGGCCACCGGCTCGCCCGTCAGCAGTTCCCGGGCGGCCGCGTAGGTCATCTGGTACAGCTCCCCGCCGAAAAACCGGTCGCGGTCCGGCTGCTCGGTCAGGACCCGGAACCCGCTGGCGTAGATGCCGCGGGCGGGCTTCATGCACAGCCGCACGTCCGGCGCGCGCAGCTCCGACGCCGCCTGGTCGAAGCTGGCCAGGTCATGAAAGGACCGCCAGGCGGGAATGGGCAGGATGCCGGCGTCCCAACCGCGCAGGAATTCGTCCTTGCGCTCTAGGTGATCCTGAAGGGCCCGGGTGGTGGGCGTGATGAGCGTGACGCCGGCCGCCCGGAACGCCTGAACGTGATCGGCCAGCCGTTCACGTTCCTTCGAGGCCACGATCAGTTGAATGTCCCGCGCCCGCGCCTCGCTGAGCATCCAGCGGACATACCGCTCACCAATCAGCCCACGCGGCTCCAGAAACGCGTGCCGCGCCGCATGCAACGCCGGGTGGGTGGGGTCGGTGTGGCTGGCATGAACCACGTAACGGGTGCCGTCCAGCGCCCGGATCAGGGACGCGGCGACACTGAAGCTTTTGTTGAACCAGACGTTCATGAGGACTCCACAGGACCTAGGGCAGCGTCCGGACAGACGAGAAGGCGAGGGCCTCCGCCTCTGCCAGCGCCCGGCTGGTCAGGTGCGGCAGGTGGTGCGCCATGAGGGTGCGCAGGCGGGTGAGCTGGTCCGGGTCCAGGTGCGCCCGGACGCCCGCCGCGTCTGCCTGACCGGTCTGCCCGGTCAGGCCCCGCACCAGGCCGAGAATGAGGTGCTGCGCCAGCGGATCGGACGCCCGGATCAGGCGCTCGGGATGCTGAAGATTCCAGTGTTGCTGCCGGATGGCCTGCAAGAAGCGTTGGGCCAGCGAGCCGCTCCCCGCCATCAGCTGGTCAGGCGTGACCCGCGCGGCGGCCTGCTGAAGGTCACCCACCGGCAGCCCGGCGACGTGGGCCGAGCCCTCCAGGCGGCTCTGGGCCAGCCGGTCCAGATCGACCCGGTCGAGCACCCGGCGCACCTCGGCGCTGGTCAGGTCTTCGGCGTCGACGAGTTGCAGCAGCACCTCCCCCTGGGGATCGTCCCCGAGGCGGGCCAGCAGGGCGGCGCCGTCCCGGTACTGGTCCAGGGCACGGATGTCCTGGGTCACCGGCAGACTCTGATCCAGGTCGTACAGCGTGAGGTCATGCTGCTTGAGGTGAGTGAGCAGCAGCCGGCCCGCATTCTCACGCTCTCCGCCGACGCCGCGCCGGTAGAGGCCAATCAGCTTGATGCCCCTGGCCTGCGGCGTCACGCGAGGCTGTTGCCCGGCACGTAGGTGGGCGTCAGGAACACCTGACCAGGCCCCTGAAGGGTGTACACCAGCCCCTCACCGCTGCGCGCCGCGTTGCGAAGACCCCGCACGAGCGGCCCCAGGCGCGGATTCATGGTGGCGGTGTACATCAGCATCATGTCGCCGTCGACCGTCACCGTATGACCGGCCGGCACGTCCAGCACCTCGACCTCATGCACGCTGACCGGGCACTCGATCACAAAGAGTCCGGTGCCGTCCAACCGCGGCTGCATCAAACCGTTGCCGCTCACGGCCCCCTGCACTTTGCTGTGCTGGTGCGTGCTGAGCTTCCGCGTCCCCTGCGCCGCGTAGTACGCCTTGTCGTCAATCAGCATGCTGTCGTGACCTTCCATCGTGCCGAAAATAAAGTGCTTCCGGGTGGGTTCGGTCCAGACCTCGCCCGTGCCGCTGATGCGCGTCCCGAACGCCGATTCCCCGCTGCCCGCGCCCCGCGCAGCCCGCTGAAGAAAGTTGCCCTGCTGCTGCTGCACCACCTCGAACGTCAGCGCCCCATGCGCGTACGACAGAATGCCCGGCTCGAGGATAACGCTGTCGTTCTGAAGCTCGAAGCGCACCTGCCGGGTGCCGGTGTCACTGTAGATTTCACGGAAACTGGGCTCCGCCGAGGCGCTGCCCTGCACCAGCTGCGACGTCACTTTACAGATGGCATAGAGTTCAGCCTTCAGGCCCCCAGAGGACTCCTCACTCAACTTCACGCGGTAGCTCACCTGCTGAGCATAGCGGCCGCACCTGCGCTTTTGGGCCGATGTGAGACCCTGCCGCCGGCATCCTGCCGGACCCGCCCGCACGGCGGCCGGGTCGGATCAACGGTGCAAACCACGTTGTGCGTCGTGGTCCGGGCACCAGGAACGGTCACTGCCCCTCTGGTCTGGATCAGCTCACGGGAGGCGCCCCCCCCAGGAAAAGTGCTTGAGCATTTCAGGAGTTGAGGGTCACGCGTTCGGGAATCCAGCGCGCCCGGCCACGAGGAAGAGCGCCTGACCGCTGAGGTTCTCCTGCGCGCACCTCAGGGATCATGCTGCACGCCTCAAACGCCATGCCAGCAGGCCGCGGCGAAGGACAACACGTCCGTGCCGTCCGGCCCGCTCAGCCCGGGGCCGCTCCCCTCCGTCAGCGCCTTGCCTGACCTGAAACTCGCCGCGAAACCCGGAGGCCGGTCCGGCCTTGACACGGAATGGGCCGTGCCCCTGCCTCTCATCCCCGGCCCACCTGGGCGCCTGCCCCCGAGCCTCGCTGCCGGCGCCTTTCCCACCACGGCGGCCTTGCTCATGGGCGTCAGCAAACGTCGCCTGCCACCTGCCGCAGGCAAGCCCGGGAGTCGGGCAGGATGGACCCCCCTTCACTCCGCGCGGCAGGTGTTCCGGTCCTGAGGGTGTCCAGATGCCGGCTGGACAGAGGTGGTCCTGTGCTGCGCCCCACGCAGGCAGGCGGTGAGCAGCACCGCCGCAAGGGGACAGGAGGTTCTATTGGCCTCTCCCTGCCCGTCCGGTGAATGCCAGCGGCGAACGCACCCGCCCGGTCCCGTGCGGCCGCCGCTCCTGCGCTTCTTTCTCACGAGGTGGGCGTCCTGGGCAGGACCTGACCTCCGCCGACATGCCCTTCACTGTCAGCAGCGCTTCCGACAAACATGGAAGCGCTGCACTCACCTTCAGTCGGCGAGGGAGACTCAGTCGGCCGCTTCGCTGCGCACCTGGGCCTGCCCCTGCGGAACCGGTACGCTCGACAGGTAACTGATCGACCGCCACGGAATCTCAAGGAGCCGGGCGATGAACGGCTCGACCGGCAACTCCCGCAGGTTCATGGTGCGGCTCACGCGGTCGCGCTGCGCGGCCGTCATGGACAAGGCAATGGTTTCGCCGCCGGTCAGATGCAAAGTCACGTTCAACATGGCGTCTTCTCCTTGCCTTCCACGGTACTCCGCCGCTCTTACGCGCCTCTTAACGGCCTTCCCCGCCCGGCCAGGCGTGGGCGGAGAATCCCGGGAACGCCGATCAGAGTGAGCAGCGGCGGCTGAGAGAAGCCAGAGCTGGCAGGCGCAGGTTCGCGCAGGGTGCGTTTACCGGTCCGGTGCCGTATTCAGCCTCCGACGCTGACGGAGGCGGCCGGGGCCGGCTTCCGTCACCGCCTGCTCTGGAGTCCTCCTGCGCGGGCGCGGGAACCCTCCGGGCGGGACCCCCCGCAGGTGGGCTCGTCGGCCGGATTGAGCCTGGCGCAACCAGGCTGTACTGTTGACGGGACCACCTTCCGCTCTGTTCCTTACCGCTGCGCCCTGCAGCAGGCGACGTCATCTCACGAGGGACCTTCATGCCAGAACTTTCCGTTCAGCTTCCCGAGATTGACATCCTGCGACAGGTCACTGAGTTCTCGGTGATTGGAACGCTCATTGTTGATGCCCGTCACCCGGAGCAACCGGTGGTGTATGTCAACCCGGCGTTCGAGCGTCAGACTGGGTACGCGGCGGCGGAGGTGCTGGGCCGGAACTGCCGTTTTCTGCAGGGGCAGGACCGGGACCAGGCTGGGGTGCACGCGTTGCGGCGGGCCATCGCCGCGGGTCAGGTGGTGACCGTGACTCTGCGCAACTACCGCAAGGACGGCAGCCTGTTCTACAACGAGGTGACCGTCCAGCCTGTGTACGACGCCGGCGGCACCATCACCTACTTGGTCGGGTATCAGAACGACGTGACGGCGCGCGAGGAGTCGTACCGACACGCAGTGGAGGCGAAGCTTGCGTCGCTGCTGGAGCGGGTCACGGACGGGTTCTTTTCCTTTGATCAAGCGCTGACGCTGACGTACATCAATGCCACAGCGGCCAGCATTTCCGGCAGACGGCCCGCGGACCTGATCGGCTGCAACCTGCGCGAGACGTTCCCGGAGGTGACCGGCTCCGCGCTGGTGCAGGCCGTTCACCAGGCCCAGGCCACCGGTACGGTTCAAATTGCCGAAAGTTACCTCGCGCCCTATGGAAAGTGGATTGACGCGCGGATCTACCCGGCCGAGGACGGCATCTCGGTTTTCATTCGCGACATTACGAAGGAAAAGCAGGTGCAGCGCACGCTGGAAGACAGCGAGGAACGTTCCCGCCGCATCGCTGCTGAACTGCAGCGCACGCTGGATCTGTCCATGGACCTGATCGCGTCCGTTGACGCCGACGGCCGGTTCGTGACCGCCAGCGCCGCCTGTCAGCGGCTTCTCGGGTACGCCCCAGACGAACTCATTGGCCGCTCGTTCCTGGCGTTCCTGCATCCTCAGGACCGGGACCGGACCCTGCGGGAAGGAGAACGCGTGCTTGCCGGCCGGGCCCGCGTGCCCTTCCAGAACCGTTACCTGCACAAGAACGGCAGCGTGGTGTGGATGGAATGGACGTCCGCCGTGCTGCCCGGAGATCCGCTGACGTACTGCGTGGCGCGCGATATCACGCAGCGCCGCGCGGCGGAGGAAGATCAGGCGCACCTGGCCGCCATCGTTCAGGCCAGCCATGACGTCATTATCGGCGTGACGCTCGACGGCCTCATCCGGTCGTGGAATGCCGGGGCGGAAGAAACGTACGGGTACAGCGCTGAGGAAGCGGTCGGCCAGCCCATCAGCCTGATTGTCCCGCCGGCATTCCTGGCGGAGCAGACCGAGATCCTGCGGCGCGCAGGCCAGGGACAGCGGGTGAGGTCCTTCGAGTCGATCCGGTGCCACAAGGACGGGCGCCACCTTCCCGTGTCGATTACGGCGTCCCCGATTCTTGACGTGTCGGGTCAGGTGGTTGGCGTGTCCGCGGTGGCGCAGGACATCTCGGCGCGCCGGGCTGCTGAAGCGCAGATCCAGCAGCTCAACGAGCACCTCAAGCGGCAGCTGCGCCAGCTGACGGGCCTGCGGATGATTGACCAGGCCATCGCGTCGAGCGTGGACCTCTCGGTCACCCTGGGCATGATCCTGGACAACATTCAGCAGCAGCTTGAGGCAGACGCGGTCACGGTTCTGGTGCTCAACCCGCACACCCTGACCCTGGAGTACGCCGGCACCCGGGGCTTCACCGCCCGTCTCCGCGGCCCGGCCCTGCGGCTCAGTACGGGGCTGGCCGGCGAGGTGGCGCTGCGCCGCGAAGCCCTGTGCGTCCCGGACCTCCGGCGCATCTCTCTGACGCCCAGTTGGCGAAAAGTGTTGACCGGTGAGCGTCTCACGGCGTATTACGGCGCGCCGCTGATGGCCAAAGGCAAGGTGGTGGGCGTGATCGAGGTCCTTCACCGGACGCCCTTCGAGCCGGCCCTGCCGTGGCTGGAGGTGTTTGACCTGCTGGCCAGCCAGGCGGCGATCGCGGTCG
The DNA here is from genome assembly GCF_020229735.1 of Deinococcus taeanensis. Taxonomy (NCBI): domain Bacteria; kingdom Thermotogati; phylum Deinococcota; class Deinococci; order Deinococcales; family Deinococcaceae; genus Deinococcus; species Deinococcus taeanensis. The sequence goes on along the minus strand of NZ_CP083457.1, from coordinate 419,940 downwards.
ACAACGCGCAGCTGCTGGCGGAACTGGAGCAGAAGAACCTGGACCTGCGGCTGGCCTATGAGGAAACCATCGAGGGCTGGGCGCGGGCACTGGACCTGCGGGACAAGGAAACCGAAGGGCACTCCAGGCGGGTCACGGAAATGACCGTGGCGCTGTGCCAGGCGCTGGGGGTGTCCGCCGAGAAACTGGTGGACGTGCGCCGGGGCGCGCTGCTGCATGACATCGGGAAGATGGCCATTCCGGACGCGGTGCTCCTGAAACCCGGGGGCCTCACGGAGGACGAGTGGGCGCAGATGAAAAAACACCCTGAATACGCCGTGCACCTCCTCTCGCCGATCAGGTTCCTGCGGCCAGCCCTGGATATCCCGCAGTATCACCATGAGCAGTGGGACGGCCGCGGTTACCCGAACGGCCTTCAGGGAACGGCCATTCCGCTCACGGCGCGTGCGTTCGCGGTGGTCGACGTGTATGACGCGCTGACCAGTGACCGGCCCTACCGGACCGCCTGGAGCCGGGATGCGGCCATGGCGTACAATCAAGCCGCCGCCGGCACGCATTTCGATCCTCAGGTTGTTCAGGTGTTCGTGGACCTCATGCGCCGCGGCCCTCCGTACGGCGAGGAGGAACCGTGACGCTGCGGCGCCCGCGTTCAGGTCACCCTTCCCGGCTCATCCCGACGGGCCGGACAGCCTGATCAGACCACTCGGGCCGCAGGCGCGGTCCTGGCACCGCGCACTTCGTCACTCGGGGAGGCTGGGCCGACCGGTTAATCCGAGAACGTCACAGCCGGGCAGCCCCGGGCATGCGCCCGGCGCACACGAGCGTCTGAGGCTGGTCTCCCCCGTCCGGTCGGCGAGGGCCTCCGTCCTCCGTGCCCGCCAGTGAGCAGCCCGTCGACCCGCCCGGGGCTGTGGGCGTGTCCGGGGAGGACCGGACTGTGACCTGGCGCGCCAGCCGGTGCGGGGGAGCGCCATGCCCCGCCGTGCCTCGTGTCCGTTGAGGGGGAGGGGCGGCGCAACTATGCCGGGACGGGGCGCCAGCGCCCTTCACGCACGGCACCCAGGCCACTTCGCGGGTCCCCTCCCCAGACCCGGACGGCCGAACTGCCCGCCACGCACGCTGAGCTGCGGGCGCCGCCTGGGTGGCCGGCCGTCAGAGTCACCGCGGCTTCACTGCCGATCAACCCGTGTGCACCGTGACACGCGTCCTGGCCGTCAACCGGCACGCGGGCCGGACAGCGGACCCTCTTCGCGCCGCCGCACGCCCGCCTGAGGATCCCGCCCTTGTGACTTCACGCCAGCACCTCGCCTTTGACGCCATATCCTGCCGCCTTCCGACCTGACCTCCATGCGGTTCTGGGTCCTGCGGCGTGACACCGAGCAGGCCGGACGAGCACCCGCCTCCACCTTGGGATGAACCCGAACGGGGGCATGCAGCGAACTCAGCCATGCCGGTAGCGTGAGGTATGGGCCGGGAATGGGTGGAGGCGGGCGAACGGATGCTGCGCCTTCTCGACGAAATGGACGTGATGCTCGCGGAACTTCAGGCGCTGCCCCTCTGGGACGATGCGCGGAATCTCCCGCCAAAAGCGAGGGCCCTCCTGCAGGGGTGTGTGGCCAGCATGGACAGCATGGGCCGGTCGAACCGTGCCGTCCGGGAGACGCTTCAGGAGGCGCGCGAACGCATTCCGTGGAGTCTGCCGCTGGAGGCGTACCCGGAAGACCTGCTCAGCCGGACGACGGCGCAGCTCCAGCAGGTGGCCCACAATCACCAGACGATGCTGGCGGTCTTGAACCTGTGCCGCAGCTACGCCGGCCAGCCGGTCTCTCCGGGCAGCAGCCTGAATTGACGGGCGGCCGGGTCGGGGAAAAGCGTGCGCTGGGCGCGTGATGGCCCGGAGGTGTGCGTGCACCAGGCCAGGCGCTGGAGATCACGGCAAGGTCCGGGGCTGCACGCGGTGGCCGCTGCTCGTCTGGCCGAAGTCGGCCCGCCCCACTGGCCCACCGGGGTGAGCGGACCGTCCGGCCAGCCCACGGCCTCCTGTCAACCGTCAGCACGCTCGACTGACACGGAAACTGCGGGAAGACATTCAACGGACCTGCGGGTCGGCCTGAGCGCCGCGCTGGGGACCGGTACGTCACGCAGTCCTGTCCTTTTCCTCACCGGCAGGTGCAGCTTCAGCCGTCGTGGTCTTCCCCAGCGACCGGCTTCGCCGTGGGCGTTTGCCGCAAGGTGTGGCATGGATCCGTCACGCCAGATGCCATGGTCGCCCGGCCGCCGCCCGCGGACGTATCAACACGATGACGTGCGGTGCACGCCCCTGACATCGGCCGTGAGGGTGAGAAAAGTCAGCGGCGGCTGGTGGAGGGTCACCGAGACGCAGGAGGCACCGGGACGTGCAGCTGGCCTGCCTGAAGGCACGGCCGGACGCCGTTTTACTCCGCACTCCCGGCGGGCGCCCCTCTCCCTCCGGCCAGTCCCCGCCGCGCAGCGGTGAGCGCGCAGGCCACACTGATCCTGCCCAGGGAACGCTAGACACCCAGCGGGGCCGTGGGAGCAGGCGCCGGGTCGGCGCCCAGGCCCGGAAGGGCTGGGGCCGAACGTTCGAACGCTGCCACCACTGCCGGATCGAAGTGCCGGCCGGCCTGCGCGCGGATCTCCAGCACAGCCTGCTGGAGCGGCCACGCGGCTTTGGAGGGCCGGTTGCGGGTGAGGCTGTCAAGCATGTCGGCCACGGCCACGATCCGTCCGGACAGCGGAATCGCGTCGCCCGCCAGGCCGTGGGGGTAACCGCCACCATCCCAGCGTTCATGGTGCGTCAGGGCAATCTCGTGCGCGAGCCGCATCAGCGGGGTTGTGCCGCCCCGGAGCAGGTGCGCTCCCAGCGCAGGGTGGGTTTTCAGCACCTCAACCTCCTCGGGGCTCAGTGGGCCGGGCTTTTGGAGGATTCGTTCGGGAATGCCGATTTTTCCCACGTCGTGCAGGGTGGCGGCCTGGCCGATCAGGGCGGCCGTACGCTGGGGGAGGTCACAGGACCGGGCGATGGCGGCGGAGAGGCGTCCCACCCGGTGAAGGTGCTGCTCGGTAGAGTTGTCCCAACCCTCCGCCGCCCGCGCCAGACTTTGCAGCAGCTCCAGCTGGGCCTTCTCAGGCTTACACATGACTGGAATATCAGCGCAAGACATACCGGATGGTGAATGAGGGAGTCTTTCAAAGGCGTGACAACCGCCAAATGAATGCCTTCTTCATGGGCGGGCCACTTCCCCACCCGTCCTGGCATGGTCCTGGTCACGCGCATGTGGACTGAAGCGGGTGCCCTCTACTGCTCGAAGGCCAGCGGCCTCAAAGACCCAAGCCCTGAACTGGCCGTTGCCGAAGCCCTCCACGAATTAGGCGTCCCGCTGACGCGCCACGGCAGACCTGAGGCCAGAAGGAGCCGTGAAGGCCCGTCAAGGCGTGGCTCCGGGTCCGCTGCCCAGCGGCAAGCCTGGACCCACGCCAGTCAGAAGGGTGGTGTGAGGTGGCGTGCGTCGGCGCGGTCTCCTCTCGACCAGACCCCGTGAGCCCGCGGCGCTGACCTGCCCGGCGTAGCGCCCGTCACTCAGGGGAACTCTGGGCACGCGCAACCGGTGGGCCGGTAGAAACTCAAGAAATCCTGATGGTGGGTCGGCTTCTGCGGGAAGTCCGTGTCGGGCAGAGAGTGTCGCCCCTCAACTCACCGGGTTCCTCACGGTCTAATGGTCGGCTGGAGGTCAGGCGCGTCCCCACGGACGGGCCGCCGCCATTTTGTCGCGTCTGGCACCCGTCAAGCCCGTCTCGGGCCGGGTTCACGCCGTGTTCCTTCCGTCCAGCTGGGCCGGCGCAGCCAGTCTGGGCAGTTGGACACTGTCTTTTCGCCTGCTCGGGATGCGGCGCAGCGTCTTTCCGCTCAGCGCCAGGGCGTCGGTGTGGTCGGCCGCCGCAGGAGGCGCCAGCTGGGTTGAGCGGCCTGCGGCGATAGGGATTCCCGTCCGGCTGAGCAGTCCAGTCATTCTCATACAAACATCGGACGTCGTATGTTAACGTAACTGCGTTTCCCCAGCTTCACCTGCCGCCCGGACTGCCGGGCATCCTTCACTGCGTCAGTGGTCACTCACACCTCAAAGGGAGACGTCCATGCCCGTTGGTCCAGCCACAACCCACTCTTCGGACACCGTTCCGGCCCTGGCAGGACGCGGCATCGTCAAACGGTTCTCGAGCGTGCCGGTCCTCCACGGGATCGACATCCAGTTCCAGCCTGGCCGCGTCCACACCCTCATGGGCGAGAACGGGGCCGGCAAATCCACGCTGTTCAAGGTGTTTTCAGGCATTCACCAACCCAACAGCGGACACATTGAGCTTGCGGGCGTCCCCACAACGCTGCGGACCCCCCGGGCCGCCCAGGCGCACGGCGTCTACCTTGTGCCGCAGGAACCCGCCCTGCTCGGAGAACTGACGGTCAGCGAGAACATGAGTCTGGGGCACCTGCCGGTCACGGGCGGCCTCCTCAAGCGGGTCGACTGGGCACGGACCCTGAACGACTCGCGCGCCGTCCTCGAACAGCTGGGCCTCAACATCGACCCGCAGGCCAGCGCCAAATCCCTGAGCATCGCGCAGCAGCAGCTGATCGAGTGTGCCAAGGCGCTGCTGCGCGGCTGCCGCACCATTCTCTTCGACGAACCCACGTCGCCGCTGACCGTGCGGGAAGTGGACTTCCTGTTCGGCGTGATGGGTCGCCTGCGCGCCGAAGGCTACACCCTGGGCTTCATCAGCCACCGCATGGATGAGGTGCTGGAGATCAGCGACGAGATCAGCGTCCTGCGCGACGGTGTCCTCGTGTCCACCACGGGGCGCGGAGCGTTCGACCGTCAACAGCTGGTCGACCAGATGGTCGGCCGCCAGGTCGTGGTCAGCCGCCGCCGCTCCACCGTCACCGCCGTGGCCGATCCCCGGCCCGCAGCGCTGGAGGTCACCGGCCTGTGCAGCGAACCGGCGTTCCGGAACGTGTCCTTTCAGGTCCGGCCTGGCGAAGTGCTGGGGCTCGCGGGCCTGGTGGGTGCCGGGCGCACCGAGATCGCCGAAGCCATCTTCGGCGTGCGCGCCAAGTCCGGGACGGTCAGGCTCAACGGCGCTGAGATCAGTGCGCTGCCGGTCCACGAGGTGATCCGCCGGGGGCTGGTGTACGTCCCTGAAGACCGCGCAAAACACGGCGCGATCCTGCCGATGTCCATCGGGCAGAACATGTCCGCCGGTTCGCTGGACGCCGTCCGCCACCGCCTGGGCTACCTGGATCTGGGCGCCGAACGGCAGGTGGCGCACACCCTGATCGAGCGCTTCGGCGTGCGTGCCCAGCATCCCGACCAGCCGATCCGGACGCTGTCCGGCGGCAACCAGCAGAAGGTCGTGCTGGCCAAGTGGATGAACACCAACCCCACTGTCGCCATTCTCGACGAACCCACCCGGGGCGTCGACGTGGGCGCGAAGGAGGAAATTTATGAACTCATCGAATCGCTGGCCCGCGAGGGTCTGGCCGTGATCGTCATCTCCTCCGATCTTGAGGAGCTGATCCGCCTCTCGGACCGCGTGCTGGCCCTGTACGAGGGTGACGTGGTTGCTGAGCTGTGCGGGGACGACATCACCGCCGAAGCTGTTGGCCGCGCCTTCCTCGGCACCGCCGACCTGACCCCCGGCGTTCCGAATCAGGGACAGCTCAGCGCATGACTCACGCCACGACTCCGGGCCTCCCTGCCTCCTCGCGCTGGCGCCGGGCCCTGGCGTCCAGGGAACTGATCCTGGTGGCCGCGACCCTCCTCGCAGCCGGCGTCACCGGCGCGGTCAACCATGACTTTCTGGCCGGCAGCAACCTGCGCTTCATGCTGCTCAACTCGGTGGTGCTGGCGCTCGTGGCGCTGGGCCAGACGCTCGTCATCATCAGCCGGGGCATCGACCTGTCGGTCGCGCCGGTGCTGGGCCTCGCCGCGATGGTCAGCGGCCTGATGGCGACCCGCCAGGACCTGCCGCTGTGGGGAGCGGTCCTGCTGGTGGTGGGGATGGGCGCGCTGCTGGGCCTGATCAACGGCGCCCTCGTCTCCAGCATCAGCATTCCGCCCATCATCGTCACGCTCGGCACGTACAGCCTGTACGGCGGCCTGATCTTCCTGTACTCGAACGGCGACCAGGTGAACTCGGTGCCTGCGGCGTACGCCCATTTCGGGAACGGCGTGCTCACCCCGTTCGTGCCGGTGCCCATCCCGATCCTGGTGCTGCTGGCCGCGCTGGCCGCCGTGTGGTTCCTGCTCACCCACCTGCCGTTCGGCCGCAACATCCTGGCCATCGGCAACAACCCGACCGCCGCGCACCACGCGGGAATTCCTGTCCGGGCGACGCAGACGGCCGTGTACATGATCACCGGCATGCTCGCCGCGCTGGCCGGCCTGATCTACGTCTGCTACACCGGTTCGGCCACCGCCACCACCGGCACAGGTGACCACTTTGAGCTGCAATCGATCGCCACCGTGCTGATCGGCGGCACGGCCGTGGCAGGCGGGCGGGGCAGCGTTCTGGGCACGGTCCTGGGCAGCACCTTCCTGAGCGTGATCCTGACCGCGCTGGTGTTCGTCCACGTTCCGGCCATCTGGTACCTGGCCGGCGAGGGCCTGATGATTCTTCTGGCCGTGACCAGCGGCTCGTTCAGCCGCCCGGTGCGGACCACTCCCGGAGTCAGCGCGTGATCGGCGCCAGACCCGCGCCACGCGCCGCCGCGCGCCGGCCCCGGCTGGGCGGCTGGGAAATGGCGCTTGCCGGGCTGCTGGTGCTTCAACTGGTCACGTTCTCCCTCGTCGTGTCCGGCTTCTACTCCGGGGCAGGCGGCCTGCTCGACATGACGACGAACTTCCTGCCGTTCGGCCTCGTCGCGCTGGGGCTGGTGCCCGTGATCCTGACCGGCGGCATTGACCTGTCGGTGGGCTCAGTCGCGGGGTTCAGCGCGGTGCTGATGGCCGTCTTGTGGAAGAAAGCGGGAGTGCACCTGGAGGTCGCCGTGCCGCTGGCCCTGCTCGCCGGCGGGCTCCTCGGCGCACTCAACGGGCTGCTGATCACCCGCACCCGCACCGAGCCCCTGATCATCACCCTGGCCACCTCCTTCATCGTCACCAGCGTCACAACGGCGCTGGCCGGCGCCGAGCCCCCCTCGGGCTTCCCCGACGCCTTTAATGCCCTGGGCACCGGGGCGGTGGCCGGCGTGCCGTACCAGGTCCTGCTCTTTGCCGCGCTGGCGACGGCGGTGAGCCTGCTGATCACCCGCACCCGTTTCGGCCGGAGCGTCGTTATGGTCGGGTACAACCGCGACGCCACCCGTTACTCCGGCATTGACGTGGACGCCACCGTGCTCCGTGTGTACGTCCTCAGCGGCGTCATGGCGGCCCTGGCCGGCGTGGTGCTGGCGGCGTACTACAGCGCGGTGCGCAGCGACATGGGCGACATCCTGCTGCTCACCGCGCTGACCATGGTCGTGCTCGGCGGCATCAACATTTTCGGCGGGGAGGGCAGCGTCCTGGGCGCGGTCATGGCCGTCCTGATCCTGGGGTTCCTGCGCCAGGGCCTGCTGATCGCCGGCTTTTCCGACATGGTCACCACCATGGTGACCGGCGCCATCCTCCTGCTTGCCATCACGGCCAAGAACGTTCTCGGCCGCCCCGGACCCTTCCTGACGACCCTGCAGTCCCGGTTCGCGCGCCCATCAGCGCCGGAGGAGCGGCCCATGAAGTGAACCTCCCCTGGGCCGCAGTCCTGGCCATCCCTCCCCCAATCCGGCATGTCATCCACCCTCTCCCGTTCCCACTCACCCAAGGAGTTCACCATGCCCACCCTGTCCTGGAAGTCTGCCGCCGTTGTCTGCGCCGCCCTGAGCATCACGGCCGCCCTCGCCGCCGCCCCCGATACGAGCAAGCGCATCAAGGTCGCCATGGTCCCCAAACTGCTCGGCCTGTCCGTCTTCAAGGCCAATGAGAAGGGCGCCATCGCGGCCGCCAAGGACCTGAACATCGACTTCCTGTACACCGCGCCGGTCACCGCCTCCGCGCAGGGCCAGGTGGAAATCTTCAACAGTTTGATCGCCCGCAAGTTTGATGTGATCACGACCACCTCCAACAACCCCACGCAGCTGGCGCCCGCCCTGCGCCGCGCCATGAAGATGGGCATCAAGGTGGTCTCGTACGATTCCGACGTTGCCCCCGACGCCCGCGACTTCTTCATCCAGAACACCTCATACCCGGAAATGGGCAAGGCACTTGTGGACTCGGTGGCCAAGTACATCGCGCCGGACGCCGAGGTGGCGATCCTGTCGAGCACGCCGGACGCCACCATCCAGAACGAGTGGATCAAGGCGCTGACGGCGTACATGAAGACCGCCTACCCCAAGATGAAGATCGTCACGACGCAGTACGGGTACTCGAACCCCACCCAGTCGCTGACGGCCGGCGTGAACATCCTCCAGGCGAACAAGAACGTCAAGGCCATCATCGCGCCTGACGGCGGGGCCGAGGTGGGGGCCGCCGCCGCGGTCGAGAAGCTCGGTCTGACCGGCAAGGTCTTCGTGACCGGCTGCTCCAACCCGGACTCGATCCGCGCCTACGTCAAGAAGGGCATCATCCAGGCCAGCCCCCTGTGGGATGAAGTCAAGGAAGGCGAGCTGGTCATGCACGTCGCCCGCCTGGCGGCCAACAACGCCATGCCGAAAAACGGCACCTTCACCGCCGGCGCGCTGGGCACCTTCAACGTCAAAAACGGCGTGATCGTGTTCTCCAAACCGCTGGTGTTCACCAAAGCCAACATCGACCAGTACCAGTTCTGAGCCCACGCCGGGCAGTGCGCAGCGCGCAGTGCCCGGTTTTCTCCTCTCTTTCAAGGACGGATCCCTGTGAAACGAATCATCATGACCGGCGGGACAGGCAAGGCAGGCAAATACGTGGTGCGGCACCTCCTCGACCACGGCTACCAGGTGCTGAACCTCGACAGCCGGGTGCTTGACGAACCGCGCGCCCGCACCGACATTACTGACATCACCGATTCCGGGCAGGTGTTCAACGCCCTGTCGAGCTACACCGGCACGCACGAGTTTGATGCCGACCAGCGTCCCGTGCGCCCCGACGCGGTGGTGCACTTCGCCGCCATTCCGCGCATTCTGCTGCGCCCCGACAACGAACTGTTCCGGATCAACACCCTGGGCACGTACAACGTCATCGAGGCCGCCGTGAAACTCGGGATTCCGAAGGTGATCATCGCGTCGAGCGAGACCATCTACGGCACCACGTTCGCCTATGAGAAGCGCGATCCTCTGTACTTCCCGCTGGACGAGGAGTACCCGGTCGACCCGATGGACTCCTACGCCCTGTCGAAGGTCTGCAACGAGCGCACCGCCCGCGCCTTTTCGCTGCGCAACGGCACGGACATCTATGCCCTGCGCATCGGGAATGTGGTCGAGCCGCACGAGTACGACCTGTTCCCCGGCTGGTTCAAGGACCCGGGCTTCCGCCAGCGCATCACCTGGAGCTACATCGATGCGCGCGACCTCGCGGAGATCACCCGGCTGGCCATCGAGACGGACGGGCTGGGTTACCAGGTGTTCAACGCCGTCAGCGACGACACCTCCTCCGACCTGCCGACCAGGGAACTGCTGTCGCGCTTCTACCCGGACGTTCCGGTGCGCGGCACCCTGGGGGAGTACGAGACGCTGCTCTCGGGCCGCAAGGTGCGCGACGTGCTGGGCTTCAAGCAGGCCCACCACTGGCGCGACTACGTTCAAGCCGTGAAGTAACCCCCCACGCCACAACGAGGTAGCACATGACCCAGACACAAAAGACCGTCGTCATCGTTCACACTGGCCCCGTCACCGTCCAGCCGCTCGTCGCCCAGGCTGCAGAACTGCTGCCGGACGTCCGGATCGTCAACCTGATCGACGACAGCCTGCTCAAGGACGTGATGGCCGCCGGGGGCGTCACGCCGGCCGTGACCAGCCGCATGAACCAGTACTACCGCATCGGTCAGGACATGGGCGCCGTGGCGATCCTCAACGCGTGCTCCTCGGTCGGTGAAGTGGCCGACGCGGCGATGCCGACCCTGGACATTCCCCTGGTCAAGATCGACGTCGCCATGGCCGAGGAAGCGGTCTCCCGCGCGAGCCGCATCGGCGTCGCCGCCACCGTGGCCACGACGCTCGACCCGACCGTCCGCCTGATCGAGAAGACGGCCGCGCAGATGGGCAAGGAGATCACCGTGGTCCGCAAACTCTGCGCGGGGGCCTTTGATGCGCTGATCGCCGGCGACACCGCCACGCATGATGCGCTGGTGGCCAGCGGCCTTGAGGAACTGGCCGGCGAGGCGGACCTGATTGTGCTCGCGCAGGTGTCGATGGGCCGCGTGGCCGACGCGCTGGGCGAGCGCATCACGGTGCCCGTGCTGACCAGTCCCCGCCTGGGCATGCAGCGGCTGGCCACCGTGCTGGATGAGCTGAACGCCTCGCCTGAGGGCCAGGCGACGCCAGAACCCTCCACTGCCCTATGAGCCGCGCGCCGCTTGGAGTCGCGGGACGCCAGCCGCCGGGCTGGCTCACCGGGCCATTCCCTGCCGCTGACCCCACCCTGCTGCCCCGCATCCGCGACCTGTCCGGAACGCGCCGGCTGGTGGTGCTGGACGATGATCCCACGGGCATGCAGACCCTCTACGACCTGCCTGTCGTCCTGCAGTGGCAGGGCAGCGAGATCCGCGACGCCCTGGGGCAGCCGTGGCCGGCCGTGTACATCCTCACCAACTCGCGCAGCATGAACGCCGCTGACGCCACCCGCGCCGTGCAGGACGTCATGCGGCAGCTGGTGCAGGTGGGGCAGGAACTCCGGCTGGACCTGCGGGTGGTCAGCCGCAGCGACTCCACCCTCCGGGGCCACTACCCGCTCGAGACGGACATCATGGCCGAGGAGCTCGCCGGAACGCAGCCGGTCACCGGCACCCTGCTGCTGCCGGCCTTCATCGAGGGGGGCCGCGTGACTGCCGGGGGCGTCCACTACCTCGTCGAGAACGGACAGTCGGTGCCGGTCGGGGAGACGGAATTTGCCCGCGATCCCGCCTTCATGTACCGCTCGTCGGCCCTGCCGGACTGGGTGGCGGAAAAGACCGCCGGGCGCGTCCCCGCTGAAGCGGTGCACGTCCTGACCCTGGAGACGATCCGGCAGGGCGGCCCGGAGGCGGTCGCCGAGTGGCTGTGCGGCCTGCCTGCACCCTTCGTGGCGGTGGCCGACGCCACCTGCCAGCAGGACATTGAGGTGGTGGCGCTGGGCACGCTGCTGGCCGAACGCAGCGGCGTGAACGTGCTGTCCCGGACCGCCGCGTCAATGGTGCGGGCGCTCGCCGGACTGGCCGAACAGGCGCCGCTGCGCCCGGAGGCCCTGCTGTCCCCGCGGTCCCGGGCCGGCGGTCTGTGCGTGGTCGGCTCGTTTATCAGCCGATCCTCGGAGCAGCTCGCACAGCTTCTGGCCCGGCCCGGCGTGCAGGCCACCGAGCTGAACGTCGCGCGCATCCTGGCCGGCGACGGGCCCGACGAGATCGCCCGCACGGCCAGCGCAGTGAACGCGCACCTGGCGGCCGTGCGGGACGTGGTGCTCTACACCAGCCGTCACCTGCACACGGGCGCCTCAGGCGACGCGAACCTGGACATCGGACGCGCCGTATCCACCGCCCTGACGGACGTGGTGCGGCGCCTCGAAGTCGAGCCGAGCTTCGTGATCGCCAAGGGCGGCATCACGTCCCACAACGTCGCGCTCCGCGGGCTCGGCGTGCACGTGGCCCAGGTGCGCGGTCAGGCCCTGCCGGGCGTGCCGGTCTGGACGCTGGGCGCGGAAACCCCGTTTCCCGGACTGCCGTACATCGTCTTTCCAGGCAACGTGGGTGGCCCGGGCAGCCTGGGCGAGCTGCACGGAGCGCTGCACGCCGCCCGTCAGCAGGGCACCCACCCGGCCGCCGGGGGCGTGGCCGCGCCATGACCGCGTTCGGCGCCCTGCTGTCGGCCGCCCGCCGTGACGGGCAGGTCGTCTTTGCGTTCAACTGCTACAGCGTCGAATCCGTCAGCGCCGCCGTGCGGGTCGCGGCCCGCACCGGTCGGCCGGTGATCGTCGCGCACGGCGAGAAGTACCTGGAGAACGTGGGGCTCAGGCCCATGCGCGCCCTGGTCAGCGCACTTGCTCAGGACGCCGGGTGCGTCAACCAGGTGCTGCTGCACCTCGATCACGCGGCGGACGCCGACCTGTGTGCCGAAGCGGCCCGGCTGGGTTACGACAGCGTCATGTTTGACGGTTCTCACCTTCCCTACGACCAGAACGTCGCGTTGACCGCTCAGGTGTCGCGCTACGCCCACCGGCTGGGGGTCGGGGTGGAAGCGGAGCTCGGCGCACTGGCCATCGGCGCGGCCAGCCACGAGTTCGACCACGGTGAGGAGCACCTCACGGACCCCGCGCAGGCCCACGACTTCGTGCAGGTGACCGGCATCGACGCCCTCGCCGTGTCGATCGGCACGGTGCACGGCCTGTACCGGGGCGAGCCGCACCTCGACCTGGACCGGCTTCGTCAGATCGCCGCCCGGGTGCCGCTGCCGCTTGTGCTGCACGGCGGCAGCGGCACGCCGTTCACCGCCCTGCGAAGCGCCGTGCACGCCGGCATCGCCAAGATCAACGTGAACACGGAAGTGGCGCTGGCCGGGACCGCCGCGCTGCTGAACGCCGCGCAGGCCCTGGGTCCGGAAGCACACGCCGCGGCGCTGGGACTCGCCGCCGGGCACGCCATGGAGACAAGTATGCTGACCTATGTGACCCGCCATTCCGATCTCCCGTCCACAGCGTCTGCAGGGCCAGTCAAGTGATGGAAATCGATGTTGACAAGGTGCCCGCCCCGGCCACCTCCAAACGGGGCACCCGGGAGAAGACCAGGCAGGTGTCCGGGATCGTTGCGGATGACATCATCGCGTACATCAAACGCGAGGGACTCAAGCGCGGCGACCGGCTGCCGACCGAGCCGGAATTGATGCAGACCTACGGCGTGAGCCGCACGGCGCTGCGCGAGGCCATGAAGGTGCTGGCCTCCTCCGGCGTGGTTGAGGTGCGGCACGGACACGGCACCTTCGTGCTCGAAACGCAGAGCCTGATCGTGACCCCACCGCTTGATCTGGGGGCACTGTTTACCCGTCAGACCTACCTCGACGTCGCTGAGGCCCGCACGGCCATCGAGTCGGAGGTCGCCCGGCTGGCGGCCATGCGGGCCACCGCGCAGGACATTCAGGAACTCGAGACTCTGCACGCCCAGATGAAGTCCCTGCCGGAAAACGCAGCGTTCACCGACTACGACGTGAAACTGCACATCGTTCTGGCCCGCATTGCAGGAAATGCGATTTTTTCCCAGATCATGGAGGTGCTCCGTCAGGCGCTGTCGGAATACATCTTCGTGACCGTGTCGCGCCTCCAGAACGTGGGTGACCTGCTGCGAGAACACGAGGCCGTCATTGACGCGGTCCGGCGTCACGATCCGCAGGGAGCCCAGCGGGCCATGCGGCATCACGTCCAGAACGCGGCCAAGCGTCTGGAACTCGTCCTCAACGCAGAAGTGGACGCCTGAAACGACACCTGGCCCACCGACGCGGCCGGAGCGCCACGACTGCGCCGGTACCGGAGGGCCAGGGGAGTTCAGGCCAGCCGCCTGGCCGGGCACCCTGAAACGCCACGCGCCACCGCCGGCGCCGTCTGAAGACTCCGGCAACAGGTGAAGGCCAGGCGGGTGCCAGTGCGCACCCCATCCGGCACACGCCGCCCTGGCGACCGGCTCACACACGCAGGCGACCCTGCCACCCCAGCCGCGCCGTTTTGGGTGCGCTCCTGGCTCTCCGGCGCTGAGGACGAACGTTCATCGACCGACCGTCCCGGCGACATCAGGGCAGATCAGCCGCCAGCCGGGCTGCGGCCGTTCCGGACGTTTGCAGGGACGCGCGGCCAGAGCAGGCCGTCGTGACGGCCGGTAGGCGAGAGCTGCGCCGCGAGGAACGTTGCGGAGCGGTCCACGAGGACCTGATGCGGCCTGCCCGGCTGGCGACAGGTGCGGGCGTGCCACGTCCATCTCCCCGCCCCTCTCCAGAGACAGCGGCGCCCCGCCGGTCCCCGTGCCTCTCAGATCAGCCCGGACTTTCGAGCCGACAGTGGGTGGCGGGCCTTCCGGTTCCAGGGGCCGGTGGATCAGGCGTCACAGCCCACCGGTGCTCAGCGACCGCGCCATCCATCAGGGTGAACTCAGCCTCCGGGGGAGCCCGGCGCTGGGTCTGCCCGGCCCGGAGGACAAGGGCTGCGGGCGGCTGACCTTAGCTGAACACAGCAGGAATGTAGGGCGTGGTCAAGGGGTGACCCGGCAGGTCGACTGGGTGCGTTGTGATCATCGGAAACCGGACCGAGCACGCGCCTGCAGCCGGGGCATGCGGCATACCAGTTCACAGGTTGAGGGGCTTCATCAAGCGGCCGCAGCTCACCCGGACCTGCCCCCCGCGGTGGAGCACCGATGGCGCGCAGCGGCCGTCCGTTCCTCCAGCGCTTGGCTGGAGGGGCATTTCAGCGATGTGGCGGGAGCGGACAGGCAAAAAAGGAAAGGCTGACGCCGCAATGTGCGCGGGGCACAGCGGCCCCCGACTGCTGCTTGTCCGGAAGTCTGCTGGGGCAGGTCTTTCAGCACGGGTGGGCGACCTGAAGGTGGCGCGTCCGCAGGCGGCCGACGCCTCTGAGTCCGCGCCCGCGGACCTGACCGGCTCAGCCGCAGGGGGTGGAACCGCCGAGTGACTCCTGACGTGCAGGGGAAAACGGTGCCAGTCGGGCGAGCACTGGGCAGCGGCTTCACCGCCGGTGCGGATGCGGCTCTCTGAACCGCCGGCTCACGGCGTCAGGCCGGGTGATCGCGTGGCCTGCCGGGAACGGGCCCTGATGTGCTGGTCAGGATGGTCGCGGAGCCCCCGGTCAGGTCTGGGTGTCCGGGCCGGCTGATCACGGCGTCTTGACGGGCGGCCTCCGTGTCTCTATTTTTAAGAAACCTAATTAATTAAAGGCGGTCCGAATGAGCATGTCCACCCCCCGCCTGATGCGGGATTACAACCGGCAGCAGATTCTTCTCGCCCTGCTGAACCACGGTCCCCTCGCGCGCGCCGATCTCGCCGAGCGAACGGCCCTGTCCGCCGTGACCGTGACCAGCCTGACCAAAGAACTGGAAGAAAGCGGCTTCATTACTGAAGTTGCCAAAACCGAAGGGCAGGCCGGCAGGCCCGCCGGCATCTATGACCTGCACCCGGCACTCGGCACGCTCGTCGGCATCGACGTGCAACCTCATGAGCTGCGGATCCTGACCAGCGACGTCCGGGGCGAGTGCCGCGCCCTGGTTACGCTCAGCGCGCCACACCCCGAGGCGATCGACGCGCTGCTGACCGGGTGGCTTGAGTCACTTCTGGACCAGCCGCCGCACGGCCCCGTACGGCAGGTCACCCTCAGTATTCCGGCCCCCGTGTCCGACCAGGGCGTCCCTCTCGAGCCCAATTCCCTGCCCACCGTGCAGTTCACCCAGATGCGGGCGCTGCTTGCTCAGGCCGGGATTGAAGTCAAGCTGGACAACGACGCCAACCTGCACGCCCTGGCTGAAAAACATCACGGCGCGGGCCGCACCCAGCAGAGCTTCATGGTGCTGATTCAGCGTGAGAGCGGCATCGGCATGGGCCTCTTCCTGGACGGTGCGCTCTACCGCGGCCCGCGCGGCAAGGCCGGTGAGATGGCCCTGGCCTCCTGGCCGGACCAGGCCGCGGCCGTTCCCCTGGAGCTGCTGCCCCGCCCGGTCCGGCAGCAGGCCCTCAGCTTCCTGGTCAGCGCCATTGCCGTGGCGCTGGACGTGGGCCTCCTGATCATCAAGGAAGACGGCCCGCCGGACGGCCCGTCCAGCGCGCAGTCCATTCAGACGGTCGCGCCGCACCTGCAGGTCACCCTCTCACCCCTCGGCGACGACGGACCGGCACTTGGCGCCCTCGTCGCCAGCCGCGAACGGTTCACGTTCTCCCTGATGGCCGGCACCGCCGCACCCCGCGCGCTCACCCCCTGAACGTCCCCGACCCTGGAGGTCTGTCATGAAAACCCTGATGCTTGGTCTGTCCCTTCTGCTCAGCAGCGCCGCCGCTGCCCCGGTCACCCTCAAAGCCCTGTACATGAAACAGGCCGCGTACAGCGAAACGGACATACAGAAGATGACCCGCGCGTTCGAGACCACCCACCCGGACGTGAAGGTCAGCCTGGAGTTCGTGCCCTACGAGGCGCTGCACGACAAGATCGTCAGCGCCGCGTCCGCCGGCACCAACGGGTACGACGTGGTGCTGTTCGACGTGATCTGGCCCACCGAGTTCGCCAAAAATGGTTTCCTGCAGGACGTCACCGCGCGGATTCCCGCCAGCGACAACGCCAAGGTGTTTCCGGGCGCCTGGAAAACTGTGGAGGCCGGCGGCAAACGCTACGGCATGCCCTGGATCCTGGACACCAAGTACCTGTACTACAACAAAGCCATCCTGAGCAAAGCCGGCTTCAAGACCCCGCCGCGCACCTGGGCGGAACTGCTCACGCAGGCGAACGCCATCAAAGCCAAGGGCCTTGTGAAGTACCCGCTGGTGTGGAGCTGGAGCCAGGCGGAAGCACTGATCTGCGACTACACCACGCTGCTCTCCGCCTTCGGCGGCTCCTTCTACCAGGGCGGCAAACCCAGCTTCAATGCCGGCGGTGGCCTCAAGGCCCTGGAATTCATGACCGACACGCTGCGCCAGGGCGTCAGCAACCCCAACAGCCGCGAGTACCTGGAAGAAGACGTGCGCAAGGTCTTCTCGAACGGCGAAGCGGCCTTCGCCCTGAACTGGACCTACATGTACGCGCTGGCCAACAACCCCAAGGAATCCAAGGTGGCCGGGCAGGTCGGCGTGGTCCCCGCCCCGGGCGTCAAGGGCGTCAGTGCCGCGAGCGCCATGAACGGCAGCATGGCGCTCGGCATTCCCACCGGCAGCGGTCACAAGGACGAGGCGTGGGCGTACATCCGGCACATGACTTCACAGCCGGTGCAGGAAACGTACGCCAAACTCAGCCTGCCCATCTGGAAAAGCAGTTACTCCAAGCCGGCCGTCACCAAGGGCCAGACGGACCTCGTCACGGCGGCCCGCACCTCGCTCGGCGTGATGCTGCCCCGGCCCACCATCGCGCAGTACCCGCAGCTCAGCACCGCGCTGCAGACCGCGCTCCAGAAGGCCCTGCTCGGGCAGCAGACGCCCAAGCAGGCGCTGGATGACGCCGCCCGGGTGGCCAGCCGACTCCGCTGATGGCCGCCCCGACCGTCCCACGTGCCCGCCGGACCTTCAGCATTCCGCTGAGCTGGCCGCTGCTGCTGCCGCTCGTGCTGCTGCTCGCCTGCGTCGTGGGGTACCCGCTGCTGCGCACCGTGTACCTCAGCTTCACCGACGCCAGCCTCAATGCCCTGGGCACCCGGCCCGCGTGGGTCGGCGCGCAGAACTATCTCACCGCGCTGACCAACCCCGACTTTCACGCCACGCTGTGGCACAGCACCTACTTTTCCGTGGCGTCGGTCGGCCTTGAACTGGTCCTGGGGGTCCTCGTGGCCCTGCTGCTCAACCAGCCGTTCCGGGGCCGCACCGCCGCGCGCGCCCTGCTGATCCTGCCGTGGGCGATTCCCACCATCGTCAACGCCACCATGTGGCGCTGGATCTACAACCCTGAGTACGGCGCCCTGAACGCCCTGCTCACGCAGGTCGGCCTCACCGGCACCTACCGCTCCTGGCTGGGCGAACCGGGCCTGGCCCTGAACATGGTGGTGCTCGCCGACGTCTGGAAAAACTACCCGCTCGTCGCCCTGATCACCCTCGCGGCCCTGCAGTCGGTGCCGGCCGAAATTCACGAAGCGGCGGCTCTGGACGGCGCCGGCGCCTGGACGCGGTTCTGGAAACTCACCCTGCCCGCCATCGCCGGACCGCTGAGCGTCGCGGTGGTCCTGCGCACCATCGAGGCGTTCAAGGTGTTTGACATCATCTACGTGATGACCCGCGGCGGGCCCGCCGACACCACGAAAACAGCGTCCTTCACGGTCTACCAGGAGGCCTACACCTACCTGCAGGCCGGCAGTGGCGCCGCGTACGCCAACGTGATGGTGCTCGTCAGTGCGTTGCTCATCGCGGCGTACCTGTGGCTCTCCCGCCGGCAGGGCCAAGCGTGAGACGCTCCCGCCTGCAGTCCCTTCTGGTGTACCTCGGCGCGCTGCTGTTCGCCGCCAGCGTGCTGCTGCCGGTCGCCTGGATGCTGCTCAGCAGCGTCATGCCGTCCACCCAGCTGACCGCGCTGCCGCTGCGCTGGTGGCCAGGCACCTTCGACTGGAGCCGCTACGCCGCGCTGCTCACCCTCGAACCAAACACCCCGGGGCAGACCTTCCTGTACGCCCTGCGTAACAGCGCGGTCGTGGCACTCACCACCACCGCCATTGCCCTGGCCGCCGGCATCCCCGCCGCGTACGCCCTCTCCCGCTTCCCGGCCGGGAAGGGCGGGCTGCTCGCCACCGTGATCGCCACGTACATGCTGCCGCCGGTGGCGCTGGTCCTGCCCCTCTACCAGCTGCTCGCCCACCTGCACCTGCTCAACACCGTCTGGGGGTTGATCCTGGTGTACTGCAGCCTGATCCTGCCGTTCACCACCTGGCTGCTCAAATCCAATTTCGACGCGGTGCCGGTTGAAATCGAGGAGTCGGGCCTGATTGACGGCCTCAGCCGCACCGGCACCATGACCCGCCTCGTGGTTCCCCTCGCCCTGCCCGGCGTCACCACGAGCGCCATCTTCGCGGTCCTGCTCGCCTGGGATGAATTCTTCTACGGCCTGCTGTTCACCAACGGCCTGAGCGCCAAGACCCTGCCGGTCGCCATTGCCGACTTCACCGCCGGCCGCGCCACCGACTACGGCCTGATCATGGCGGCCGGCGCCCTCGCGGCCCTGCCACCGGTGCTGATCGCCGTCGCCCTGCAGCGCGGCCTGCTCGCTGGCCTCACCTCAGGAGGAGTCAAAGGATGACCCACACCCCCCGCCCCACCGGACTCCAACTGATCCGCGCCGAACAGGCCCGTCAGTTTGATGACGCCCAGCTCACCTGCAGCGACCCCGCGCAGCGGCGCCTCGCAGCGGACATCGCCGCGCAGCTCCGCCAGCCCGGCGCGACCCTCCTGCTGCTCGGCATGGGCGGCAGCCACCACGCCAACCAGGCGGCCGCCGGCGCCTACCGCCACCTGGGCGTTCCTGCCACCGCCATGACCCTCGACGAGGCGCTCGTGCAGCCGCTGCCGGCAGATCCGGCCCGCGTGACGGTGATCGCCAGTCAGTCCGGGGACTCCGGCGAGATCGCCCAGTACCTCGGCCAGTCTCCCGGGCAGGCGCAGGGCCGGTCCTTCGGCTTGAGCCTCAATCCGGACGGCCACCTCGCCCGGCACCTCCCCACCCTGTTGGCCGCCGGTGGCGGGGAACAGGGTTTTGCCGCGACCCGTTCGTTCCTGCTGAGCCTGACCCTGCACCAGCTTGTGCTCGAAGCTCTCGGCGCGCCTCGCCTCACCTTCCCCCTCACACCGCTGGTGCCAGACACAGACGCCCGGCCACTTGAAAAGGTTACGTCCGTGATCTTCCTCGGATCCGGCGGGGCCAGCGGCGTGGCTGCGATGGGCGCACTGGGCGTCATCGAACTGGCGCGCATTCCGGCCCTCGCATATGAACTCGGCCAGTTCCGGCACGGCCCGCCGGAACTGCTCACCCCTCACGTCGGTGTGATCGTGCTCCGCAGCCCGGGCGGCACGCCGTACCTGACGCAGACCCTGGCGCGTGTCCAGGACGTGTGCGAGGCCGCCGGCTCACCCCACCTGACCCTGAGTGCCGCAGCTGCGGACGCCGGCAGCCTCGCCGCCTGGATCCAGCTGTGCCCCGCTGTGCAGAACCTGGTGGTGGACCTCGCCGCGCAGCGCGTCGCGGACGTCGGTCAACCGGTCCGGAGCGGCAAGGTCACCCGATGAGCGGCCTGCCCTCCCCGCCCCGGCCTGTGATCGGCATCGACATGGGCGGCACCAAGGTCGCCGCCGGGGTGGTGGACCGGGGCCGGGTGCTGCACCGGCTGGAAGCAGCGACGCCGGCCCAGGCGGACCTCCTCATCGACCTGCTGGGTCAGATGGTCCGGCGCCTGGAAGCCGACGCCGGCAGTGGGCCGCTG
The DNA here is from genome assembly GCF_020229735.1 of Deinococcus taeanensis. NCBI lineage: Bacteria > Thermotogati > Deinococcota > Deinococci > Deinococcales > Deinococcaceae > Deinococcus > Deinococcus taeanensis. The sequence continues at coordinate 399,591 of NZ_CP083457.1, read as the reverse complement.
CCCATCGGGCTCGGCGCGCCTGGCCCGGTGACCGGCGGCCAGACCACGTACTTCTCGAACATCCCGGGGCTCAGCCACACGCGGCTCGAAGACCAGCTTGCCAGGGTGCTGAACCGGCCGGTCCCCGTTGAGAATGACGCGAACCTCGCCGCGCTCGCCGAACACCGGTACGGCGCTTCACGCGGCACTGCCAACAGCGTGTATCTGACCTGGTCGACCGGCATCGGGTGCGGCCTGATTCTCGGTGGCGCGCTCTACCCCGGCCGTATCGGCATGGCCGGCGAAGTCGGCCACACCCGGATGGATTTCCACGGCACGATGGACGGCAGCGGCACCCGCGGCACACTGGAAGCCCAGGCCTGCGGCGCCGCGCTCGCCCGCGACGCCACGTTCGTCTACGGCCGCGCCGTGAGCGTCCCGGATATCTTCGAACGGGCCCGCGGCGGGGACCCCAAAGCGCAGGGCCTCGTCGACAACGCCGCCGCCCACATGGGCCTGTTCCTGCATAACCTGCAACTGCTCCTCGACCCTGACGTGATTGTGCTCGGCGGCGGGTTGATGGCGCAGGCCGACACCATCCTGCCCATGCTCGAAACGGCCCGGCGGCAGACCGGCGCCCTCAGTGACTTCACCCCCCTGGTTCTGGCCGCGCTCGGCGCGGACGCCGGGCTCGTGGGCGCCGCTGAACTGGCCCGCACCCAGGCGCCGCCGCCCCCATCAGTGTCATAAGCCGCGCAACAGCACCTGACGCACTGCCGGCGGGGGCGCCCGGAGGATAACGGCGAATCTCCTCCGCCGCTGAGGTCTGGTGACGGGCGGCCGCGCCGACGTGACGCCGGGGACCAGGCTGCAGCGGCCTCTGTCCCCGGGCTGACAGGCTGAGTTCCAGCCGAAGGACCCGCACCCTGAGCACCCTTCGCGCAGGCGTCAGGCTGCCCCTTGCCGGCACCCGCATCCCCAACTTCGTCTCCAGTCGGAGGCCCGGTTCCGTGCGTCACGGTCATGGCAGGGCGCCGGGGAGGAACACTGGGGTGAGCAGGGGGCGACCAGCCTCAGCCAGCGGGAACGCGGTGGATCCGGCCTGCGCCGCGCTCAGCCGCACACGCATCTCTCTACTCGTGCGCGCCTCTGAGCCGGCTCCTCGTTTCTCAGCCAACGTGCCCACAGCGCCTTTTTCACCGCCACACCTGGAAGACCGTCGCTGCGTGGAGCGACGAACGGCCAGGACGGACCTGTCCGACGAGCGTCCCGGTCGCCGCGGGGCAAGCTGAAGCCCTGCGGCAGCCAGGGAACGCTGGGCGATCCGCGCCTCAGCCAGGGTCGGCGGGGGGCTGGCACAGGATTCGGGGAGCACCGCCAGAGTTCCATAGGCCGGGGCTCATGGTTCGTGAAAGATGAACAGCTGCACCGCCGAACCGATTGCCAGCGCAGGTCACTGGCCGTATGGTGAGGAGGACCGCCCTCTCCACCGTTCCAGGCCTCCGGAGGTTGCCCCATGCCAGAGAAGAAGACCGGTACCAGTGCCGCGACTGCGGCGTCCAAGACCCTCCGGGACGGCCGAACAAGCGAAGCGTCAAAGCGGGCCGCCGCCAGTGCCCTCTCGCAGGTGCAAGGCGGACGCAGCACGAGCACCACAGCGGCCCAGGCCGCGTCGAAGGTAATGCTCAGCAGCGACACGGCAAAAAACTCAAAGCGGGCCGCGGCAAGTGCGCTGGCGCAAAAGAAGAAATAGTTGCTTCCATCCCCTCGAGTCCACGGACGCGGGCTCCACAGGTGGAGCCCGTTTGGCTGAACTCCCCAGGAGCCGCCGTCCCCTGCCGAACTGAGGGAGAGTCCGGCAGCACGCACCGCTTTCTCGACCGTCCGGGCGGGCGAGGGGAACGGTTCCCCGCGGCGCAGGAGGCGCAAGTGACAGACGCAGCGTCTGTCACCACTGGCACAGGGCCGGGCGTCACCCGCGGACCTGCGTCACCAGGGCGGAACACGAGGGCAGCGCCGCGCACTGTCCGCCATACCGGTGGGCAGGGAACGCTTTCCTCAGCATTCCAGAGTACGCTGAGGCGGCATGAGTCCCCGTAAGCGTTTTCCTCCTCTCCCGCGGTATCAGGGTGACGCCCGGCCACCGCAGCTTCTGACCGCGGATGAACTCCGCGCTCTGGGTTTGAAGCCCACCGGCACCAATCCCGAAGCCATCTGGCTGTACCAGAAGGGCAGCGTCAGTGGCATGTGCGCCCTGTATGACCGGACGCACGCCGTTCCCCTCCCCACCGAGGACACAGGCAGGGAGCCCGCTGAACGAACGGAGCGGTAAGTCAGCAGCACCGCGGTGGACCGCTTCTGAACCTGGCAGACCGCACTGGCCCTGCGCTGGAGTGGCCGACCGGCGCTGCGGACCTGAGCACTGTGCCGTTGCTGTCTTGCCAGTCAGGGCAAAGGTCATGAGGAGCCGCAGCACAGCGCTCAAGGCTTGATCCTGCCAGCTGCATCCAGTGGCCTGTGCCGGTTTACAGCCGGCCGGGGTGACGGTCTGGCGTGCCACCAGCAGAGCGGCGACGTGTAACAGGAGACCATCATCCTGGGCTGGAATCCGCCCTCCTGGCTGGGTGAACGTCGGGGAGGCCTGCATGCGACGTGCTCTGTTCATGCCCTCTCCTCCGACGGCTTCAGCCTGAACAGCCGGCTTCGCGGCGGTCAGCTACATGCGCAGGGCGCCGCGCCCGGCTGCTGTCCCTGCCCGGCTCCATCCACAGCCTGGCAGCCCCATTGGGCCCATAGGCGCTGAGGATGAGGGGACCTGCGTGGGGCCAGCGTGAGCCTCCGATCAGGTCGCTGGTCTCCCCATTGCTCCCCGGCCCTCGCGGGCGGCGCAGGTGAAGTCAGCGCCGATGCTGTCGTTGCTGGTCTTCAGGCTCCCGGGTCAGTGGAGGCCCATCAGTTGTGTGGAAGGGGGCCGCCATCCGCTACCTGTGACGCCGTTCATCTCAACTTTCGCCGTGTCCAGCGAATTTCTTGCGTATCGCTCAACGGCTTGCAGGGCCGAGCGGGCGAGTGCTGGCTGGCCCTGGACGACTGCTTCACTTTTCCTGTGCGCTTCACTGTTCCGTGGCGCTCTGGGTTTGTGCACCGACCACGCTGTTCAGGGGGTCGCCTGGCTGAGCAGGGTTTCGACCCGCTGAAGCAGCCGCTGCAGCTCTTTCTGCGCCCGGTCGTCCAGCTGCTGAATCCGGCGTGGTGACGCCAGGCGCAGGACGCGGCGGGTCTCACTTGAGAGGTTGCTCTCCCCTGCTGGCGCGGCACTGCTCGCTGCCCCCTGCAAGGCCGCTTCGACGTCCCGCACCCCCCACTCCCCTGTTTCGATGCGCGGCAGCCATTCGGCCTGCTGCTGCGGGGTGGCCCGGCGCAGCACACGCACTGCGTTGAACGACGCGCCGCGGCGGATCGCGTCCTTCAGGGCCGGAGGCAGGTTGAGGAGGGGCAGGTAATGCTTGGTGAAACTCAGCCGCGTGAGGTCCTTGCCCAGCACGCTCAGCGCTTCTGCGAGGGCCTGCTCGACCTCCGGGTCCACCGGTCCGCGCACTGTCAGGCGGGCGCGGACCGTCTCCTGCGTCTGATCGAGGCTCAGGGCCGTCAGGGCCAGAGCCACGCTCGCCACTTCGAAAGCGTTGAGATCCTGGCGTTCCAGGTTTTCCTTGAGGCTGTAGAGCCGGGCCTGTTCATCCGTGGCTTCCCGGAGCATCACCGGCACCTCGCTCAGACCGGCCCGCCGCGCGGCCCGCCAGCGTCGTTCGCCGGCGATCAGTTCGTAACCGTCGGCGGTGGACCGCGCGACCAGAGGTTGCAGAATGCCGTTGGTCCGGATGTCGTCGGTGAGTCCTTCCAGGTCCGTGAAGTCCAGCCGGGCCTGGAACGGCGAGGGCCGCAGCTGCCCGACCTCCAGGTACTGCACCGGTACCCGGGCGCGCTGCAGGTCCTGAATGTCCTGATGAACGGCCTGCGTGCGGGCGAGCGCCGCCTGCATGCCTTTGGTGAGTTTGCGTCTGGTCATGCGGGCGCCTGGCCGATGCGGTCAAGCAGCGTACGGACCACCCGCTGAATTTCCCGGCGCGCCTCGGAGGTGGGGGCGTTCACGCCGATCGGTTGGCCTTCAGGCTGACAGCGGTTGTACACGGCGGGCCGGTACGTGAGGGGACCGGCGAGCTCATCGCCGAGCACCTGCTGAAACACCTCGTGAGTTTCTTTGCTGTGCGCGGTGTTCTCCATCTGGGTGACGAGGTACATCGCCACACGCAGGCGCGGATTGGTGCGGGTGTACTCGCTGAGCATCTCGCGCAGGCCTTCAAGCGCCACGAGTCCCTTATAGCGGGCGGGGACAGGCACAATCACCCAGTCCGCTGCGTTTGCCGCGTTCGCTGTGAGTTTGCCCAGGCTGGGGGGCGGGTCGATCAGGACGAAATCATACGTCCCGCTCTGCCGGACCTGCTCAATCGCGGCGCGCAGGCGGCCCTCAGCGTTGGTGTAGCCGGGCAACCGGGCGTCCGTGCGCGCGAGGCTGAGGTGACTGGGAATCAGGTCCATCTGATGGACGCGGTAGGGCTCCGGCAGGGGCGCGTAATCCTCCAGTACCGGCTGCAGGCTGCGGGCACCGTCCACGTCGTGAATGCCGAGCCAGGACGTGAGATTGGCCTGTGGGTCGATGTCAATCAGCAGCACGCGGTACCCGAGTTCGGCCAGCTCGTAGCCGATGTCGCGGATGGTGCTGGTCTTCGCCGCGCCGCCAGCGTGGTTGAACGCCATCAGGACAGTCATGTCCTGTCCGGCCCGCTGAATCGTTTCGAGGTCCTGCACGGAGACGAGGCCCGCGACGGGCTTGCCATGTCGCTCCAGCACCACCGGTTCCCCTGGCCGCAGGTTCTTCACCTGCTGGCCAAGTTGTGTGTGGGCCGCGCTGATGGGCACCGACCGCTTCCCTTTTCCGCTCATGTCAGCATTTTGCTTAAATTCCAGAGCCGGCGCAACCATTTTGCTTAAAAGCCGGTGGGGGAGACGTGGGAACAACGTTGTTCCCACCCGGGCATGACCAGCAGAAACGCCGATTCAGCCGGGCGAAACCACAACGCGGGTATGCCTGAGAGTCACCGGCAATCCACCACTGGGGGAGGTCCCACTTCAAGCGACCGCGCGCTTGACATTCACGCCGAACGATCACCGGACTTGGCATAGGGGAGACCATTTCTCCTGTGGTCTGCCGCTACTGGCTGGCGCACTGGGACCCCGCTCCAGGGCTCACTCCAGGCCGGTTGCGTTCGTCATGCCGGTCAATTCCCAGGTTCCTTCGCCGCGTCACTGCACTCACTGGCACGGCAGAAAGGTGTCAGAAATAGGAGCATGCTGACGCCTGAGCGCGTTTCCTCCATCCGCGTTCCTCCTGTGAAGAGCGTCTCTGAGGCCAGCAGGAATAAAGTGCAGCAGGATCGCTACACGGCCTGCAGGTCAGGCTTCCTCACTTCCCGTGGGCACGGCGCCGCTTCTGCGGTGCGCTCTGCGGCCTCTCACGGTCGTCGTACAACAACCGATGGGCCGCAGGAGCCTGTGGCTGCAGCCGGACGGTACCGTCGGGCTGCCACCTGGGCTCTGCAACACATCGTCGCTCGCGCTTCCTCACGGCGGACACCGCACCCTCTCCCCATCACGACTTTCGGTGCGCCATTGAACGTGAAAGCCATCCGGAGTCTTCCCCTCGGCTTCCTGTCCCCAGCGGCCGCCTCAGCAGTATTCTTCTCCACCACCACGCGCCGGACCACCTGGCCTGCCTTGAAAATCTGCTTGTCCTGCTCGCAGCACCTATGCAAAGCCTGCTCATTCCAAATGGCGGCGTTGAGCTCGACCGCTTCCAGGACAACGTCAGCGCCCCCTCCTTCCGCAACTGCGGCGTAAACGTCAGGTCAGAACAACAACCTTGAGGCTGTTCCGGGTCAGGGCACGCCAGCGGCCAGGGCAATCGCGCGCCGACACAGCGGTACAGGCAGACGGGCGCACCCCTGCGGACGCGGCCCATGTCATTCAGATCTTCAACGGGCCACCACCGTATTGTGTATCCACTCGATCACCAGGCTGAACTGGACACTGTGGCGATTCTTGGATGCTCCCCTCGACTGTGAATGGTATCGGCCTCCTGATTGCTCTCCCGGCCGGTAAGGAAGAGCCCGGCGACCGGGCACCGTCCAGGTGTCTGGAATCACAATTTCCTGATTGGACGTCAGGCTGCCTTTGTTCCAGTTGCAGCACGATCACTCGTCAGCTTGACCGAATCAGCTGCAGAGAGGCCGAAGCTGGGAACAGTGCACACAGGCCGATCCAGATCTCGCTGGGCGCTGCCACTCCTTTTGGTTTCTTGTGCAGGACAAACCAGCGAAGCAACTGCTTGCGACCAGCGCCAACTGGTACCCTTCGCACGTGACTTCCCGCCACCGTTACCGGGTGTCCTCAACGGTCTTCGTCGTATTGCGCAGTCACCATGAGTTCTGCAGCCTGAAACGCGTGAACACTGGTTGGATGGACGGCTTCTACAGTCTTCCCGCAGGCGGAGTCGAGGAGGGTGAAACCTTGCTGGAAGCCGCCCGACGCGAAGCCCTGGAAGAAGTTGGCGTCCTGCTCAACCTTGAGGACCTACGCCTCGTTCACACGCTTCATAGCCAGACTCAGGGCGACGGATGGCTGGATCACTTCTTCGTTGCGGATCGCTGGGAAGGTACGCCGAGGATTTGTGAGCTCGACAGACACGAAGACCTGTGCTGGCTGTCATTTGACGCCATTCCGGAACAGTTCGTACCCTACGTGCGGTCCGCCCTGGTGGCCCTCACCAAAGGGGAAACGTATTCGATCTACGGATGGCCTCACGCTGAGACGCCAGAACTGGCTACAGAACACCTGAAACATGCGACCCCATCCAGTCTGAAGGGTCAGGGCGGGTTGTCACTCCAAGGGGCAGACTCCAACCAAGACGACTGAAGAACGCGTGTGATGCGCGGCATGGATCTGGAACGCGACAGTGGTGGGGGAGAGGCCCATGAGTCGAGCGGCCGTGTCAGCGCAGGGAGCGACTGGGGCGCTCAGTGCGGTTGTGGTCTCAGTGGCCGATCGAGGCGCTGACCTTTTGTGCCGGTTTTGAGGCTCAGGGCCCCGAACCCCTTTGCTCGTCCTTTTCCGAGAAGTGACAGTTGCGCGGTTCTTGAGAGCCACAGCATGGCCTTATGATCATAGTATCGACAGACTGCTCAAAAGCCCATCACCGACCTGTGGATCCCCGGCTGTGCGCATCCTGCGAGAAGAGGGGGCTGCAGCGCTGGAGCCACCCTCCGGACCGTGACCTCGCTGTTGGGTCCCGTCACGGCGTCGCCCATTCGACATACTGCTCAAATTGACGCTTGAGTACGCCAGCTGGGTGCAGGTCTGCCTTCTCCCGCCTCGCATCACCCTGCACGTCAACGCCCGTGCCTCTGCCACTCAGCTTGCAGGACCACGACAAATGATCATGCGGCACGACATACTGCTCAAATTGGGCTGTCAGACACGTGGGGTAGGCGTGAAGGTGAGCCAGAAGACACGACATGGTGCTCAACTACAGTGAATAGCAGGGCTTTCTCGGAGCACCTGACGCGCGGAATGGCAGGCAGAGTCCTTCACCGCTGTTGACTCTCACCCGCATGTTTTCGCTGTTTGAGAGGACACTATTGGCTTTTTTTCAGCCAAGAAGGTGATCGGGTAAGGAGTTTATCGACATACTTCTCAAATTGCTCTCGTCGTGACGCAGTTCAGTGCCCATGTCCGGCTCATCGGCGTGCCCTCGACCTGACCGCTGATTGTGTGACTGGTACGGCGAATTTTCTGATCTAAGGAGTGTGCAGCTACGCGGCGGGCCAAGCAAAATTGGCAGCTCGACACCACTTCGACATACTGCTCAAATTGCGGTTCAGACCCACGACATACTCCTCAAGTTCAAAGCGGGCCCACACGACACACTGCTCAAATTTGTTCTCAAGGGACCGCGACACACTGCTCAAAACGGTCCGGGTAACCCACGACACACTGCTCAAATTCACGCGTCGCGCCTTCGACATACTCCTCAAATTCAGCTGCAAAACCCACGACATAGTGCTCAAAACAAGAGGCCACGACACGACATACTCCTCAAAAAAACCGAGAAATTGTCGCTCTGGCGCGGAGGGTGGGTCGTGCGCTGTTGTTGTACAACATTCTTTATCTCTTTAAAAACAAAAAAACAAACATCAATCAGGAGCTCCATCTCCCTGGCACAGAGTCCGTATACTGAGCCGACAGCGAGGCCAGCATGCCAACCAGGGAAGCGAAACAGCGGACGAGGGACTCGTCTGACAATTCACCGAAGGGGTCCTTAAAACGGGCGTCACGCGGACGCGACCTTCCCATCCGTCATCCGTCTGAATTCAACATGGCCCTGCTCAACATGTTCAGCATCCAGGAGCGGATCCCGCCGGACCACACCTCCTGGAGCATCGATATTCAGATCGGGGAGGAGACCGGCGTGATGTCCTGCCTGGCGCCGCAGGGCATTGGCGGCGTGCCGCACGGCCTGGACGCTGACATCGCCAACGCGATCCTGGATCTGTTCGTGGAAGCGGGTGCCCCCAGCCACGGCATTCTGCACACCACCCCGTATCAGATTCTGGTCCGCGCGAACCTCCATCCGAACGGCACGTACTACGAAATTCTGCGCGATTCCCTCAACCGCCTGACGCACAGCGTCTACACCATCGGCAACACCTGGCGCGACCACGGTGCCAAACGCTGGACCAGCGCGAAATTCAGCATCATTCTCGAGTTTAACGCCACCAGCGCGGACCGGGACACGCTGGATTCCAGGGCGACGATCAGTATCACCATCGCGCAGATGCTCGTTCGCTCCATCCGCGAGCAGTACACAAAGCCCGTCAACTCCCTGCTGCTCAACAATCTCAAACGGCCCCCCACCCGGTCCCTGTACCGCCTGCTGGACGCCAAACGCCGGAACCCGGAAACGCTGGCCATCGAAAGCAACGAACTCACGGTCAATCTGCTCGACTGGGCCAAGGAATGCAAATTCACGGAAACGGAAACGGCGGCCTACATCAAGCGGCTGCTGGCCTCCGCACACGCCGAACTTCTCACCCAGGGGTATCTCCGGGAGGTGAAGTACTCCGGTCGCGGGGCGAACACGGACGTCACGTACCTGTTCAACCGCGCCGAGCTCGAAGAAGACCCCACAACCGCAGCGCTGCTCCGTGACATGTACGCCCGGTTCGCCCTGTCGGTCCCCAACGGACGCAAACTCATCACCCAGTACGGTCAGGCGCGCGTGCAGGAACGGGTCCTGGTGGCGCAGCAGCTTATCCAGCAGTTCCGGCCGCGGTCGCCCGCAGCGTTCGTGACCGACGTGATCAAAGATGAGGAAGGAAAGTACCAGGTGACCGCCAGTGACGTGGCCCTGCCCGTGGCCGCCGCGCCCATCACGCCACCTGCTGCGGCCCGTGCCCAGCCTGAGGACGCTCACACGGCTTTCCAGCGCAGCCTTGAGGAACTTGGCACCGAAGAACTGCTGCGCACCACGGTGACGCTCCTGCAGGTGACGTTGGGCGACCGGTTGACCGCCCAGCAGTACAGCATGATCCGTACCGCCATGGAAAAAGGCCGCCTCGCGCCGGTGCGGGTGCGCACCGAACTGTCCGCTGCACTGACCGGAAAGACCCTCGATCAGTTCGCCGCGAACATCAAAGCGCTCGTGAACGAACCGCCCCTCTCGCTGTTCTGAAACGGGCCAGCCCAGGGTGGAGACCCAGCGAACAGGGCCGACCTCCCGGTTCAAGGCTCAATGAGGACCTCAGGATGCACTGGCTTTCTCGGACGGAGGCACGCCGCCCGGAACGAGAGCCCCAAAAGCCACCTCTGAAGTGGCGCTGCGTCTGACCTGCGTCTGCGCCTCGCTGGGCCTGATGCTCTGCCGGACGTCACCGCGCTGGACCGACAGTTAAGCCGTCAATCTCCGGACCTGAGCGTGGCGCAAACGACCTGGGCCGCCCTGCCGACAGATCCAAGAATTTACATGTGCGCCGCTGCACGCGGTGACCTTCTGGGCACCACCACCAAGGTCGCGGTGCCCAACCTCGCGCAAGGTGCACGGCCATACGGCCTGATTGAAAGTGTCGCGCCCCGCGAACACGTTTGTGGACAGGGCGGCGGCCCGGCACTGATCCGGTATACCATGGCGCCGGCGCGCACACGGAACGTCTGCAAAGTCATGCTGGTGACCCTGCGAGAAGCCCCGGGTGTCCACCGCCTGTCCGTCAAAAGCGGGTTGAGGTCTGACGCAGTCGCCTCTCGTTCTCGCCTTGACCTAGAACTGGCGCCGCGTCACGCCTCGCGGCCCCTGACCGGGACGCGCTGGCGCCGCTTCGGTGCAGCGGCGCCTGCACGTTGTCCGGAGGCGCGCCTTGCGCCTTAAAACCACCCCCGGCGGCGTGCGAAGGCCACCAGGGCCACCACCAGGACCATGGCCCCCACCAGAGCCGCAAAGAACCCCGCGTCTCCAGCGCGGAAGACAGAGGCTTCAAAATTGGTCCCCAGAAACCCGGCGACGGCCGCCAGGACCCCCAGCGCCACGGTGGCGACCGTCAGGGTGGACATCACCTGGTTGGTGTGCAGGGTCAGGCGCGCTGTGTACAGCTCGAAGGCCCCCAGCACCAGGCCGCGTGCACTTTCGAGCGAGTCGACCGTATGTTCAAACTCGGCCACCAGCGCCCGCAGGTGCAGTTCCGGCTCGTCACCCACGAAGGTCACAAAGTCCGGTCGGCCCAGCGCGGCGTACACCCCACGGTGGGCCGTCATCATCCGGCACAGCTCACCCACCTGCCGGCGCAATCGGGCCAGTTCCGTCAGCAGGGGCGGCCCGACCTTCTCCGTCAGCATCCGGGTGTCCAGGCGGTCAACCGCCTCCTCCAGCGGATCAAGCTGCCCGAGGTAGGACTCGACGTGCCGGCCCAGCAGGGCCGCGAGAAACACGGCAGAATCGAGTTGTCCGAGGCGACTGTCGCTGCGCAGGGCCTGACTGAAGGCGTGAAGGAACGGCACTTCCTTCTCGGACACCGTCAGCACCCGGTTCTGACCCGCGATCAAGTGAAGGCGGCGGCCCACAACTTCTGTGGGTGCCAGTTCGGCGACCAGAACCTGAACGTGGGTGTACGCGCCGTGTTGAAGCAGGACGGGCCGCCGGGTCCCCTGGGTCAGCTGCCGCAGGGTGTCGGCGCCCACCTGAAGCAAGGCGGCGGCCGGCGCCAGTTCATCCGGTCCGGGGGCGTCCAGGTGAATCCACAACAGCTGGCGGTCGGTCAGCTGCGCTGGTACGTCGCTCAGGGAGGTGTAGTCCTGATCGGGCACGTCCGCATCGAACAGGTGCGCGTGCACCGTCATGGCGGCGGAACCGCGAACCGTTCAGCACGGGCGGGTGCGGCTGGGCAGGCGCAGGCCGGAAGGGAAACTTCCGGCCACCCCGCTTGGCGGACGGCGACCCGTGCGGCCGCTCCGGTCGGCCCCGCGGTACGGGGGTGCGCCGCCCCTGGGCGCAACAGCCAAGTGCGGGTCATTCTGACGGTTGCTCAAGGAGACGCACCGCCACCGCCTCGATGTCGGGGCCGGTGACAGTGGGCAGGTCAGCCAGGGGGCTCAGGACGTGGCCCGGGCGGTCGACGAAGGCGGTCCGGCAGCCTGCCCGGGCCGCCCCCTGAATGTCCCAGCCGTGCGCGGCGACCATCCACATGCCGCTGACGTGCACGCCCAACTGCTCAGCCGCGTACCGGTACGGCTCCGGCGCCGGTTTCAGCCGCCGCACGTCATGGGCGGAGAGCATCTGGTCAAAAAAGGCGCTCAGGTTCGCATTCCGGAGCTGCGCCTCGCTGCTCTCACGGGGATTGTTGCTCAGGGTCGCCAGGCGAAAACCCGCGTCCTTCAGCCGCTCCAGGCCACCCATCACGTCCGGGTGGGCAGGCAGGGTGGTCAGCGCCGCACGCAGGTGGCGTTTGTCGTCCGCGCTGACCCTCATCCCGCGGAGGGTGGCCGTCATGTCCAGGGCCGCGCCACCGATCGCGCCGAAGTCCTGGTAGGCCCCCGTCACGGTGGTGGTCAGGGCCGTCTTCAAAACCCGTTGAAACCACTGCTCGCGGGCGCCGGCATCTCCGAACAGCTGCGCGAAGTCCGAGTCAAGCGCCCGCAGATCAAGCAGGGTTTCGATCACGTCAAAAACCACGACATTTGCCACGATGCTCCTCCCGCTTCATGATGAGGCGCTGAAGCGCCCCTGGGTGCTCAGGTCAGGGATGCACGCGCCGCCGCCCGGTTTCGCGCTTCTCCCGTTACGACCGTGATGCGGGGCGCCATTCCCGGGGCTGGAAGGTCACGTCAAGCGGCGTATCAGACACGTGACTGGTGTAATTGCTGATGGTCTTCACGGCCAACCCCAGGATAATCCCCAGGATGTGTTCCTCACGGTACCCGGCGTTGAGGAACGCCTCGGCGTCGGCCTGGCTGGGACGGCCACGGGTGTCATGCATCGCCCGGGTGAATGCCCACAGGGCCTCGAGTTTGGGCTCCGCAATGGGCCGCCCGTCCCGGATGGCGTCTGTGACGTCCCCCGGCGCGTTCGACACGTGATCGGCCAGAAAGGAGTGGGCGCCCGCGCAGTACTCACAGCCGTTTTCGACACTGAGGGTCAGGAACACCACTTCCTGCTCCACGGGCGTGAAACCGGCCCCCTTGCGGAACGGCTCGTACCCGTAGAGGTCGGTGTCCAGGACTGCCGGCTGGCGCGCCATCATCAGGTACATGTTGGGAACGCGGCCTTTGGCCCACTCGAGCACCGCGCGGGCTTCAGGTGTGGCGTGTTCCGGATCGACGGGAGGCTGCTTCAGGTGGTAGGGCTCACTCATGGGGGTCGCCTTGGGCGGGGGGTGGGTCAGTGCGTCGTTCTGAGGCTGGGGAACGCCAGGGCGGTGGCCGACCGCTTGACATGCTGGAACAGCACAGGCCTGGGCGCAGCACCGCAGTGCGGACCCGGGAACCCTCAGGCGGCTCCCCTTGAGCTTGCCAGGGCCGGATGCACCGCGGTGTTGTGCGCCCAACATCAGTCTTCGCGCGCCCGTTATGAAACGGTCACCGTCGGGTGGCGCCCGGGGTGATGTTGGCTGCATGACACTCGCCTCGCCGGCCGTGGTGTTCCATGGGGGCAACATTGGTGCCCCACCACCCACAGACTGGACGCGCCCGGCAGACCCCGGGTAAACCCCGCTGCCGTGACGCCGTCATCCGCGGTGCCGGGCAGGGCAGCAAATCGCTGACCCGGGGGCGGGACGGACAGAAGAGCAGGTGGTCCCGATCGGCACCGCGCGGTGCAGAGGCCGCCGGGTGGGCCCCCCCCTGACCTGGACGTGGACTGGCCGGGCCGGCGCCGCGCTGGGCGACCGGACTGACGTGGCGTCTGGGGTCATCGGTCCCGCGGTGCACCGCGCCCCCATGCCAGGTGGGGTGACTCTGCGCCCACTGACCCTGCGGGGCAGCCGGCTGGGTGAGGCCGGTCACGCCTCAGTGCGCGGTGGGGCCTGGACCTTTCGGCGAACGCCTGGCCAGATCGCCGGGGGCGCCGCGGCTCCGCAGCGCCGAGGCCCGTACGGCGCCTGGCCTCTGCCACCACTGGCGTGGACCGGGCCCGCCTGGAGGCCAGTGGTGCGGGGTAAGGGGCGTCCGCGCCCGGCCCTCCGATTTCAACCGCGCGCCGTGACTGACTGGCTGCACTTCACGGGGTGGGGCCGCGCCGCGCTGTGGGGGGCGGTGCGTGACGTCAGCCGGTTGCCCGCGGACCTGAGCCCACACCAGCGGGACGCGGCGCAGAAGCAAGTCAGTGCGCGCCTGTTGCGGCACCTGCGCGTTCGTCTGGAGATCACGGGCGCCGAGTGCATCGGGCGTGGGCCGTACGTCGTGATTGCTCTGCATGAGAGCGTCGTGGACGTGCTGGCGCTGGCGCAGCTGCCCCTGCCGCTGCGGTTTGTTGCGCGCGCAGAGATCTTCAGCTGGCCAGGCGTGGGCCCGGCAATCACCCGGCTGGGCCACGTGAGCATCGACCCGGAAAGTGGGTCGGGCGGCTACCGGCATCTGCTCCGGCAGGCCCGGGCGATCACCACGGGGGGGAGAGCCTGGCGTTGTTTCCTCAGGGCACGGTGCTGGGTCTGGAAACTGACTTTCAGCAGGGCGCGTTTGCTCTGGCACGGCACCTGAATCTGCCGGTCCTGCCGGTGGTCCTGACCGGCGCTCACCGCGTGTGGGAGCATCCATTCAGCCCGGCGCTCCGCTACGGGCAGCCGGTTGGCCTGCGGGTCCTGCCGGCGCTGACCCGATCGGAGGTGCAGCGCTGTGCCCCCGAAACGCTGCGCGTACAGGTCCGCCGCCGCATGAAGGCGGCCGCGCTGGACGGCCGCCTGCCCGCCCCCCGTCGGTACGATCCGGAGCGGGACGGGTACTGGCATGGGTTTCACTTCAGCATCGACCCTGACTTTCCGCAGGTGCAGGCCCTCGTTGCGGCCCACCGGCGCACCCCACCTGGAGGAACCCCATGAAGCATGCCCTGGCCCTGACCTTAGCCCTGATGGGCATGACCCTCGCCGCCCCCAACCCCGCCAACTGGACCCAGGTGCTCAAAGAAGCGCGGGGGCAGACCGTCAACTTCTACATGTGGGGCGGATCGGAGAACATCAACAGGTACGTGGACACTGCCGTCGCGCCCGCATTGAAGAAGCTCGGCGTGACGCTCGCCCGGCGTCCGTGGATGTCGCTGCGTTTTTCGGCGGTGTGAACTTTATTCCAGGGCAGCAGCGGGGCCAGGAGGTGCGGACCGGGCTGGGCGTGTTCCAGGTGGGCGTGGCGCGCGAAGGCCCGGTCACGCTCGTCATGAGGCCCGAAACCATGCACCGGGCGCTCGGTGAGAATGCCTTCCAGGGGGAAGTGATGGCCTGCGCGTTCGCCGGGGGGTTCCAGCGCGTGACCTTGCGTGCCGGGCCGCAGACGCTGGTGTGGCACGCGCCTGCGCATGAAGCCGTCGTGGTGGGTCAGCAGGTGACGTTGTCCTGCCCCGCCCCAGGCTGCTGGACAGTTCCACGCGGGAGTGTGGAGCACCCATCCGGAGGACCCACATGATCCCCAGACCCACCCCCACCTTCCAGGATCTGTATCCCGGCTTTCCCGAGCCCGAATTCGAGCCGCTGGCCTTCCGGCGCCGGTCCCTGGAGGAGATGCGCCGCCGTGCCCAGACGTTCTACGAGGACATGGCCGGGCGGCGCACCACCCGGCAGTTCAGTCCGGAGCCCGTGCCGGTGGAGCTGATCGAACTGGCAGTGCAGGACCCTGACCTCAAACGGCAGATGCGTGAGGCGGCGGAAGACGAGGAGTACCGGACCTACACCCAACGGATGCCGGAGGAGTGGCGCGCGGCCCTCGCGCCGCTGGGGACCGATTATGTCAAGACGCACCTCACCGACGCGCCCTGGGTGGTCGTGTTGTTTCGCGAGAAGTATGGCCTGCGCGCCGACGGCAGCGCCTCCAAGAACTACTACACCACGGAGAGTGTGGCCATCCCGGCCGGGCTCTTCATCGCGGCCGTTCACCATGCCGGCCTGACCACCCTGACCCACACGCCCAATCCGATGGGTTTTCTGGGCGAACTGCTGGGCCGGCCTAAGAACGAGGAGGCCATGCTGGTGATGCCGGTCGGGCATCCCGCCGAGGATGCCTGCGTGCCCAGACTCGCCCGCAAGGCCCTGGGCGACATCTTTCAGGTGGACCGAGGAGAATGAACACCGGTTCTCCGCGCCCTGGGGCCGGTGGAACGAAGGGGGAACCGGTCCGGAATCGTTCAGAAGGCCACGTGATGACCGGGCGACCCCAGGCCGATGCTGTTTGACGCGGTGGTCATCGGGGCTGGCCAGTCGGGCCTGGCCACGGCCTACCACCTGCAACAGCGTGGCCTGCGGTTTGTGATGCTGGAGACGGGCGCGCGGCCGGTGGGCTCCTGGCCGCAGCATTACGACAGCCTGAGGCTGTTCTCTCCCGCCCGCTACGCGGCCTTGCCGGGTCTGCCCTTCCCGGGTGACCCGGAGCATTATCCGACCCGTGATGAGGTGGCGGCCTACCTTGAAGCGTATGCCCGGCAATTTCACTTTCCGGTCCTGACCGGGGCGAACGTGTCACAGGTGCTGCCCACCGGCGCGGCCTTCCGGGTCCTGACCGACGATGGCCGGACGGTGGAGTCACGGGCCGTGGTGGCGGCGACCGGAACCTTTCGCAAGCCACGCACCCCGGACGTGCCGGGGCGTCCGAACTTCCAGGGACGGACCCTGCATTCGCTCGAGTACCGGAACGCGCCCCCCTTCCACGGCGAGCGGGTCGTGGTCGTGGGGGCAGGGAATTCAGCAGTTCAGATCGCGGTGGAACTTGCCCAGGTCGCCCGGGTCACCCTGGCCGTGCGCACCCCCGTGCCGTTCTTCCCGCAGCGCCCGCTGGGGTGGGATGTTCACGACTGGATCACCTGGCTGCGGGTGGACCAGTGGCCGCTCGGATGGCTCGGCCGGCTTCCCAGCCCGCGGACCGTGTTCGACCCGGGCGTTTACCGCGCCGCCTTCCACGAGGGCCGTCTGGACCAGCGGCGGATGTTCAGCCGCTTCACGGCGCGGGGCGTGGTCTGGACCACCGGCACCGAGGAAGCTGTGGACAGCGTCATTTTTGCTACCGGTTACCGCACGAATCTGGATTACCTGTGGGGGACGGGGGCCCTGGATGCGCGGGGAGAACCAGTACAGCGGCTGGGCCGGAGCTTGACGGTGCCAGGCCTGTATTACGTGGGCCTCAGTGGGCAGCGCGCGTTCGCGTCCGCCACCCTCCGGGGCGCCGCTCCGGATGCGGCCCTGGTGGTCCGGCACCTGGCCAGCCATCTCAGGGCGGCAGGGCGGCGTGCCGCCGCAGGGACCGGCCCACACGGCCTGAGGTAAGGCTCGCCGACCGCCCTGCTTGGCTCAGCGCCGTCCAGGGCGCCTCACCCCAAAGGCTCGCCCTTGCGTGAATAAGCCCAGGTACGTCTGACGCACCGCCTCGGCGTACGTCGGGTAAGGAGCGGGCAACAGGGCCAGCTTGAGGGGATGAATGCCGAGGCGGCCAGGCATGCTGAGCAGCTGCGCCAGTTCCCCGGCGGGCCCCCCCACCACCTGCGCTCCCACCACCCGCAGGCCCAGCGGCGTGCCCAGGCGGCCCTGGAGGGCAATGAGCTTCACGAAGCCCGCCTCGCCCTCGGTGATGGCGCGGTCCAGGTGGCGGTAGTCATAGTCGACGACGATCACCCGCCGGCCGTACTTCTGGACCGCGTCCGCCTCCGTCAGGCCCCAGTGGGCAATTTCGGGGGATGTGAACGTCACCCAGGGAATGCGCTCGACCTGGGCCCCGGGGGCGCGGGCGCGCGCGAGCAGGCGGCCGGCCTGGCCGGTGGCCCCCAGGCCCGCCAGCGTGCCGCGCTCGGTCGCGCCGTGCGTGAACATTGGTCCACCGACCACGTCGCCTGCCCCGCTCAGGTACGGCACGGTCGTGGAGCGCATCTGGGCGTCCACCGTCAGCCCGTGTTCGTCATAAGCGGCCCCGATCCGTTCCAGCCCAAGGTTCTCGACGTTCGGCCGCTTTCCGGTAGCGAGCAGCACATGAGAGGCGGTCACCGTCCCACCGCTGTCCAGGTCAGCCTTGATGCCGTCCGCTTCTCCCCGCAGGCGCTGAACCTGGGCGTTCAAATGAACGGTCACCCCGTCGGCCCGCAGGACCTGCAGCAGGTGCCGGGCCGCCTCGGGTTCATCCCGGGGCAGCAGCTGCGCTGCGGATTGAATGAGGGTCACGTCGCTGCCCAGACGCACGAACGCCTGCGCCATCTCACACCCGACCGGGCCACCCCCCAGGATCAGCAGGTGGGCGGGTGCCTCGGGCAGGTCAAAGAGGGTTTCCGTCGTGAGGTAGGGCAGGTCCGTGAGCCCTTCGATGGGAGGGACCACCGGGTGGGACCCGGTCGCCAGGACGATCTCCCCAGCCACGATCTGGTGGGTGTGGCCCTGGCACTGAAGTTCCAGGGTGCGGGGGGCGACGAACCGCGCCTCGCCGTTGACCACCCGCACGCCACTCGCCTGCACCGCATGCGGGCTGTCCGCCTCCTGAAACGCCCCGATGGTGCGGCCCAGCGCGGCCTGGACGGCGGCCCAGCTGGGAGGGCCCAGGACGGCGAGCCCCAGTGCCTCGGCGCTTCTCGCCGTGTGAACACGTCTGGCCAGGGAGAGCAGCGTCTTCGAGGGCACGCACCCAGTGAACAGGCACTCCCCGCCCAGACGGTCACGCTCGATCAGGATGACCGTCTGACCGCGGGTGACGGCTACCTGGGCGGCGGTCAAACCTGCCGCGCCGCCACCCAGCACCGCCACGTCGACCGTCATGACCGTTTCGCCCAGCGCGCACGGCACGTTCCACACGGCTGGTGAGGCCGTCACTCCAGTGCCTCCAGTTCCAGTTGCTCGATCAGGGCCTCGAGACCCTGCACGTTCACCCGGTAGTCGCCTCGCGTGCCCAGTACGAGCTCCTGGGCCCGCCACGCGCTGATCGCCTGCGTGGCACTCACCCGGCTGGCGTTCGCCAGGCTGGCGATCTCGTCGTGCCGGAGGTCCAGTTTCAGGTGGTACACCTCGCCGCCGAGGTTCTCGCCGAGCCGGACCGCGAGTTCCACCATGACGCGCGCCAGCCGCACCTGCACTGGCTGGGTCATGACGTGGAGGCGCTCCTCCAGGTCTGCGTTGCGCCGCGCCAACACCATCGCGAAGGTCAGGGCGACGTGAGGCAGCTGGGTGGCCACCTCCAGGAACTGCTCGCGGCTCACCGGGCACACGACGGTGTGGTCACCCAGGCACACTGCATCAGCCAGACAGGTCCGGGCGAGGGTCAGGAAGTTCTCCCCGAAGAAGTCGTCCGGACCGCAGACGGTCAGGACGCGCTCGTTGCCCAGCCAGCCGGGTTGGGCGAGTTTGACGTGGCCTTCGAGCAAGATGTAGAGATTGCCTGCTGACTCACCCCGCCGGTAGACCCGCGCCCCGCGCGCATACCGGCGGGGCGGACAGATCTGCCCGAGTCGCTGCATGTCGGGGTCGCTGATGGAGGTCATCCAGTTGGTGTCCGTGACTGACCAGGCACGTTGCGGCGTCTTGGGCACAGGACTCACGCCCAGCAAGGAGAGCAGCCGGCGCGTCGGGTCAACCGTATTCATGACGTGCCTGCGCTAGAGGAATAGACGGCGGGACGTGGGTTCATGCGTCAGTGTGACCTGCGGAGGGGGCAGCGTGTGTTGCCGGCACGACATGTCCTGGGCTGACGGGGTTGGTCCCGTGCCGCCCACCGACAATGGACCCAATTCGTGAGGGTGCCCGGGGGTTGTGGCAAGTTGTTGAGGTGGTTGTGCTTCACGGAAGCAGAGGGCTGCGGGAAGGCAGGCGGCTTGAAGTTCAGGCCGCCTGCCGCACGGTTTCTTGCCACGTCTTGAAGGCGGTCTGTTGGTGGTGACGCCGGTGGCGAGCGGGAACGGTGGAGCGAGCAGGATGGTGAAGATTCGTGATGCGGGCGTGCAGGTTGAGAAAACCTTGTGCCCGCTGCCGTGACCGGAAACCTCGCTGCTGATGTTCCTGGCGTCGTGTCGGGCGGTGGGATTGTTCGATCAGGTTGTTACAGCGGGCCGTGGAGACGATCTGGACGTGCTCCACGCTGTGGAGCACAGGAAATTCCCGAAGAGCTGCGCCGTCACTCCGAAGCTTGTCGGTATGGATGACCTCCGGCACGTCGTATTCCTCCAGCAATCGGTGGAAGAACGATCTGGCGGCCTCGGTGTCGCGTTGTTCCTGAAGGAGGACGTCCAGCACGGCTCCGTGTTCGTCGACGGCCCGCCACAGCCAGTGTTTGACACCGCCCACGTCCACGCACATCTCGTCAAGGTGCCACCGGGAACCCCGTCGGGGTTCTCGATGGCGTAGACCCTGGGCAAAGGGGTCGCTGAACTTGATACACCAGGTCCGAATGGACTCGCGGGTGACGGCGATGCCCCGTTCCAGCAAGAGTTCCTCGACGTCCCGGTAGCTCAGGGTAAAGCGGTGGTAGAGCCAGACGGCGTAACTGATCACCGCAAGGGGGAATCGGTAACCAGGGAGTTTCTGACCGCTCAGCACCGCGTCACCCTACCTCAACAACTTGCCACAACCGTCTGGTCACGATGGGATCCGATTATTTTCCTCAAACGGCAGAAGGTCGCGCCTTGACGTGGCTGTTGGCGCTGTACGGCTTTGCCGTATTCGGGTACCTGACCGCGTCGGTGGCCAGTGTCTTTGTGGGCAACGACCGCGAACAGCAGCAGGGAGAAGGTGGGAAGAACGGTGGAGATGCCGGGAGTCGGGTGCTTGAGGAACTTCAGGCGCTGCGCAGAGAGGTCGCCGCGCTTCAGGCAGACCTTGGGCGTCTGACAGACCACCCCCCTCAGTCCTGAAGCACTTCAGAGCCCCTCACCCACAGGCAACCGTGGTGCCCGTAGAAGCTGGAAGCCGCACGTTGAAGAGGTGGCTTCCGATTTCACTTGTGAACGTAGGCAACCGGAAAAGAGGGGCTGGGTCTGCTCTTCAAAAAGAGCGGAACCAGCCCAGGCCTCAGAAAGCTTATTGAGTCGTTTTGCGCGTCAGGACGATGTCGTACGTGGTGGTATTGGGACGCTGATTGACGGTCAGGGTGGCGGTCACATTGTTTTGTAGTTTGAGCTCACCGACCACACGGTATTGACCGGAGATCTTCTCCTGTTCGATGTACCCCTGGCCCTTAAGCTGGTTGGCGTAGAACGTGTACACCTGACCCAGCCTCATACTCGACCTGAATGTGGTCTTCCAAACTGAAGTTGTCGACACGGGGACGGGCGGCGCCGCTACCTTCGAGGAAATCTGGTACTGGGCGACATCTGTAACCCACTCCTCTGAGGCCAGCGGCGTGACGATGATCGAGAGCGCCTGTGCCAGACCGTTCTGGCCGCCCTTGATGGTGATCGTGGCGAACCCAGTCGTCTGATTGTCCTTGAACCGGGCGATGTCGTCCAGGTCAAGTTCAATGGTGCTGGCCAGCGCCAGGACCTTGTTCAGCCCAGCGGGGCCAGCGATGTCGAAGGTGAACTTGTCGTTGGCGCTGGGAAACGTTTTGGTGGTATTTGCCTTGATGAAGTTCTCGCCGCTCGTAAAGCGGTTGGGCAGAATCAGGCTGATCGTGCCTTTCTGATCCACGTTGAACAGGTAGACGTAGGCGTCTTGCGTGGTTTTGACATTCAGGACGATTCTGTCGCCTGCCACGTAGGTTGGGATGGCATTTCCGGTTGTATCCTTCGCCGTCCAGACACTGACCTTGAGTGGCGTTACCACCGGGTTGACGATGATGCTCTGCGAAGTGATTTTGGGCGCAGTCTGGGCCGTGGTCGTTCCCAGACCAAGCAGGAGCCCGACCGACATGAGGGTGCGTTTCATATTTGAAGGTGGCATATCCTGGCCTGCTATGCCTGAGAGGGGCCTGACTGGCTGTTATAGAATGGACGATCCCTAAAGACGGGCACAGCGGGCCTGGGAAGCCACTGAAGCGCGCGCAACTTGCCCAGGGTGCGGACCGGTGGACATGATCGCCGACCTCGCCCAGCAAGCGCAGCCGGGCTGAGAGGAACCCTCCCCCTGCCGAGCTGTTTGTCAAAGGCGACGCGGAAACGAAGGACCACGCGTTATAGCTTCAATCGCCCGAAAACCCCCGTTGTTGATCTCGGCATAAGTTTGAGTCCATCAAGTGCTGTGGAAGCTGGATGTAGCGCACGCGTTGCCAGGCACTGACCAACCGGGCCTTGAGCTCCTGAACGTTCGAAGCACAGAAGTTCGCCAGGACATTGCGCTTGACGTACGCCCACACCAGCTCGATGGGGTTCAATTCTGGGGCGTAGGGCGGCAGGTACACCAGTGAGAGACGTTCGTGGCACGCCACGAACGTCTGCACGGCTTTGGCCCCGTGAATGCCCGCATTGACTAGCACCACCACGAGTTCCCCAACGACCCGCCGCAACACATGCTCCAAAAACTGGATCACATCTCCACTCCGAATCGAGCCCTGCTTCGTATTCTGGAAGAACGGTTCTGGCAAGTTAAACCGGGTAGGCTGCTGAACTGTGCTGGACCGGAAGCCCTACCGCCATCGTTTTCCCCTGAGCATCATCGGCTATGCCCTGTGGCTCGACCACCGCTTCCCGCTCAGCCAGCGTGACGTGCAGGAGCTGCTCCACGAGCGCGGTGTTCAGGTCAGCCACGAGACCCTCCGCCAGTGGAACATCAAGTTCACGCCGCTCCTCACCGAAGAATTGCGCCACCGAGAACCCCGGCGGGGTTCTCGGTGGCATCTCGACGAGGTCTGCGTCAAGGTCGGTGGGGTCAAGCATTGGATGTGGCGCGCGGTCGACGAATACGGGGCCGTACTCGACATCCTCCTTCAGGAACACCGAGAGACCGAGGCAGCCAGATCCTTTTTCATCCGCCTGCTCGGTGAATATCGCGTTCCTGAGGCCATTCACACCGATAAGCTCTGGAGCGACGGGGCAGCGCGGCGTCAGCTTCCCGTGCTCCACACCGTGGAGCACGTTCAGGTCGTCTCCACCGCGCGCTGCAACACCCTGATTGAGCAATCCCATCGACCCACACGGCAGCAGGAACGGAGTCGGATCGGCTTCAAACGACGACAGCGAACGCAGGAATTCCTGGCCCTGCACGCCCGAGTCTCGAACCTTCACCGCCACACCCGAACAACCGTTTCCGCCGCCAGGAGAAGAAGCAACCAAACCGTAGCGCTGCGCCTCTGGCGAGAGGCGATGCAGCAGGCAGCTTGAGAATCAAGCTGCCTGCTGCCCTACTCCAATCCCATTGAGATTAAGTTGCCGGAACCGTGCCTGAACACTGGCGCGAGCGGGGTGCAGCCTCCACCTCCACAGAGAGCCATCCCCGTGTGCTTCTCGAACCGCTGCCACGTGAAGCCCAAACCTGCATCACCCGAATGACGGACCGGCAACGCGCTATGCTGGCGGTCTATGCCGTTGCCCTCCAGTGACAACGCCGAACCTCCCAGTTCGACTCACAACGCAGCGCCCGTGGAGCACACCACCAAGCCTGGTGGTGTGCCTTGAGCGCGCTCCTTCCCCTGGGGGTCATCCTGCTGATGGTGGCCCTCAATGCGCTGTACGTCGCGGCCGAGTTCGCGACCGTCGGTTCCAGGCGCTCGCGCGTGCAAGAGGCGGCCGAGTCGGGGAACCGCTCGGCGGCTGACCTGCTGGAGATCCTGAAAGATCCAGGGCGCCTGGACACGTACGTTGCGGCCTGCCAGATTGGAATTACCCTCAGCAGCCTGGCCGCCGGCGCGTATGGTCAGGCGCAGCTTATTCCCCTCTTCACTCCCGTGGTCGGTCCCGCCGGGGGAGTGATCCTCGCAACTGTCCTGGTGCTGGTGCTGATTACGGCTTTGCAGGTCGTCCTGGGCGAACTGCTGCCCAAAACGGTGGCCCTTCGCTACCCCGAGCGCCTGGCCCTGAGCACCCTGCGACCCATGCAGTTGAGCCTTTTTGTCTTCCACCCGTTGATCCGCCTCTTCAACGGCACGGCCTTCTCCCTGATGCGGGCCTTGAAGCTTCATGTGGACTCCAGTCATGCGCACGTCCATTCCCCTGAGGAGCTCGAGGGCCTGTACCGCGAGAGTGCCCGTGGAGGACTCATCGACGCCAGTGAACGCGACATGGTCGCGGGTGTGCTGAATGTCGAGGACCGCGTCGTTCGTGAAATCATGACCCCACGCACCAAGCTTGTGACGATCCCTGGTCACCTCACGGTGCATGAGGCCCTCGGGCAGCTGGCGAACACCCCGTACACCCGCTTCCCCGTCACGGGCGATACCCCGGACGACGTCACCGGCATCATTCATCTGCGCCAGCTGTTCCTGACCGGCGAAAACCAGCCCGATCGGCGGGTGGGTGACGTCGCCCGGCCACCTCTGATCGTGGCTGAAAGCATGCCGGTTCCGGACCTGTGGCGGCGGCTGCGTGAAGCGTCGCGCCACGCTGCCATCGCCGTGGATGAGTATGGCGGTGTAGCTGGCATGGCTACCCTGGAAGACGCCCTGGAAGAGATCTTCGGGGAAATGCAGGACGAGTTCGATCACGAGGACGAACTCCTCACGGTTGATGGGGACCGGGTGCTGGTCCGGGGTGACGTGCTGATTGACGTGCTCAACGACCGGTTCGAGTTAGACCTGCCCACCGACGAGGTGGATACGGTCAGTGGCCTGGTGTGGCATGAGCTGAGCCGACTGCCGATGGTGGGGGATGAAGTGGGTGTGGGGGCATTGGTCCTGCGGGTCGAGGTGATGGAGCGCCGCGCGGTGCATAGGGTGAGCTTCACCCTGCCGAGAGGCACGACAGATGGGGACACCGGGAGGACCGTCTGATGGTGGACGTCGTTGTTCCCATCGTGGTGATCCTGGTGCTGGTGGTGCTCAATGGCGTGTTCGTCGCAGCGGAGTTCGCTCTGGTCGCCGCGCGCCGCACCCGCCTGACGGCGCTCGCCGACACTGGAAACCCAGCTGCCCGCTGGCTGACCGCTGTCTTCGACGATGAGACGGGAAAAGACCGGTACATCGCCATCGCGCAGCTGGGCATCACGCTGGCCTCCATCGGGCTGGGCATGTACGGTGAGCCCGCCATCGCCAGCTGGCTGTACGGGCCGTTTGAAGGTGCCGGCCTGTCCTACGCGGCGGCGCACACGGCTGGGTTCGTCATCGCGTTGAGCCTGATCACGTTCATGCACGTGGTGTTCGGGGAGATGATCCCGAAAGCGCTGGCTTTGCAGGCGCCGGAGGCGGTCAGCCTGCAAGTCAGTCCGCTCATGCGTTCGTTCGGGTTCATCTTCCGGCCGCTGATCATCCTGCTGAATTTCCTGGCGCTCGGGTTGATGCGGCTGCTGCGTATCCGGGAACCGGGGAAGTACGCATTCCTGTATACCAGCAAAGAGCTCAGCATCATCACGGATGAAAGCGCCGAGAGTGGGCAGCTGGGAGAAGTGCAGCGGGACCTGATCCAGAACATTTTCGCGCTTGAGGACCGCACGGCCGAGGAACTGATGACACCCCGCCGCAGCCTGGAGGCCCTGTCGGTCAGTGCGGCTCCTGAGGAGATCACGCGGCGGATTGCCCGGTCGCCACGGAGCCGCTACCCCGTGTTCGAGGACAATCTCGACGAGATCATCGGGGTCCTGCACGTCAAGGATTTCATTCGTGCACGCGTGGCAGGCAGGTCCCTCCACCTGGGCCGGCTGATCCGTCCCCTGCCCAGCGTGGCGGCGTCCTCAACGGCCGAGCATCTGCTGGCGCTGTTCAAGCGGGAACGCCTGCACGCAGCCCTGGTGGTGGACGAGTTCGGCGGCACCCTCGGCTTCGTGACGATGGATGACCTGATCGAGGACGTCATGGACGAAGAGGATGCGGGGTCATCGGACTGGGTGCAGCGGAATGAGGATGGCTCCTTGACCCTGAATGGCGAGGTCACGCTCAGCGAGTTGCGGGAGGACCACGGCCTGAACCTGCACTGTGAGGACGCGACAACCATTGCGGGGCTGCTGCTCGGGGAGCATGGGACAGTGCCGGCGGCGGGAACTACGGTATTTGTACAGGGACATGACCTGACGGCTGAAGAGGTACAGGGCCTCAAGATCACCCGTATAAAGGTGCGGCAGGTTACAGGTGCTGAGAGGGTTGTGTTGCAGTAGTCGTTGAAGATGGGACTCGTGCCGGTGATGAGCACGGCCGTGGAACGTTCGAACAGCGCACAAACACTTGTGCGGATGGCACCTACGATGTTCGTTCGTTGGTGGGACTCATACTGTTCCTCCAGAAGCATCTGTACGAAGGGCTGGAGATGCGCCTATCCCCGAAAGCATTCGGGTTCCTGTTGGGAGACGCACCGGGGCGGGTAGACAACCGGGAGACAATCACGGCAGAGGTGTGGCTGAGGTGCCGGGAGCAACGTGGTGGAAGTGCAGTTGGCTAACCTGCGGTTCAACCTGCGTGACGCTGGAGCGACAGGACCACGCGAGGTTGTCAGAACATGAACCTGCGACGGAGTCTTCCAGATCACCAGCGCCACGATCACCACCGCGACCCCGGCCAGCTCTCCCCCCGCCCTGGTCGGCGCCACTGCCACAGGGGCTGCGCAGCGAGCGGCGTGGGCCTGGGCTGCTTGGGGCAACCCTGTCGGCCCAGCCGCGCGCGTTCACAGGCTCTCCTGATCCATCAGGACGCAGTCGTTGTTTGGCACGAGTGTCGTCCTCCTGCCCCTCAATTCAATGAAGTGGCGGCGTCGGCCTGACCTGCTTTCGCCGCGAGGCGGCCGACCGTCAGACCCTGAACGAGAATGGAGAACACCACGATCACGTACGTCATCACCAGGAACAGGTCCCGCGCCGGGCCAGCCGGCACCGTGAAGGCCAGCGCCACACTGATCGCGCCCCTGAGTCCGCCCCAGATCATCAACCGCCGCGTGAACGGCGAGAACTCATGCCTGGTGCGCAGCAGGAGGACCGGCACCTGCACACTGACCGCGCGGATCAGGAGCACCAGCGGGATGGCGATAACCCCCAGCAGCAGCGCCTGGGTGCTGAAGCGCACCACGACCACTTCCAGGGCGAGCAACGTGAACAGGAAGATGTTCAGGAGTTCGTCGGTGAGGTGCCAGAAGCTGTCGAACTTCTCTCGACTGGACAGGGCCGCGGGGCGCCGGTCGGTCAGCGAGCCGACCAGCAGGCCGGCGGCCACGGCCGCCAGAGGGGCGGACACATGCAGGTGGGTGGCCACGGCGGTACACGCCAGGACCAGACCGAGGGTGACCAGCACCTCGACCACGAAGTCGTGAACAGAGCGCAAGGCCAGGTAGGCCAGCAGGCCCAGCACGCCCCCCAGAACCAGCCCGCCCAGCGCTTCCTGGGCGAAGAAGGTAAGGACCCCCGTGGCGCTCAGGTCCGGACCGTGCGCGCCGCCTGCCGCGGCGGCAATACCCGCCAGGACCGCGAAGGCGACGACGCCCACCCCGTCGTTGAACAGGCTTTCTCCGGCGACCAGGGTTTCGATGCGCTTGGGCACCTTAGCTTGCTTGAGCATGCCGAGGACCGCCACTGGGTCCGTGGGGCTGATCAAGGCGCCAAACAGCAGGCAGTACACCAGCGGAATGCTCAGCCCAAACAGCCCCAGCAGGCCGTACACGCTCAGCCCCACGAGACCGATGGAGAGGGCGGTGGAGAGCAGCGCGAATGAGACCACTGGACCCCTCAGGCTCCACAGGGCGTGCGAGTTGACCCCCAGGGCACCGGCAAAGAGCAGGAACGAAAGCACGCCTTCGAAAACGAAGTCGTCAAAATCAATGCCCCGAACGATGGTCACGGCGTCTACTGCGAACGGCACGTTGAGCTCCACGAGCAGGAACATCAGCAGGCTGACGACCAGCCCCCCGACGGTGACGCCGATGGACGCCGGAAGTCTCAGGTAGCGGGCGTTGACGAAGGCCAGAGTGGCGGTGACACACACCAGCAGGGTCGCCAGATCAAGAATGCGCATCAGGGAGGCTCCTCAGGTCGACAGCTGGAAGACCAGGTAGAACAGGCCCAGGGCCAGCGTTACGGTGACCAGCGCGACTGGCGTGGCGTAGCGCATGAACTGCCCGAAACTGATGGGGTGACCCTCACGGGCGGCGATGTCCGACACCACGATGTTCGCCGAGGCGCCGATCAGGGTCAGGTTTCCGCCCAGGCAGGCCCCCAGCGAGAGGGCCCACCACAGCGGATCCATCTTCGTGCCCAGCGTGGCTTGCAGTTCTTTGAGGACGCTGGCCATGCTGATGGTGAAGGGGATGTTGTCCACGAAGCCGCTGATGATGGCGCTGGCGAAACCCACCAGGAGAATGCCCAGTCCGATGTCGCCACCGATGGCGCCGGTCAGGGCCGTGGCCACCTGCTCAAAGACGCCGACATGTTCCAGCGCGCCCACCACGATAAAGAGCCCCATGAAAAACAGCAGCGTGGCCCACTCGACCTTCTCGAAGAGTTCCACCGGGGAGAGGTCAGCGATCAGCAGCAGGAAGGTGCTGGTGGTCAGGGCGATCAGGCCCGCTTCCAGCCCGATCGGGTGGCCCACCATGAACAGCACAAGGGTGACGGCGAACATCACCAGCGCCTGGCGCATGAGTTTCGGGTCGGTCTTGATGGGGCGGTCGTCGGACAGGATCTGCTGGAGGCGTTCACTGGCGCCGGCCGAGTTCAGTTCGCCGCGCCAGCGCATCAGGAGATGCATCAGGGCGATGCCGACGAGGGTGGCCAGGGTGGCGTAGGGGGCGACGTTCACCAGGAATTCTCCAAACCCTTTGCCGGCGACGGAGCCGATGATGATGTTGGGCGGGTCACCCACCAGTGTGGCGGTGCCGCCGGTGTTGCTGGCCAGGATGACGGCAATCAGGTAAGGCATCGGTCGGAGGCCCAGCCGGGTGACGACGGTCACGACGACCGGCGCCATGAACAGCACCGTGGTGACGTTGTCGAGAAACGCACTGAAGACGGCGGTGAGCAGGCTGAAGATCCACAGCACGCGAACAGGTTCGCCTCGGGTGAGGAGCATGGCGCGCCGGGCCACCAGGTCAAAAAATCCGCTGCGGCTCAGGACGTTGACGATGTTCATCATGCCGAACAGCAGGAAGATGGTGGTGAAGTCGATGCTGCCCCAGGCCTGGTCGGGCGTCAGGAGGCCGACCACCATGACGGCGCAGGCGCCGAGCAGCGCCGCAACCGTGCGGTGGACGTACTTCTCAAACAGGATCATGGCGTACGTGAGGACGAACAGGGCGATGGCGAGCACAGTCAGGGTGGTGTCACTCAGGTGCAGGCCGAGCGTTTCAGGCAGGGTGGCGTGGGTGGGTTCGGTCATGGTTTATCCGGTGGGTAGAGGCTGGAGGAAGAAATGAACGACGAGCAGCACGATCAGACCGGTCACGATCAGCGCGCCAACAAACGTCGCGAGGAACAGCACGAGGTCGCGCTGTGAAGGTGGGGACTCGTGACCTTCTTCGGGATCGGGTGGGGATGAATTGGACTGGTTCATACGGCCTCCTGGGAAAACGACAAAGGAGGAGTCTGTTAGCAGACTCCTCCAGTTCGGCGTATGGTCGCCGGTACCCGTCATGACGACAGGATTGTGGGTTCAGTGTACAAGGTCAGTGCAGAGTTCACTACCGGTAAAACGGGGAGGTGGTAAAGGTTGCCTCAAGGACCTGTGCGATGGGCACGGGAGGGGGTTCTCGTTACACGGTCGCATCCGGCCCGTCGTGTGGACCAACGCCAGCCCGCGCGGCGGCACCTGTGGTCCGGCTGCCCAGCATCAGCCACGCGGCCCCCAGCGTGGCCGCCAGGACGGACGCCAGGAGAACGCCCAGTTTCGCCTGCGTGAGCAGGGCGGCGTCCTCAAACGCCAGATTGGAAACGAACAAGCTCATCGTGAACCCGATGCCCGCCAGCAGCCCGGCGCCCACCATATGCATCCAGGTCACGCGGCGGGGGAGCGAGGCCACCCCGGCGCGAACGGCGAGCCAAGCGCCGCCCACCACGCCCAGGGGCTTGCCGACCAGCAGGCCCAGGATGACCCCGAGCGAGACCGCGCCGAGGCCTCCGCTGGTCACGGTGACCCCCGCGTTCACCAGGGCAAACACCGGCAGCACCAGGAACGTGACGAACGGATGCAGCGCATGTTCCAGTCGGTGCAGCGGGCTTTGCGCACGTTCGAGCAGGTCTTCGAGATCCCGCAGCCGTGCGCCGACCACCTCGCCGCGTCCGGGCCGGGCGGCGTTCGTCAGGGCCGCCAGGTAACCGGCGGGGTTGGGCTTGCGGATGGGCACTGCGAAGGCGAGCAGCACACCGGCGATGGTGGCGTGCAGCCCAGACTTCAAGACGAAGAACCACAGCAAGACACCCAGCGCGGCGTACAGCTTCAGGCTGAAGGCCCCGCGCCAGCCGGCATACAGCGCCGCGCCCCAGGTGAGGGCCGCCAGAGCCAGGAAGGTCAGGTCGAGGCTGGAGGTGTAGAACAGGGCGATCACAATCACTGCCCCGAGATCGTCGACGATCGCGAGCGCCGTCAGGAAGACTTTGAGGCCCAGGGGAATCCGGGAGCCGAGCAGGGCCAGGACACCCAGGGCAAAGGCAATGTCGGTGGCCATGGGAACGCCCCACCCGGAGATCCCAGGTCCGCCGGCGTTCAGCGCCAGGAACAGGGCGGCAGGAACGAGCATGCCGCCCAGTGCCGCCGCGACCGCAAGCGCCACACGGCGGCGGGAGGACAGTTCACCGATCAGGACCTCCCGCTTGATTTCCAAGCCCACCAGGAGAAAAAACACGGCCATGAGGCCGTCGTTGACCCAGTGCTCGATGGAGAGGTCCAGGCTGGCGTTACCCAGGGACAGGGCCAGGTGCGTGTGCTGGGCGGTCGTGTAGGTCTCACGCCAGGGGGAGTTGGCCCAGAGAAAGGCGATTAGGGCCGTGCACACCAGCAGCAGGCCGGCAAAGGACTCGCTGTGGACGAAGCGGGCAAACGGGGATTGAGGTTAAGTCATGTGTCCTCCGGAACAAAAAACGGTGGAGTCCGCAGATCGGACTCCACCAGGTCAACGTATGGCCGTTGGGACCAGCCGCAGGGCGGCTTACTTCTCTGACAGCGTAACATCCGCATCCGGAAGTGCACGCCGTGATCCGCCTTAACCTTCAGCCCGCGCGTCGCAGGTGCTGGCGCAGCGCGAAAGCCGGCCGCTAAGGAGGGCGAGGAGGGCAGCACGGTGTGTGCCTGGAGGTGAAGACCCAGGCGTGCAGGTGCTTGAGCATCACTCCGGCCTACCTTAGAGGTAACGGCAGAAATTTAGGTTGCTAGACTGGCTAGGATCTGTAGGCCAAGCTTAGCGGCGAGATTTCGAGGCGTATCTTTTCCTGCTGTGGCGCGAAGAAATCAATGATGAGCAGTGGATACGTCTCGAACCTCTCTTGCCACCCCTCATCGGTCTAGGGCGTCCGTACTTGGCCCATCGTCCTGTCATCAGCGGCATCATCTGGGTCCTGCGGACTGGCGCACCCTGGCGGGATGTTCCTGACCGATTTGGGCAGTGGACGACTATCGCCAGTCGCTTCCGTCGCTGGACGGCAAAAGGCATCTGGCAGGCCATTTGGACAGAGTTGCAACGCCAGGCTGACCAGGGCGGCCAGCTCGACTGGTCCATGCATTTTGTGGATGGCACCATTGTCCGCGCACATCAATGTGCAGCCGGTGCTCGTGGAGGCCAGCACGATGAAGCCCTGGGGCGCTCCCGTGGTGGGTTCGGGACGAAGATTCACCTGCGCGCTGAAGGACAGGGAAAACCCATGGCGTTCGTCCTAAGTGGTGGTGAACGCCACGAGGCCAAGTTCTTGGCACCACTTCTGGAAACAGGGGCTGTTGTCCGTGCGGGACGCGGCCGGCCTAGACTTCGCCCAGATCGGTTGGTGGGTGATAGGGGGTACAGCTACCCCACCATTCGGAAGTATCTCCACCGTCTTGGCATTCGAGTCACGATTCCCAGGCGCAGAAATCAAGGACCCGACCTCTGCTTCGACGCGGCGGTTTATAAGGAACGGAATCGGATTGAGCGTCTGGTTGGCCGCCTCAAGCACTTTCGGCGAATTGCGACTCGGTATGACAAGCGAGCGGTGAGCTATCAAGCTTGGCTCATCGTAGCCGCGATCCTCCTGTGGCTCTGAAGAGCTGGGCGGTGCGTACTGACGGCAAGTAAGCATGAAGCGGGAATAGCAGCCTTGTCTGCGGAGAGCTTGTGCAGTATATTGCACGTCATGGCGGACGCCCTTGACCACGCCCTGCGCAGGCTTGCCGACAACCTCCGGCATTACCGCATCCAGCGGGCGTGGACCCAGGACGATCTCGCGCAGGCATCCGGAATCAGTCGCCGCATGATCGCCGCCCTTGAAGCCGCACAGAGCAACGTCAGTCTCTCCACCCTCGATCACCTGGCCCAAGCGCTCAACCTCACCTTCGTTGAACTCGTCTCCCCACGCTTGTCCTCCGGTACAGGCGAGGTGCAGCGCGGCGCCACCCTCTGGACCGTACCCCATTCTGCCAGCCAGGCGGTCCTGGTCAATACGGCCCCCGCGCGCCACGGCACCGAACTCTGGCACTGGCACCTCAGCCCCGGCGAGCACTATGTCGCGTCACCCGATCCACAGGGCATGATGGAGATTCTTTATGTCCTGCACGGGGAACTGACTATCGAGTTCCAGAACCGCACCACACGCCTGCACGCCGGTGATTCCGTCACGTATCCGTCCGACCAGCCCTACACGTACCGCAACACCGGGCCCACCCTGACCGAGTTCATTCGCAACGTCACCCACTGAGTGAGGTGGTTTCCTCACCCCCACGCGGCGCGTGGGGGAACCCGGGTTATGCCCGAAGGAGCTGTATGCGCCTAAGCCGTCAAGAACTGCTGCTGGTCTTCATCACCATGATCTGGGGGGGCACCTTCCTCGCCATTCACCACGCCCTGGCATACACCGGACCCCTGTTCTTCGTCGGGGCCCGGTTCTTGATCGCGGCGCTCCTGCTGGCCTTACTGACCTTTCGCACCCTCGGCCGACCCACTCGGACGGAACTGGTCGCTGGCGGCCTGATTGGCGCATCGATCGGGGCTGGTTACATCATGCAGACCGTCGGGCTGCAGACGATCCCCAGCAGCACGTCGGCGTTCATTACCGCCCTATATGTCCCGCTGGTGCCCCTGTTGCAGTGGCTGTTCCTGCGCCGGCCCTCTTCACTGATGGCCTGTATCGGCATCACCCTGGCGTTCGTGGGGCTCATCCTGGTGGCGAATCCGGAAGGGGCCAGCCTCAACTTCGGGGCGGGCGAGTACTGGACCCTGGCCAGTGCAGTCGCCATCGCCGTCGAAATCATCTTGATCAGTGCCTTTTCCAATCGTGTGGACGCCAAGCGCGTGACAGTCATTCAATTGCTGGTGGCGGCCCTGTTGGCCTTCCTGGTGATGTGGCCCGCTGGGGAGCAGGTGCCCGCGTTTTCCTGGACGCTGGCGATCACTGTAGTGGCGCTCGGGGCGGCAAGTGCACTGATTCAGTTCGGGATGAACTGGGCGCAGAAGACCGTCTCTCCGACGCGCGCCACAGTGATTTACACGGGGGAACCCGTCTGGGCAGGCATCATTGGCCGGATGGCCGGAGAGCGGTTACCGCTGCTGGCGCTGTTTGGGGGCCTGCTGATTGTGTTGGGTGTTCTTGTGAGTGAATTGCCCTTGCCGGTCTGGCTCCGCAGCTTGTTGGATCGCCGACGGCCCCGGACTGAGGGGCTTGGAGATGCGCCAGTTGGCCATCGGGGGGATCATCAACCATAGATTCGGTTGCCCTTTGCCTACACGCCGTAGAAGGGAAGGACCAAGTAATTTCGCTTGAAAAAGCTCTCGTGCGGCCTACACTGGACCTACTGATTTCTACCTAACTTGGTAGCATCTGGTATGGCAGATGTGGTGCCCTGGCGACCCCGGCAACTCAGTCGAGCGCAGCAAGAAGAGCGAAGGCTCAGTGCGCTTCCCCTCCTGCATGATCCGCAGCGCCCCACCCGCTCACTGGCTGAGCAGTTCGGTGTCAAAGAAGTCACCATCCGCGCCTGGCGGGCCCAGATACGTCGGGGAGGCGAGGAAGCGCTACGCGCTTCCCGCGCCACCGGCCGCCCACCGCAGCTCAGCGCAGAACAACAAGTTGAGATCCAGGGGATCCTGGACCAGGATCCTCGCACGCATGGCTGCGACACCAGCGGCTGGACCACTGCCCGGGTGCGTGATCTGATCGGCAGGCGGTTCGGCGTGTGGATGCATCGTGATTACCTCTCTCGCAAATTGCACCAGTGGGGGTTCTCGTATCAGCGGCCCGCACTGCGCGCCGTAGAACGCAATGAAGAAGAAGTGGCCACCTGGGTTCGCGTGCAGGGCGAGGCCTTGGAAAAAAAAGATCGTTGAGGGCGCCACTATCGTCTTCCTGGACGAGAGCGGGTTCAGCTTAAAAACCACCAAGGTGCGGACCTGGGGCCGGTGTGGGCAGACCCCAGTGATTCCGACCCGGCTGCGGTGGGAACACCTCTCGGTGATCGGGGCCATCACGACCGGCGGCAAATTTCTCCAGCACACCCATCACGGCGCCATTCGTTCGCCTCAGGTCGTCGCCTTCCTGGAACACGTGTTGCGTCACATCGCGGGTGAGGTGGTCGTCGTCCTGGACCGGGCCATGATTCACCGCGCCAAAGTCGTTCAGGCGTTCGTGGCTCGCCACAAACGCCTGTTACTGATCTATCTTCCTGGATATGCCCCGGAGCTGAACCCGATTGAGCTGGTGTGGGCCGACGTGAAACGGAATGTATTGGGGAACTTCTGCGCGCCAACGGTCAGTGCGTTGAAAGCTCGACTGGTGCTGGGTTGGCAACGCGTTCGTCGCAAAGAGCTCCCTCTCGCGTTCATTCGCGGAACACCTTTTACTGCTCCGCTATTAACTTAGGTAGAGATCAGTAACTCTGCGTTCAGACGCCTACAACCTACCGTCACCCAGACGCCCGCAACCCCACCGGTTGCGGGC
This sequence comes from Deinococcus taeanensis, assembly GCF_020229735.1. Taxonomy (NCBI): domain Bacteria; kingdom Thermotogati; phylum Deinococcota; class Deinococci; order Deinococcales; family Deinococcaceae; genus Deinococcus; species Deinococcus taeanensis. The sequence goes on along the minus strand of NZ_CP083457.1, from coordinate 364,687 downwards.
GTCGCCTTTCCCTGCTGGAGGTCATATGCGTAGCCGCTCGCACCCGCCTTGGAGCGAGCGAAATTTCCTACCTTGCCGAGAATCACCCAGCCGTATTGTCAGTCCAGCAACGGGAGAAAACCGTTCTGGACGTTCTTTTCCAGGAGTTTTACTATGACACGCACAGTTCCTGCTTCACCCCGGCCTCGGCCCCAGTTTCCCCTCATCATCGCCTTCATTGTCCTGGTGCACGCTGGGGTGATCGTTGTTTCGATCATTTACCAAACGCCCCTTCCCTTCGGCATCTTTATGTCGTTTGTGCTGGCAGACGTCATTTGCCTTGCGTTGCACTACGTGCCCGCGCGATCCTTGCCGGGCTTCATCCGCGCGCTTGGTAGCGCGTTCCGGGGAATAAACGGCAGCGGCAACCCGTGACGCTCGTGGATATTCCCTACAGCGAATGCATCAGTTTTTGTACTGGTGATATTCATTGGAGACTTCGCCGCTCATGCCGAATTGTCTTATGGGAAAGGCCGACCGCATGGCGGTCTGCAAACCCCGAGAGGAAACAAGGTCCCAGACTTCTAAGCGCATCCTCGAAAAGGCATCGCGTCAGGAATCGATCTTCTGGTGTCTATTTCCCATCTTGAAGGGTGATGAGACATGTCAGCTCACTTTCAAAAATAGATAACGGTCGTTCCTCGATAAGGATGACCTTCAATTTCCGAAAGGAAGAGTGATGATCTGCCAGAGAAAGAAGGCCAGAAGGAAAAAGGCCCTGGTTGCTGGGGAAGACGCGATGGCATAGCCAATGCAGGCGAGCAAAACGGCAAAGCTGGGAATCGGCAGAATGATGTAGGCGGTGATGAAAAAGAGAATGAGCGCAATGTCCCTGAGGATGACTTTATTTCCAGCGAGTGGTGCGAGGAAGACGACTGCGAGGACACCTTCTAGCATCTGAGTCAGCAATGTGAACACTTGCGCTGTAGGCGCGATGTTCGGTGGCCTGGCCAGGGCCACTGTTGAGGTTACACTCTGGCTTAAAAGGTCCGTGATAGCCAGAATGTTGTGCTGAAGCTGCTCCTGGGTCAGACCTGTGAAAACCTGGGTGGTCAGCCCAATCGGGATCATGGTGGCCATGAAGTACTGCAGGGCAGTTCCGTCAGCGAATTCGGGTGACATGAACTTCCACAACGCGGCGAAGAAGAATGTTGCGCCAATCAAATAACGGCCAGACGCGGCCAGCATGCCTCGTGGCTCTTGTGCTGAGAAAGACAGGAAGATGGCGCCGACCCAGTACAGCAGCAGGAAGGCGTGACCTCCCTGGGACCACCAGTTGTTGACGATGGGCAGCGCGGTTGCGAGGAGGACGAGGAACCAGAACGTCTGCTCACGGACGACTGGCCTGAAGATGATGGCTACGGCCAGTAAACAGCCGTAGTTGGCCTGCATCTGTTCCCCGAAGCTGCTGTACCTCGCCAGCATGAAGAGGGTCATCAGTGAGAGTGCCTGCCAGTCGTCGACCTGAGTGGTCAGGCTGGTCCACCACCCGGCAGCCTTACGGACAGCGGTCAAGTCGCACCGAGTCCTTTAAGGTGTTGGTCACGGTAAAGCGCCCGGGATCGAACGTCAGTTCCCGGTACTCGACCTTCAGGGCAGTAAAGCGTCCCAGGGTCTGCGGCAACTCGGCGCTGCACGCGGCGGCCTGACCATAAGCCCGGAGATCTTCTCGCGAAGGGTGCAGCATCAGGGTGTCGCTGAGGCCACTCAGTGATTTGGGGAGTTCCATCTTCTGCCACTGCTGCCCGTCCAGAGCAAAGAGGAAGACGCGGCGGCCCCGCTGGTCGTTCACCGTGGCGTACATGCCGAAGCCCCCGCCCCGCCAGGCGCTGACAGGCTCATAGTGCCAGCGCCAGACCTGCACCGACGCGACCGCCACCAGGATCAGGGCCGGGACGGCGGCGAGCACGTGATCAGTGGGGGAGAGGCGTGACGTAGCGGGCATGTTGGGGGCTCGCTATAGATTACGGCATGTCCACTGCAATTCAGAACCTTGATGGCCGGGCGCAGGCCATTGTTGACGCGCAGCAGGCGCTGGTGAGCCTCCAGCCAGGCCAGGATGACCTGCCGACCTGGTTTCAGTCCTGGAATCGACTGAAGTTGAAGATCCAGAACCTCTGGTTGGAGCAGATCGTGGCCCAGCACACCCAGCCGGACCAGGAGGAAACGGAGGTGCTGCACCGCCGGTTTTCAGAACACTGGTTACCCCAGATGGAACGTCTGGACGGTGCGCTTCAGCAGCAGGCCCTGGACAGTGGCCTGGCGGGCCTGCACCCGGCCGTGGCCGCCGCGCTCGCGGAGGAACCGGAGGCCTCACCGCGCCTCCTTGAGCTGCGCACTCAGGAGCGGCAACTGTTCAAGGACTACCAGAACATCGTGAGCCAGCAGCAGGTGGAGTACGCCGGTGAACACCTTACGGTGGCGGCCGCTGAGGCGCGGTTGCGAACGACCCTGGAGCGGAGCGAGCGTGAAGCGCTCTGGCGCCGGATCAAAGCTGCTGAACTGGCCTGCGCACCCGCCCTTGACGCGCTGTTCGGGCGACTGCTTCAGGTGAGGCGGGACATTGCTGTCGAAAGCGGCCACCCGAACTACGCCAGCCTCAACTGGGCTGACCGGGCAGATACGATTGCCAGCACCGAAACGCTTCTGGAAGCCATCGGTGAGGTGTTCGAGGGGGTGGAACGGGGCCTGCAGCAGCACAGGGCTGAGGCACTGGGCGTGCAGACCCTGCGGCCCTGGGATCTGGATGTGGCCCTGACGTCCCCCACGACCTTCCAACTGCCGATAGAAGAGTACGTGCCCACCGCAGAGCGGGTCCTAAACCGCCTGGACGTCCAGTTTGGTGATGTGGTCAGGCAAATCCGTGATCATGGTGGATTTGACCTCGCCCCTCGGCCTGGGAAGCCGAATGGCAACATCTGTGCTCACTACATGGATGAAGGGCGGTCTGTCCTCATCTGTAATTTCTCCGGCGGCGTTGAATCATTCCGGGGTTTACTGCACGAATTAGGCCACGCCTCGCACCATCACAGCATCTCCAGCGTGCCGGATCACGTGTTCTGGGACTTCACGGGCTTCTGGGAAGTGCAGGAGTTCTACGCGTTCGTGTTCACCTATATCGGATTACTGGAGTTGTTCGAGTTGCACGCGGTGAGTGATGACGAGCGTCGGTGGTACCTGCGTTCCACAGTAGAACGGATCATGGAGCGTTTCAGTGATGTCGAGGAACGAACCCGACTGGAGCTGTGGCTGTATCAGCAGGAGCCTCCCACCACCGACGAGATCGGCGCCGAGTACCGGCGGCTGACCCGCACGGCCGAGGTGGACTGGACCGGACTGGACGAGATCTTGGATAAGCGCTGGCAGAAGCCTCACACCTTCAAGTACGCCTTCTACAACATCGACTATGCGATCGCTATGCTCGCGGCGCTGCAATTCGTGCACGCGTACCAGCAAGACAAAAGTGCGGCTCTCAGGCGACTGAAGTGCAGTATGCTGCTGGGCGCAACCGTTGGAGCGAAGAGGATTTTTGCTGAGGCCGGGATCACCTACCCATTTCAACGGGCTCAGCTTGAAATTGCCAGATCTGTTCTCGAAGGTTGGTTGTCGTAAAGGAGCTCAGAATGAAGAAATTGCTTGGGTATACTCTCGTACTTCTGATCGGTCTGGGCTCGGCATACGCTGCCAGTACAAAGGGCCATGTGCTTAAAGTTGTGACCAACGGTTGTTGCGCGACGGTCAACGCCGATAAGGATTGACCGCAGCTCCTATTGAAACATAGGTGATAGATGGATGTTTACGCGATTGACCTCGAATGCTCGCAAGTCTTTCAGGACTGGTTCATAGAGCAAACCGAGCATGCGGTCACGCCTGAACAGCTTGTGGATGCGCTGGAGGGAATTGGCTCGGATCATGCTTACATCCGTGCGCTTATCCTGTCCTACTGGCGGAGTACGCCGCAATACGACCGTTTGTTGAAGCGGTGCCTGACTCTCAACAATCCCATCGCCAATGAGATTGCGAAGGGATTCGCGGTTTACCAGCGCTCAGTCAAAATCATGATGGAGGGCGGGGCGCATATGCATGCCCGCCTGGCAGAAATGCGTGGCGCGCTGGATTTTTCATTGAAGCGGCTATCAAAACTGCCGATCACTGATCTTCTGATCGAGACACAGATCGGAATCTATATTCCAAAAGCGATCCTTTATCTCAACGAGCAGAACTTTGAGGAGGCCCTCCAATACGCCTCCCAGGGACTGTTTCTTGCGGAACAGATCAATGGGGCCGTCTCGGTTGCTCGGGCTAGGGCCACCCTGATCTCATGTCATTCCGCTGCCGGTCACGTGGAGACGACGATCGCTCTGGCCCAGGATGACCGGCGCCAACATTTCCGGTACGGGTGGCGTTTCACCGAACTGGCGCTCGCCAACAGCCTGTTCGTCCTGGGTAACTATTCAGAAGCAGTCTCGACGTTGACTGATTTGACGCAGCGAGCCGACGGGGTCTATCAGCAGCGCGCTTTGTCACTCCTCCAGCGGAAGGCCGCATTCTGGGGCGTGGGTGGTCTCGATGGTGACGTGTTTCCCACCCTTCTGGGAGAAGAGCCATTCGGCTGGATGACTGAGGCGATGCGCGAGATGATGCGCGCCACAGCCCTTCCGCGCGAAGGTAAGGAAGCGGAGGAACGCGCCACGCACTTTGCCAACGCCATCCACCTCTGTCGCCTCGCCGAGGACGAAGGCCTCCGGGTGTATCAGTGGCAACGCATTTTCATGAAATGGGTGACCGCGACAGCGCATCTGGCCCGTGGGGAATTCTCAGCGTCGGCTGGAGCACTTGAGCGAATCGGTGACGTCCCGTCTGAAATGTTCGACCTGAGGGTGCTGTCACTCGGCGCGGGCTTGGAACTGGCGTTGACCTGGGCCGCTCCGGGGAACTCTTCCGTCGCCGAGTTTGAGGCCAAGTTGCGGCTTGTCTTCGCGGAGGTTGAGGCCCTGCGGTATGCCAGCGCACCCGGCCTGGCGCGACTGCTGCAGCGCTGGCACCCAACGGCGGCTGCCTATCTGGCGCTCATGCCGGAGCCGATTGGTGCGTGCGCCTTCGCGCTCCGCGGTGTGATGAAGGTGGGGCAGCAGAACGTCGTGTTTGATGACGTGGTGCTCCCGCCGGTGTACGCCTGTGATCTGGTCCTCCGGGCCCTGGACTTTGACCTGCGCCGTGATTTCTCGTTCGTGCAGAGTGACCCAGGTGGGAGCCGACGCAAAAAGAAGGAACTGCTGCATCAGTCGGATGAGGTCATGGTCTGGAGACAGCCCATTTCTGCTGTTCGGATTGCGTACGGCCTGTTGACGCACCGCAAGGAGGCCTACCACCTGCGCGCCCGGTCGATTATCCAGAGCTATGGGATTCGCCCGAGTACCGCAGCGCTTTATCCGATGATCGGCGCGTTGGAGGAGGTCGAGCGCTCAGTTCGCGCCCTCCTGGACGGCCACCTGACCACAAAAGGACTGGCTGCGAGGATGCTGGAGATCAGCTGATGTGCCCCTGCCGCGTCTCCGGAGTCGCCCCGAAAGGCGGCTCACATTTTTTGCTCATAAAATAGTCGCCTCCTGGTCGGTTGGCTTTTTCACACTCGCTTTACGATCCATTCATGGGGCAAGTACTGCACAGTGGTCGGGGGAGCAAATTCACGCTCACCAGACGTACTCCGTCAACCATCCACCCCTTTTCCACCAAACCTCACATGCAGCGCGCCGAACAGGATTCTGCCCTCCATATCGAGTTCATCCTGCCGGAGGACCTGCGAGGGACAGCTGAGGCGCGGGTGCTGTGTAGCCAGCATCTGAGTGAGCTGTTCGACACGGAATTGACGGCCGGGCAGCGTGGGCGACTGCTGTACCACCATCTGCCCAACTCGGCGAACAATCACTATGTGCTGTCTTTGTTCGACGGGACCCTTGTGGCCCAGTCCAATACGCTAAGCAGTAGAACAGGCTGTGACCCCCTGATTGCGGGCATGCTTCGTCGTGGCTTTGCCGTGCGCCTCCTAGACCAAGCTGAAGGTCACAGCAAGCAAGTCGCCCTGCACACAGCGCTCACTCAGCGGGATATGGCCGTACTTTCCTTGGAGTGTTGCCCAGAGTCGACCCATCCACAGATCACCAGCGTGCTGCGCGAGGCTTTGAGGGCACACATCTACTTCTATGTCCTCGATTTTGAGCGCCTGCCTGACCGTGATGTCCTCACGCAGAGCGCGAGCTGCGCTTACACGCTCAGCCTGCTGATGCCCGGCGCTACAGCTGAAACGGTCTGGCGTGCTCAGCAGGCGCTGTTTGAAATGAATGGCGCCCTGGCAGGCCCCCTGAAGCGCAAGGCGAAACGCGGAAGTGAAGCGCCACTGCCGGCGCAGCCACGTCTCAGCCACTGGGGCAGCACGTACACCATTGCCGATCTCATTCCCGCATAACCAGGTGCCTATGTCTCCAGTACTGACGCTCTACCGAAACGCTGTTCTCTGCGCGCAGCAGCAGGACTGGGATCTCGCTACGGCAGCCCTGGACGCCGCGTACAATGCCGCGCCTCCTGCTGAACTTAGCCTGGAAGATTGCCGGACGCTCAAACGCCACAGCGACGACCTGGCCCTCGTGGGTCAGCACCTGCCTTGCCTGACCCCGACCATTCAATTGTTCAGCCGATTTCTTTCGATTTCCGCCTGAGTTGTCAAGGGCAGATGATCGTCTCTCATTGACCAATCTGGTCCACAATCAATAATCATGAACTCCCACGACGTCGCCAACGCTGAACTGATTGACCTGTTGAAGGCATCACTTGAGGCGCAGACGCCGCCGTTGACCGATCAGGACGAGCGAGAGACGCTGGAAGATCAGGAAATCGGGGACGTGCCTCAGCCGCTGAACTCGTGATATTCTGCGTGTAGGACGAAGAGGAGGTGGCACGCATGACCGTACAGGATTCTCCCATTCTGGCCCAGGAGCGTCGGCGTAAGGCCCTGGAGCACGCCCGGCATGAAGCGCGCCTCGAAGGCCTGCACATCGATCCCGCGTTTGAGGGTCACCTGGACGGGTACGTGCGCGGTGAGTTGAGCGCGGATGAGGTGGTCGAGCGCCTGAAAACGGCCCCACTTCCAGCCCGCCGCCCCTGACCGGCTGCCCGTGGCCGCCGATCCTTACCTCCAGGAGAACGGCACCTTCAAAAACCGCCTGGGCATCACGGACGCCGCCGAGTTACAGGCCCGCGAGACTGCCATCAGCAGCGTGCGCCTGGCCCAGATGCAGCAACTGGAGCGGCCGGTGGGCCGCTTTGATCTAGACCACCTGCGCGAAATCCACCGCCGCGCGTTCGGTGACGTGTACGAGTGGGCCGGGAAGACCCGCGGCGAGTGGACCACCATCGAGGGCGAGCGTTTCATGCCCCCTGCAGGGCTGATGAAAGGCGGGACCCGCTTTGCGGATGGCCCCATGGTCGAGCCCTTCCTGCGGGACACCTTCCGCCAGTTGGAGCGAGACGACCAACTGCGCGGGCTGTCCGGGCCGGAGTTCGCGGGGAAGGCCGCTGAGCTGATGGGGGACATGAACGCAGCCCATCCCTTCCGCGAGGGCAACGGCCGCACGCAACGCGAGTTCATGCGCGAGCTGGGGGTTGAAGCGGGCCACCAGCTGAACTTCTCGGTGGTGAGCCAGGCGCGCATGATCCAGGTCAGCATTGAGTCTTCCCGAGGAGACAACGAGGGTCTGCGCCGGATGCTGCTGGAGATCAGCGACCGCCAGGCGGTTAGGGCCTTGCAGCAGGCCGAACAGGCTCTGGAGAAGCGCGGGCAGGACTGGAATGGGCTCTACGTGGCCACCACGACCAAAGGCCAGCAGTACGCCGGCGAAGTGACCTGGAAGGGGCGTGAGCTGTCCGCCGTGCAGGACGGAAGCCGGGTCATCGTGGCGCCGACGCGCGAGTTGGGGCGCGGCCTGCAGGAAGGACAGACGGTGCAGTTCACAGCGAGCGGCCGTACGCAGGGGATGGATCTGGAGCGCTAACTAGCTCTGGCGCATGTGGTCTTTGAGACGATCATCCGCCCATTTTCCGTAGGTTCGAGCAGTCTGCACGTCGCTGTGCCCCAGGTGTTCGGCGACGTCCTGGAGTTGGAAGCCAGCCCTCACCAGGCGCGTCCCGGCGGTATGTCGCAGCGCATGCAATCCCAGGTACGGGACACCTACCCGCTTGCAGAGCGTCCGGAGCCGGGCGCGAGCGGCCTCTGGCGTTCGGCCGATCACCAAGGCGTCCGGCGCCTGCACGCCCAGGTCCCGCAGGTCCGCAAGCAAAGAGGCGGACAGCAGCACCCGGCGCGTCTTGCCACCCTTGCCGTTCACCACAGTCAGTGCTCCCCCATCGAGGTCCACGGCGCCCCAGGTCAGGCCCGTAATCTCTGAAGCGCGCAGCCCAGCGATGCCCCCCAGTCGCAGGAGCACGCGCATTTCTACGGGGGCCGCGTCGAGCAGCTGCTGCACGTCGGCGTCCGGGTAGGGTTGCCGCTTGTCCCAGGGGCGGCGCTTGTCCTTCTTGGGTTTGGTGTCGGTAAACGGTGTGTCTTTGGTGGCCTTGGCCCAGCGCAGAGCGGCATAGAGGGCTCGCGCCCCGGCGAGCAGGACCCCGACGCTGGCTGGAGACTTGCCCGCGGCCTCCAGGGAGCGCACCCACAGATCCGTGTCTTCCCCTTCCGGGTGGAGCACTTTCACGGCCTGGCCAGCAGCGTACTCCAGCCAGGTCCTCGCGCCGAGTCGGTACTTGCGCAGGGTCTCAGGGCTGACGTGCCCGTGGGTGCGGATGTGGTGTGCTTCCAAGAGGTCGAGGAGGGTAGGGGTGTCCTGACTGGCGACAGCCGCGACCGCTCGGCGCCGGCGTTCCTCTGGTGGCAGCGCGGCCCAGGCGCGAGACGGCGCCAGTGCGCCGTGCCGGTAGAGGTCCAGTGTCACGGGTGGACGCGACTCACAGCGACAGGTGCAACCGCAGTGCCGCGTCAAGCTGTCCCATCAGGGCCGCTGGAACGGCTCCGACGGGCGCTGGCCCCAGGCGACTGAAACTGATGGTCCGGATCTGCTCGGCTTGAGCCTTGCTGTCCTGATCCAGGCCGGTCTGTTCAGCGGGCAGCAGGACCTGGAAGTCGTACACCCGGGTGACGTTGGAGGTCAATGGCACGACGGTGATGGCACCGGCCCCGAGGCGGTGGACGGTGCGGTTCAGGCTGTTGGCGCTGACGATGACCACGGGGCGGCGTTTGTTTGCTTCGCTGGCGCGCGCGGGGTCGAGGTCGGCGATATAGATGTCACCGCGCTGCATCGGTTCCGTCCAGGCCGTCGGCGGCGGTGTGCTCCCAGAGGTCGGCGTCGCTGCTGTCCTGCCACTCACTCAGGGCGGCGGCGTACTGGGCTTCCAGTTCCTGGTCCCGCAGAAGGGTCAAGGCCTGAGCCACCACTTCCGAACGGGAGCGCAGCTGGTGGGTCTCCTGGTAGTGCGCCATGAACTCCAGGAGTGAAGCATCAAGACTTACACTCATCTTCCCAACAGTCATGCAGCTATTTTATCCTACTTTAGGTAAGAAAAATAGTATGGGGATAATAATTGGGTCTTTCTGGTAACTCCGATTACCAGAAAGGTACTCACTTTTTGGGACACCTGAGCTGATAAAGTGTCCCTATGTCAGATAGTGGCCCAAGGGGTCAAGAGGTTCACAACGCGAGCCTAGGGCCAAAGTACCGGGTGATTGTGCCCAAAGCTATTCGTGAAGTCCTCAATGTCGGAGAGGGGGACACCTTGCTCTTCGTGGTGGAAAACGGAACCGTGCAGGTCACTTCCCGCGCCCAGATGATCCAGGCCCTGCACGGGAGCACGCCTGACGAGGGGAATACCGATGAGTAAGCTGGCCGACGCCGCAGCGCTTCGGGCCTACCTCACCGGAGGCGCCGGGGCAGAGGCCGTCCGCGCCGCACTCTCCGAAGGGCAGGTGCAGGTGAGCAGCGTCACCGCGGCCGCCGTGGTGAGCCGGTACCCCACCGGCAGTGCAGGCGCCAAGAACGCCACGCTGCTCCTGCAGAGCCTGGTGCACCTGGTGCCGTTTACCCCAGACGACGCCCTGCGCGCGCCAGGAGCGCCGGACGTGGAAGGTGCAGCGGTCCTGGCCACCGCCCGCCGCCTGAACTTAACGGTCCTCACCCCCTGCGCCGAGCTGGCCGCCGCCGCCGAAGCGGCGGGGCTCCCCGCAACCCTGATTGGAGGTGCCCCATGACGAGCAGCGCCCGTCCCCGTGCCCGCGTGAAAGCCGCTTCGCCCGCCGCCCCAACCGACCGGCCCGCACCTGCCAAGGCGCAGTCAGGGAAGGAGACGCAGCCGGTCCGTGTGCCCGAGCCTCAAGCCACTCCACCGGCTGCGCCAACGCCATCCGCCCGCACCCAGCGGCGGAGCGAGCGACCCGACGTGCTGGCCCAGGCCGCGCAGCATGATCACGTCGCCGTGACAGCCGCCGGGGTGCTGCACCAGGAAGACGGCGAGCTGATGTTCACGGCCAAAGACGCCCGCTGGCCTGTTCACCCCGCTCCTGGCCTGACGGTGCCGGAGGCCGGCCTTGTGGTGCAGGCCCTGCTGTGGCCCCGCACCGATGAGACGGGACTGGTCACGACCTGGACGCTGGGGCGGGCGAAGGCGGAGGGCAAGGCCGCCAGTGTCGGCGCGCTGCGGGCCTGCGGCACCCTGACCGGGCGACGCGGAGAAACGTTCACCCTTCGGGTCACGCCCAGTAAGGCGGGCAGTGAGCCCTTCGAGGTGACCTTCCGCGCCACGGGCCGCCTGGTGGCGGCCCTGCCGAAAGCGGGCGGGCGTCTGGTCGTGCACGGCCGGGTCGTAGACGGCACGCTGCACGCTGTACGGTTCCATGCGGAGCAGGCATGGACGCAGAAGGAACCGCAGCCCGAGTGACGGCCGCGACCGCCCCAGCCCGGCCGGTGATTTCGTCGGCGGCTCCAGCGCAGGCGTACGTCCCGGCTTTTGATGGGTTGCGCGGGGTGCTGGCGCTGGGCGTGGTGCTGTCGCACTTCACGCTAATGACCGTCAACCCCTTCGATGACCTGGCCCGGCCGCTCGCCGTGTGGGAGCACCTGTGCTGGTACCTGGGCGCACCGGCCGTTGACGCCTTCTTCGTGCTGAGCGGGTGGGTCAGGGCGGTCTTCAGGACGCGCTGAAACCACTGCTCCCGGGCGCCAGCGTCCCCGAACACCCGCACGAAGTAAGGCTCGAGCGCCCGCAGGTCGAGCAGCGTTTCGATCACATCAAAAACCACAACCTGGGTCATGCTGGTCCTCCTGTTCCTGGAAGTGACTCGTTTTTCGGGAGTTCCAAGCCGCGCGTGTCTGCGACCATGGTCCCATCTTTCCGGTCATCAGACGCTCAGTCCCGTGAGGCTGGCCGCCATTCCCGGGCACGAAACGTCTCATCGAGCGGCGTGTTGAATACGTGATTGGCGTAGTTACTGATGGTTTTCACCGACAGCCCCAGGATGATCCCCAGGATATGTTCCTCCCGGTACCCAGCGTTCAGGAACGCCTGGGCGTCCGTCTGGCTGGGCCGGCCCCGGGTGTCATGCATCACCCGGGTAAACATCCGGAGGGCCTCCAGTTTGGGGTCCTGAACCGGCTGCCCCTCACGAATGGCGTCGGTCACCTCGCCCGGAACCTTCGACAGGTGATCGGCAATAAACGAGTGCGCGCCGGCACAGTACTCGCAGCCGTTTTCCACGCTCAACGTCAGAAACACCACTTCCTGCTCCACGGGCGTGAAGCCGGCCGCCTTGCGGAAACGCTCGTACCCGTACAGGTAAGTGTCGAGCAGCGCGGGCTGGTTCGCCATCATCAGGTACATATTGGGCCGCCGGCCCTGGGCGCGCGCCAGTACCTCACGCGCTTCAGAGGTGGTGTGTTCGGGATCGACGGGAGGCAACTTCAGGTGGTAGGGCTCGGTCATGGTGGGTCTCCTTGGGTGTGGGGCCGGGTGCGGCCGCCGTCAGGACACGGCGCGAAGCGCAGGCCACTGGCCGCAGCGAGACTGAACTGCTCCGAAGGAGGAACGCTCAAGCGCCCCCTTCTGCGTCATCACCCGCCCCATCGTTCGCCTCCCTGAGCTTGCCAGGGGCCGCAGGATCACAGTGTTGGGCACCCAACACGGAACTTCGCCGGCCCTTTAGAAAGCATTTAGGTTTCGGCCCAAAGCCGGCCGCGCCCCGTGCCGATGTTGGCTGGATGACATCCGGCGTTCCGCCCATGGTGTTCGATGGAACCATGTCATACGACCATTCGAACGCCGCGCGTCTGGCCGGTGAACCAGAGGCAGGGCCGCCCACCCGCGGTGGCGTGATCATCGGCGCTGGTCAGGCGGGCGTGCCTCTGGCCAGAACCTTGAGCGAACAGGGGCAGCGAGTCCTCCTGATCGAAGCCGAGCATGTCGCAGGCACTCGCGTAAATGAGGGATGCACGCCCACCAAGACCATAATCGGTGTCCCTGATGAACCGCGAGAGGCCGTATGAGCCCAGGTCCGGCGGCCCTGCCCTGGACGTTCTGGCTGTCCGTGCTGCCCGCAAGCCTATACCTCGCCATGGGGCTCGTGGAAGTGAGGCTGGGCAGCTTGTACCACATGGCACTCGCGCTCGGGCTCGCCGGTCTGGTGCTGTACAGTGCCCGAATGATGGACCGCAGGCAAGCGGGGCTGACCGTGGTGCTGCTGGCCTACGGCCTTTACCGGCTGGTCCAGGACGTCCGTGTCATCACGGGGTAACCGGGTGCGCAGGGTTCCGGCTGGAAGCAGGCTTCCCAGGGCCGTTCCGGCCCTAACCCACCGACGCGGTGGCCCGCTTCACGCCCGGCCTCACTGGGCGGCCACCCGCTGGACGTGCCCTGAGGTTACCGATGCGTGCTGAGGCCTCCCCACCCCCACTCCTCCAGTTCCGGCCCGGCTCCGCGGGCGACTGGCTGCGCTTCATGGGTGGGGGCCGCGCCCTGCTGTGGCAGGCGGCTCACGAACTCCGGAGCCTGCCTGTGGCCCTCACCCCGCGCCAGCGGGACGACGCGCAGAAGCGGGTGAGCGCGCGCCTGCTGCGCCACCTGCGTGTCCGCCTTCACCTTCACGGCACCGCACGGGTGGGGGCTGGCCCTTATCTGGTCATTGCCCTACACGAGAGCGTCGTGGATGTGCTGGCCCTGTTGCAGCTGCCGTTGCCGCTGCGCTTCGTGGCGCGCGAGGAGATCTTCACCTGGCCGGGGGTGGGGCCCGCCATCACCCGGCTGGGCCACGTGAGCATCGACCCAGAAAGTGGCTCCGGCGGGTACCGTCATTTGCTTCAGCGGGCGCGGGCGATCACTGCGGAGGGGGAGAGCCTGGTGCTGTTTCCGCAGGGCACCGTGCTGGGTCTGGACACCGACTTCCAGCGGGGGGCGTTCGCTCTCGCCAAGCACCTGAACCTGCCGATCCTGCCGGTGGCCCTGACGGGTGCCCACCGCGTGTGGGAGCACCCGTTCAGCCCGGTGCTCCGCTACGGGCAGCCGGTCGGCCTGCGGGTCCTGCCAGAAGTCACTCAGGAGAAGGTGCGCTGTACTTCAGCCGAAACGCTGCGCGTGCATCTGCGCCGCCGCATGAAGGCGGCCGCGCTGGACGGCCGCCTGCCCGCCCCCCGTCGGTACGATCCGGAGCGGGACGGGTACTGGCATGGGTTTCACTTCAGCATCGACCCTGACTTTCCGCAGGTGCAGGCCCTCGTTGCGGCCCACCGGCGCACCCCACCTGGAGGAACCCCATGAAGCATGCCCTGGCCCTGACCTTAGCCCTGATGGGCATGACCCTCGCCGCCCCCAACCCCGCCAACTGGACCCAGGTGCTCAAAGAAGCGCGGGGGCAGACCGTCAACTTCTACATGTGGGGTGGCTCGGACAACATCAACACGTATGTGGATTCCGTCGTTGCGCCCGCCCTCAAAAAACTCGGGGTGACGCTGCGGCGGGTGCCGGTCACGGATACCGTGCAGGCGGTGAACAAGGTGCTCGGCGAGAAACAGGCCGGCAGGAACCGGGGCGGCGGCGTGGACCTCATCTGGATCAATGGGGAGAACTTCCGCACCGCCCGGCAGGGCAAGCTCCTGCTGGAAGGCTGGGCCGAACGGCTGCCCAACGCCCGGTACGTGGACTGGCAGAGCCCCGCCGTCCGCAACGACTTCGGCTACCCGGTGAACGGCGCCGAGTCCCCCTGGGGCAGCACGCAGTGGCAGTACGTGTACGACAGCGCCCGGGTCAGACCCGCAGAGCTGCCCCGCAGCTTCAAGGCCCTGGCTACCTGGGCCAGGGCGCACCCGGGACGCTTTACCTTTCCGGCCCCTCCAGCGTTCTACGGCAACCGTTTCCTGCGGATGGCGCTGTTCGAGTTGGCGGGGGGCCGTGAACCGTTCGCCGCCGGTTTCAACGAGCAAGTCTGGCAGGCCAAATCTCCCCTATTGTGGACGTACCTGAATGACCTCAAGCCCCACCTCTGGCGGCAGGGACGAACCTTCCCCACCGACATCGCGCAGCAGTACAGCCTGCTGGCGAACGGCGAGGTGGACTTCGCGTTCGTGCAGAACAAAGCGGGGATCGCGGCGGAGGTCCGCAGCGGTCAACTGCCGAAGACCGCGCGGGTGTACCTGTTTGGCGCAGGCACCATTGCGGACGCCCACTACGTTGCGATTCCCTACAACGCTGCGCACCAGGCAGGCGCGATGGTCCTGGCCAACCTCCTGCTCGACCCGGAACTTCAACTGAAGAAACTTTCGGGGGACGTGTGGGGGGACGGGCTGGCCATCAATCCGGCGCGGGTCGGGCGGGCGTTCCAGTCACGGGTGGGGCAGGCCCTGCGCCCCGGTCCGTACACGCTTGATCAGACGCTCCTGGCCACGCGCGCCGTGGGCGACGTCGCTGCCGAGTACGACCGCCGCGTGCAGCTGGGCTTCACGGAACGCTTCCTGAAGTGACGCGCCGACTCGGGTACCTGCCGGCCTTGCTGGTCACGACCGGACTGTTCGGTGCGGGTCTGCTCCTGGCGGCCGTTCAGAGCCTGGGCGGGCTGCCGGTCACCGGTGAGGCAGACTGGAGCGTGGCGGCGTACCGGGCCGTGTTCAGGTCGCACTTTTTCTGGTCTGCGCTTGGCATGAGTGCCTGGATAGCGGGGGCCGGGACGCTGGCCGCAGCCGCGCTGGGCACCCTGGCCGCCCTGGTCCTGTGGCGGCTGCGCGCGGGAACCATCCTGCGCTTCCTGTTCGCCTGGAACCTGCCGGTGCCGCACGTGGTGGGCGCCTGGATCACGTTGCTGCTGTTCTCTCAAAGTGGGCTGTGGTCGCGGCTGGCCCACGCTGCCGGCGTCACCCGGACGCCCGCCGACTTCCCGGCCCTGGTGAATGATCCACTGGCGGTGGGGGTGCTGCTGGAACTTGCCTGGAAAGAGGTTCCGTTTGTGGGTCTGGCCGTCCTGGCGGCCCTCACCCGCTTTGACCGGCGCCTGCTGGACGTGGCGCGCAGTCTGGGCGCCTCCCGCTGGGTCGTGTTCTGGCGCGTGGTGCTCCCGGCCGTGCAACCGGCGCTCGTGTCGGCCAGTCTGCTGGTGTTCACCTTCGCCTTCTCGTCTTTTGAGGTGCCGTACCTGCTGGGCCCGACATCCCCTGCCACGCTTCCCGTGCTGGCCTACCGCGCGTTCAGTGACCCCGACCTCACCGCCCGGCCGATGGCGATGGCGCTGTGCGTGGTCATCGCCGGGCTGGCGGGCCTGGTGGTGCTCGCCTGGGCGCTCCTGAGCCTGCGGGGCCGGGGGCGGCCGTGAGGCGCACCCGCCGAATACTGGGCGCCACGCTCGTGATCGGCGGCGCCCTACCGCTGGGCCTGCTGCTGGTCTGGTCGTTCAGCCGGCGCTGGTACTTCCCGGCGCTCCTCCCGCAGGAGTTCAGTCTGCACGCCTGGACGGCGCTGCTGGCCCCGGCCGGACCGGTGTGGCCCGCCCTGAAGGGGAGCGCCTGGGTGGGGGGTATGACGGCGCTGCTCGCCACCCTGATCGCGTTGCCTGCCGCCCGTCAGCTGGCCCGGGAGCGCCCGCTGCCCCGCGCCGTCGTGGGGGGCCTCATTCTCGCGCCGCTGGTGCTGCCGACGTTTGCGGGCGTGATGGGCGTGCAGGTGGCGTTGATCCGGCTGGGGGTGGCCGACACGCCCGCCGGCGTGATCGCGGCGCACCTGATTCCCGCCACGCCGTACGCGACCGTGCTGCTGACCGGCACGTTCGAGGGGTACAACGCGCGGTTCGAGGAGGTCGCCCGGACGCTGGGCGCCCGGCGCCGCGAGGTGGTCACGCGGGTGACGCTGCCCCTGTTGCTGCCGGGTGTGCTTGTCGCGGCGCTGCTGGCGTTCCTGGTGTCGTGGAGTGAGTACCTGTTGACCCTGATTGTGGGCGGCGGGCAGGTGGCCACGCTGCCTGCGCTGCTGTTCGCCTCCGCGCAGGGCGGGGACTACGCGCTGACCGCGGCCCTGAGCGTGGTGTACGTCACGCCCGCGCTGCTCATCTTCAGCCTGGTCGCCTGGAAACTGCGCGGATGGCCGGCGTGAATGGGCTCGCCTTGCAGGGCCTGCGCAAACGGTACGGCCCGGAGGCAGAGGTGCTGCGGGGCCTGAGCCTGGAGGTGGGCGCGGGTGAACGCTTCGCGCTGCTGGGTCCTTCCGGAAGCGGCAAGACGACCCTGCTGCGGCTCGTTGCTGGTCTTGAGCTGCCCGACGAGGGTGACGTGCACATCGGCGGGCAGTCCATGCGGGGCGTGCCCGCCGAACGCCGGGAGCTGGGCGTTGTGTTTCAGGAGCCGCTGCTGTTCCCGCACCTGACCGTCGGTGAGAACGTGGGGTTCGCGCTGCGCCTGCGCGGGGAGCGGGGCCGGGCGTGGCAGGTTCGGGTGGACGAAACCCTTGAACAGGTCGGCCTGGCCGGCTTCGGTGCGCGCCGACCGCAGGGGCTCTCCGGAGGGCAGGCGCAGCGCGTGGCGCTCGCCCGCGCCCTGATCACGCGCCCCCGGGTGTTGCTGCTCGACGAGCCGTTCAGCGCCCTGGACACGCCCCTGAGACGTGACCTGCGCGCCTGGCTCGCTGCGCTCCAGGAGGCGACCGGCACGACGATGCTGTTCGTGACGCACGACCAGGAGGAGGCCCTGAGCATCGGGCAGCGCATCGGCCTGCTGCTCGGCGGCACGCTCGCGCAGGTGGGGGCGCCGCAGGCCTTCTACACCCGCCCGGCGTCCGTGGATGTCGCTGCGTTTTTCGGCGGTGTGAACTTTATTCCAGGGCAGCAGCGGGGCCAGGAGGTGCGGACCGGGCTGGGCGTGTTCCAGGTGGGCGTGGCGCGCGAAGGCCCGGTCACGCTCGTCATGAGGCCCGAAACCATGCACCGGGCGCTCGGTGAGAATGCCTTCCAGGGGGAAGTGATGGCCTGCGCGTTCGCCGGGGGGTTCCAGCGCGTGACCTTGCGTGCCGGGCCGCAGACGCTGGTGTGGCACGCGCCTGCGCATGAAGCCGTCGTGGTGGGTCAGCAGGTGACGTTGTCCTGCCCCGCCCCAGGCTGCTGGACAGTTCCACGCGGGAGCGTGGAGCACCCCCCCGGAGGATCCTCATGACCCCCAGGCCGGTTTTCACCACCCTGCCCCTGTTCCCAGGTGCTGCGGCGCACGCAGCGGAGCCTCAGGTGTTCCGGCCCTGCCGGCCGCCGAGGCCGGCAGGGCCGAGCCTGTTCAGGTGGGCCGCCGGGTCAGTCGAGCGCAGTGCAGTGGCGGCGCGCGCACCGCAGCGCCGTGCCAGCGCGGCACCCCGCTGGCCGCGCCGGTGGGTGCAGGCGCCTGACTTCAAACGGCTCAGGCCTGAGGCTGCCGAGGGGCAGCAGCACCGCACCGCCACCCACCGGATACCGGCGGAACGGCGTGACCCCCTGCCGGCCGTTCACCCTGCGGGCCGAGGTACCCTTCACCCCGGTGGGTGGTCTGGGCGGGAGATCGGATCTGCCCAGCGCCGAGGCGGCGAGGCAGGCGGCGCCCGCCGGAAAAGCCCGCCGAGGCGCCCATGCGCCGCGCCTGGACCGGCCGCGGCAGAGTCCCGGGAGGACGCCCCCTGCTGGGGAGCCTGCCTCAGGCCACGCCGTGCTACACCTGTCCAGGCCGATCATGGTTGACGCGATCGTCGTGGGGGCCGGGCAGGCGGGGCTGGCCACGGCCCACCATCTGCAGCGCCGTGGGCTGCCGTTTCTGATGCTGGAGGCAGGCGCACGCCCGGTCGGCTCCTGGCTGCGGCATTACGACAGCCTGAAACTGTTTTCCCCGGCCCGCTACGCGGCTCTGCCGGGCCTGCCTTTTCCGGGTGACCCGGACCACTACCCGGCCCGCGATGAGGTGACGGCGTACCTGGAGGCGTACGCCCGGCAGCACCGCGTTCCGCTGGTCACCGGCGCGGACGTCACCCAGGTGCTGCCCACCGGCGCGGCGTTCCGCGTCCTGACCGGCGACGGCCGGACCTTCAGCACCCGGACGCTGGTGGCGGCGACCGGGACGTACCGCACGCCGCGCGTTCCGGAGCTCCCGGGACACGCGAGCTTTCAGGGCCGGACGCTGCATTCGCTGGAGTACCGGCAGCCGGACCCTTTCCGCGGGGAACGGGTCGTGGTGGTGGGGGCCGGGAACTCTGCCGTGCAGATCGCGGTGGAGCTCGCCCGGATGGCGCGGGTCACGCTGGCGGCACGCACGCCGGTGCCGTTCGTCCCGCAGCGTCCGCTGGGGCGGGATGTCCACGACTGGATCACGTGGCTGCAGGTCGACCAGCTGCCGCTGGGCCAGTTTGGCCGGCTGCCCAGCCCGCGGAGCGTGTTCGATCCGGGCACGTACCGCGCGGCGTTCCGTGAAGGCCGCCTGGACCAGCGCCCCATGTTCGCCCGCTTTACGGCGCGGGGTGTGGTGTGGTCCACAGGGCGTGAGGAGGCGGTCGACAGCGTTGTTTTTGCGACCGGCTACCGCACCGGCCTCGAGTACCTGTTCGGCACCGGGGCGCTGGACGTGCGGGGCGAACCGGTGCAGCGGCTGGGCCGGAGTCTCACGGTGCCGGGCCTGTACTACGCGGGTCTCAGCGGGCAGCGCGCGTTCGCGTCCGCGACCCTGCGGGGCGCCGGTCCGGATGCCGAACTCGTGGTCCGGTACCTCGCCGGCCATCTTCAGCGGCAGAGCAGCGGGCCGCCAGGGGGCCCGCTGGCCCCCCTCCGCGCGGCCTGGAAGGCCAGGCGCCGCTGAGCCTGCCCACGGCGTTCAGGCCCGCCCGGGGCGGCGCACGCCGAACGCCCGGCCCTGCGTGAACAGGCCCAGGTACGTCTGCCGCGCCGCCTCGGCGTAGGTCGGGTAGGGCGCGGGCAGGAGGGCCAGCTTGAGCGGGTGAACGCCCAGGCGGGCGGGCAGGCTCAGCAACTGCGCCAGCTCCCCGGCCGGGCCGCCCACCACCTGGGCGCCGACCACCCGCAGGCCCAGCGGCGTGCCCAGCCACCCCCGAAGCGCAACGAGTTTCACAAAGCCCGGCGTGCCCTCCGTGATGGCGCGGTCCAGGTGACCGAAATCAAACTCCACGACGGTCACCCGCCGGCCGTACTGCCGCACCGCGTCCGTTTCCGTCAGGCCCCAGTGGGCCACTTCAGGCGCCGTGAACGTCACCCAGGGAATCCGCTCGACCTGGGCACCCGGCGCGCGGGCGCGCGCCAGCAGGCGCCCGAGCAGGCCGGTGGCGCCCAGGCCCGCGAGTGTGCCCCGCTCCGTCGCCCCATGGGTGAACATCGGGCCGCCCACCACGTCTCCCGCGCCGCTCAGGTACGGCACCGTCGTGGAGCGCATCCGGGCGTCCACGTGAAGACCGCGCTCGTCGTAGGCGGCGCCAATCACGTCCAGGCCGAGGTGATGCACGTTGGGC
The DNA here is from genome assembly GCF_020229735.1 of Deinococcus taeanensis. Classification (NCBI taxonomy): domain Bacteria; kingdom Thermotogati; phylum Deinococcota; class Deinococci; order Deinococcales; family Deinococcaceae; genus Deinococcus; species Deinococcus taeanensis. Next base: position 344,617 of record NZ_CP083457.1, on the reverse strand, counting down.
TGCTTGCCGGTGGCGAGCAGCACGTGCGAGGCATGAACGGTCGCGCCGCCTGCCAGTTCGGCGGCGACGCCGTCCGGCCCGTGCCGCATCCGCTGGACGGTGGCGTTCAGGTGCACGGTCACCCCGTCGGCCCGCAGGACCTGCAGCAGGTGCCGGGCCGCCTCGGGTTCATCCCGGGGCAGCAGCTGCGCTGCGGATTGAATGAGGGTCACGTCGCTGCCCAGACGCACGAACGCCTGCGCCATCTCACACCCGACCGGGCCACCGCCGAGGATCAACAGGTGAACGGGGGCCTGCGGCAGGTCAAAGAGGGTCTCGGTGGTGAGGTAGGGCAGGTCCGCGAGCCCCGGAATGGGCGGAACCACCGGATGCGCCCCAGTGGCCAGAATGACTTCCTGCGCCACGATCTGATGCGTGTGCCCTTCACACTGCAGTTCCAGGGTGCGGGGCGCCACGAAGCGGGCCTCGCCGTTTACCACCCGCACGCCACTGGCCTGCACGGCCTGCGGGCTGTCCGCCGCCTGGAAGGCGAGGGTGGTCCGGCGCAGGGTGGCCTGGACGGCCGCCCAGTTGGGGGTGCCCAGCACGGCGAGTCCCAGCGCCTCGGTGGAGCGCGCGGCGTGAACCCGCCGGGCCAGGGAAAGCAGCGTTTTGGACGGCACGCAGCCGGTGAACAGGCACTCGCCACCCAGCCGGTCGCGCTCGATCAGCATGACCGTCCGGCCCCGGGCCGCAGCAACCTGAGCGGCCGTCAGCCCCGCCGCTCCGCCGCCCAGCACCGCCACGTCCACCGACATGACCGCCTCGCCGAGCGCGCACGGCACGTTCCACACGGCTGGTGAGGCCGTCACTCGAGCGCCTCCAGTTCCAGCTGCTCAATCAGGGTCTCCAGGCCCCGGACGTTCACGCGGTAGTCGCCGCGGGTTCCGCGCACGAGGCCCTGGGCGCGCCACGCGCTGATCGCCTGGGTGGCGCTCACGCGGCTGGCGTTCGCCATGCTCGCAATCTCGTCGTGCCGGAGGTCCAGCCTGAGGTGATACACGTGGCCGCCGAGGTCCTCACCCAGCCGGACCGCGAGTTCCGCCATGACGCGCGCCAGGCGCACCTGCACCGGCTGGGTCATCACGTGCAGGCGCTCCTCCAGGAGCGCGTTGCGCCGGGCCAGCACCACCGCAAAAGTCAGGGCCACCCGGGGCAACTGCGTGGCGACTTCCAGAAACTGTTCGCGGCTCACCGGGCACACGACCGTGTGGTCGGTCAGGCACACTGCATCAGCCAGACAGGTCCGGGCGAGGGTCAGGAAGTTCTCCCCGAAGAAGTCGTCCGGACCGCAGACGGTCAGGACGCGCTCGTTGCCCAGCCAGCCGGGCTGGGCGAGCTTGACGTGCCCTTCAAGCAGGATGTACAGATTTCCTGCCGGCTCACCCCGCCGGTAGACGCGTTCGCCGCGGCTGTAGCGGCGGGGCGGGCAGATCTGCCCCAGCCGCTGCATGTCCGGCTCACTGATGGAGTTCATCCAGTCGGTGTCGGTGACCGCCCAGGCCCGTTGTGGCGCCCGCGGGGCTGCCCCCACGCCGAGCAGGGAAAGCAGCCGGCGCGTCGGATCAACCGGGCTCATGACGGAACTCCGCGGAACAGGCGCAACACAGGGGCACAGGCATGCGCCAGTCTGGCCTGCCGGAACAGACGCGTGTGTTGCCGGCGCGACAGGTTCCAGCCGGACCTGATCGTTCCGCTGCTCCGGCCTGTGACTGTTCCGGCATGGGCATCAGGGCGTGATCGGGTGCACCGTGGCCTGCCGGTGGGTCAGCGCCGCGAAGGTCCCGCCCAGCACTGCCCCGTAGATCAGGTGGCCCATCAGGCTCATGAGGTTCGGCGTGCTCAACGCATTGGCAAACTGAACGCCCATCCCCATCATGGTGGGCATCACGACCAGTGGCCCCAGAATCCACCACAGCAGCCCGTACATCACCCCCAGTCCGGCGCCTTCACCGCGCGAATGCACCCGGTGACCCAGCAGCAGTCCAAAGCCCGCGCCGATCAGCATGCTGAGCAGCAGGTGCAGGGCGAACCCAACCGCAGCGCTGGAACTGCCAATCAACCCCGCAATCATGGGCAGCATGCCCATCATGCCCATCAGCATGCCAAAGACCATACCGCCCGCGAGTCCACCCATACCGCCTGCTTTCAGTGTGTCTGTGTTCATGATTATTCCTCCACAGCCAGCGTGAAGGTCAGCGCCGCCCGCGCGTGTCAACCAAACAACAGGGTGGCCCGGGCAGGCCAGAGGGGCGCGGCCCTGGGCGGCCTTCCGCACGCCCCTCACCCACATGCGCCGACCTTCGCCGGCGGTCCGGGCGCTCAGGGTGAAGCGTCAGTTCACGCCTGCTCCCGGTGAGGGGAGACCAGAGTCCGGGCCGGGCCGAAGGCTCACGTGACCCGGCTTCATCTCCTCCTGAGGCTGTCCTGGGAACCGGTGCGCTGAGGCGTCCGGACCGGCCGCGGTCTAGACTGGCCGTATGGTGGCTTCCGATTCGGCACCGGTGGCTTCGCTGCCCAACCTGGGGGACAAAAGCGCCCGTTTGCTGCGGCAGGCCGGCATCGTGACCATCGGGGAGCTGCGCGAGGTGGGTCCAGTCGAAACGTACCGGCGGCTGCTCGCCCTGGGTGAGCGGCCCTCCCTCGTGCTGCTGTGGGCCATGGTGGCCGGACTCCGCGGTGAACACTGGCTCCAGGTGAACAACCACGAGAAAGTTCAGCTCAAAGCGCAGCTCCGCGGCACGCCGGAGGATCCTCGACCAGCGGAAGTCCAGGCGATGTAAAACCAGGCGGTGCAGCGGCACGGCACCCGGCGGGCAACTGCGTCCCTCGCGGCGACGGCCTGAGCATCGTTCGAGGCCCTCGTTTCGGTTTCACGTTGGGTGGCGGGCCTGCTCGATCAGGCCGTCGTGCAGCATGTGCAGCAGCCGCTCGAAGCTCTCGTCGACCTGGAGGGCCAGACCAAAGCCGCCTCCCACCTCCAGGTCGATAAAACCGCGGAGCGCGGCGCGCAGGCAGCGGGTGGCGTGCAGGGCGGCGTCTCCTTCAAGGCCATACCCACGGAGAACTGCCAGCACCGCGTCGACATACTTTGTTCCAAGGGCGTGTGAGTGCTCGCTGCCCTGCATCACCGGAAGTTGCATTGCGGCGTACAGGCCCGGGTGGCCTTTGGCGTACCTGCGGTGCGCGTGTGCAAGCGCGTCAAGCGCCTCCCGGCCTGATCGGCCTGCAATCGCGTCTCGGCTGACCTCCAGCATCTCCCGCAGGCCGCGTTGCATGAGGCCGTCGCGCACGGCGTCGAGACTTTCGACGTGGTTATACAAGCTCGGGGGTTTCACCCTGAGTTCCTGTGCCAGGCGCGAGATCGAGAGCGCGCCGAGGCCTTCGGCATCGGCGATGGAGGCGGCTGCGTTCAGAACGCGCTGGAGGTCCAGTCCGGCGCGTGGCACCTATCGCACGCCCTTCAGGAAGTTCAGGAGACGTGGCGCAACCTGTTCGGGCATCTCGGTGTGAGGATAGTGCCCGGCACCTTCGACGATCATGACTTCGCCCCTGGTGCGGCTGGCGAGCCACTGGGCTTCGGCGGTGGGGTCTCTGAAGTCGGGGTCTTTGGTCCCCATGACGATCAGGGTGGGTTTGGGGGGCACGCCAAGGATGCCTTCGGTGTCTGCTTTGCTGAGATCAATCATGGTTTTCAGCGCGCGCATCCGGCCGTTCTCGCGCAGGTTCGCGACAAGGTGCGCCCGGTAACTGCGGTGGTCAGCAGGTTTCCTGGTGGGGAACAGGGTGTCCCAGTACCACGTCCAGAAGTTCACGCGCCAGGGGCCGGCGAAGCCGACTTCGAGGATGGCCTTGATGAAGAAGGGAGGCGGCTGGGGAGGGTCGCGGACGACTGGGCCAAGCATGGCGACGGCACTGATTTTTTCGGGGGCGTCATGGGCCGCCCACGCGGCGGCGCCGGCGGCGAAGGAGTTGCCGAGGAGCACAACCTCTGTGACGCCAAGATGGTCAATCAGGGCGATGATGTCGCGTCCCACAGCGTGCGCACTGTAGTCAGTCCACTGCGCGCCTGTGTCGCCGTGTCCGCGGATGTCCAGGGTGACGACGCGGTAGCCGGCCTGCGTGAGGTAAGGGGTGAGATGGCGATATTCGCCGCGCAGGTCGCCCATGCCGGGAAGAGCGATAATGAGGGGACCGACGCCACCCGTGTCATCGAACGCGAGGGTGTTGCCGTCGTGCTGGAGGGAGTGTAAGGCCATGGAAGGCTCCTTTTGGTGCGGGGCTGGTGTGATGCGGGCAGCGCCGTTGAAGGGGAAGTGGCGTGGTTGGCGGCGGCGGACTTCATTGGCCTTTCCTATCCCGATTTGTATACTGGCTAATACAATTAGTTTTGTCAAACCCACCTGCCATTTTTGCAGGAGTGATACTTCACACATTTGATGGATGCGCCGCGCGGGAAAGCGGCCGAAGCTAAAGCACGTATGACGATGAACGTGTTCACCTCCCTCCCGCAGCTGCACGACTCTCCAAAGGCACGACTCCGAAGGGCTTCCACCGTCCACCGTCTCGAGTGTTCCCACCAGTGTTCTCTCGTCGTACACGGCACTGAAACGGCTGCCCACCCCCTGAGCCCTGCCAGACAGACCCTCAGCGCCTCAAGGGTCCCCCATCAAGGAAACCGCGGTACACGCAGCACACCCCCCCGCAACCTGGAGGCTTCCCCATGACCGTCCACTCCCCCCCTGTCCTTGCGTCCGTTCCCAACACCCGGCCCGTCGCCAGACGCTGGGAGAACCTCGTGACCATTCTGCTGGGCTTCTGGCTCATGATTGGACTGTTCGTCGATGGTTGGGCACATTCCAACCTGCCGTCCAGCCTGGAAACATTTTTCACGCCCTGGCACGGCCTGTTCTATTCTGGCTACCTGGCCACCGCTGGCTGGATTGCTCTGCTGGTCTGGCGCCACGTCCGCCGGGGCGCACGTGGATTGAACGCTGTGCCTCTGGGCTACGATCTGGGCCTTGCTGGCATTGCTGTGTTCGGCCTTGGCGGCGTCGGAGACCTGCTCTGGCACACCATCTTCGGGATTGAAAAAGATGTGGAGGCCCTGCTCAGCCCGACCCATCTCCTGCTGCTGCTGGGCATGCAGCTGATTGTGCTGAGCCCTTTCAAAGCCCGGTGGAAGCATCCTCACGCAGACCACGCACCACGGTTTGGTGCGTTCCTGCCGACTCTGCTGTCCGCAACGGCGGCCCTCAGTTTCGTGTCTTTCTTCCACATGTACGTCTGGGGGTCCACCGTAACGCTGCACGTCAAACACAGCGTTAAGTACCTGACTCAACAGGGCGACCTCACAGCCCAATTGGCGCAGAACTACAATCTCGCGTCCATCCTCTTTACCACTGTCATTCTGCTGCTGCCCCTGTTGCTCATGGCGCGACGCTGGCGCTTGCCTTTCGGGAGTCTGACCTTCCTTTACGGGCTGAATGGACTGCTGATGTCAGCACTGAGTTTCGCCGGGGCTCAGGACCTGGGGGGGTTGGTGCTGCTGGCCAGTCCCCTGGCTGCCGGCCTCGTGGCGGATCTCCTGCTGCGGCGGGAGGATGTCCGCACGCATGCGTGGGGACTGTGGCTCATTGGATTCGTGACCCCCGTCGTGTTGTGGGGAGTGCATTTCCTGGTGGTGTCTGTGCTTTTCGGGGAGGGATGGAGTGTGGAGCTCTGGGCTGGAATTACGTTCATGGCGGGCCTTGCCGGCTTTGCGCTGAGTTTCCTGGCGGCCCCCCCTGCGCCGCCCATCCCACAACCCGGACACCATTGACTGACCCGCTGAATGCGTGTTGATTCAGCCACGGCAGGAGGTCTGGGAAGGTCAGTTGAGCGAGAAACGAGAAATGCGGGCGGCGGTCTGACACTCAGACCGCCGCCCGCATTTCTCGTGGATTGTGCCAGGCAGACAGGCGGAGCAGCGAAGCCGGATTTTTTAAAGCAGGCTGCGGTTGCACACCGCGGTTCGCTCGAAACTCAGGTTGGCCGTACCTGGCTGACCCTGCCAGAGTTCCCAACCGTGACTCACTGACCGGGCCTGCTTTTCCGCGGTCGTCGGGCCGATTTCCTGACGCCGGCGCGTTCAGCTTGCCTCAGGTTTCCCGGGAAAGGTCAGTACCACCGCCGGGGGTGCAAAAGGGGGGGTGCGAAATCTTATGTTCGGCTTAATGTGGTCTTACTGATCCGAGCGGAAATCGGCAGCGAACCTGACGTCACCACAGTCCCGATATGGGATGAATCTGAGCTCCCGATGCTCTCAGGCAACGCGTAGGACAGTACCAACACGAGGACACGTTGTGAGCCACGACCGGTCCGCTGGTCACTCTTCTCTTTGGCTGCGATGAATCCTGCCCTGTAATGCGGTCACCTCAGGCAGGAGGAGCAAATGGTGAGCCCGGCCAAACCCAAGGAGCCGTATGTTCTACCACCTGGCTCGTCCGTTGAGTCTCGTCGCCGCTGTCACCTCCGTCCTTCTGGCCTCCTGCGGTCAGACGCCCGTCGCCACCGCCCCGACCCTCAGCGCGCAGGATGTCGCGTTTAACGCCAGCACCGGCACCGGCTTCGTGGGGAAAGGCGACGTCCAGCTCGCTTTCGGCTGGAACAACCAGGCCCTGCAGAAGAACGCCAAATACGTTACGTTCACCTACAACGCGACCGAGTCGTACCACTACGATTGCACCTTTACCGTTGTGGTGGGCCGCGACCGAGTGGCGCAGCCTCAAACCGTGACTCGCGGCCGCTCAGCGGCGGTCAACGCCACGATCACCAACGACGCCCGCGTGAGGAACCAGATCACCGGCTTCAACCTGACCGGAATGAGCGCCTTCACGTCTGACAGCACGGTCCCGCTCGACGGTGGGTCCTGCCCGGGTGGCCCGTTGCACGACGGCGTGATTTCGAACGTCACTCTCGACTCGGCCTCGTCCACTGGCGGCCTGTTCGTGAACTACAACGGCGTGAGCGTGACTCTGCCCAACACGCCCGTCGTGCTCGCCACCCCCTGATCCAGCCGGAACGTCCCGGTCCAGCGGGGACGTTCCGCCACAAGCGATGCCACTGCGGGACCTCCACCGGAGGTCCCGCACCGCTGAGTTGTGCTGGCCCCCCACGCATAAAATCCCCGGCGAACACTGAAAAACCGGGTTCAGCCTTCCCGGGCTGCGGTCTGCTGCAGGTTTGTCCGGAGGTGCGCCGAAACACCATCAGGGCATACCTCTGACCGGGTCGCCGACTGTTCCCCAGGTTGGTGCGGTCATGGGGGCAACCCTTTGGCCTGCTCTTCCGGGCTTGGCTGCGCGACAACAACGACACCAGGCTGCATTCCTGGCCCAATGACCGGTACCTGAACGAACTTGCCCACCCGGAACCGGCGGACTCAGGGCCGTCATGGTGAATTCGACTGGTTGTGCCCCCAGGGGACCTGCACAGACTACGGCGCGTGATCACGCTCAGCGTCCGCCGGTGTGGACGGTGCAGGTGGGCGGCGCGGGGTCTCCCGTGCGCTGAGGCCGTGGAGAGCAGACGGCCCCCGGCGGGCAGCCCGGTCGTGCGGAGCCCGGTGCCGGCGATGTGCTGCTCCAGCACCGGCGGGGTGCCGCTCAGGGCGACCGATTCACGGTGCGGGTCTCAGCGCTCTGGGCGCGGCAGGCCCCGGCCGTCACTGGCATGCAGGTTCATCCAGGCCGGCACGGCCTCCGCAGCCAGCGGGCGACTGAGCAGGTAGCCCTGCGTGCGGTCGCATTCGAGCGCCTCCGTCAGCTGCCACTGAATGGCGCCCTCCACGCCTTCAGCGACGACCGTCATTTTCATGTCATGGGCCATGTCGACGATGGCTTTTACGATCCGGTGGGTGCGGGCGTTGCCTTCGAGATCCCGCACAAAGGACTGATCGAGTTTCAGGACGTCAAATGGAAGCTGGGCAAGCGTCTGCATGGACGAATGCCCCACGCCGAAGTCATCCAGCGCGAGACGGACGTTCAGGTGATGCAGTGCGGCGAGCTTCGCCCGGACCACCTCGGAACACTGAAACACCATCTGCTCGGTCAGCTCGAGTTCGAGTTGCTCACCGTTCAGGCCCGCAGCACGCAGCGCCGCCTCCACCTGATGCACGAACTCCGGGTGCTGCAACTGCACCTGAGAGACATTCACCGCCATGTGAAGGTTCAGGGCCCCACGGTCCTGCCAGGCGCGTAGCTGCCGGCACGCCTGGCGCATCACCCATTCGCCCAACGGCAGGATCAGTCCGGTGCGTTCGGCCACGGGGATAAAGACGTCGGGCGGCACCAGCCCCAGCGTTTTGTGCTGCCAGCGCAGCAGCGCTTCAAAGCCCCACAGGCGGCGCTGCGCGTCAAGTTGCGGCTGGTACATCAGGAACAGCTCGTTGCGTTCGAGGGCGCCCGGCAGGGCCGCGGCAATCTGCTGCGCCAGGCGCTGCTGGTCCGTGACGGTGGGCGAGAACCGCGCGGCGGATCCGCCGCCGGCATGCCGGGCATTGTACTGCGCCACCGCCGCGTGCTTGTGCAGCGCCACCACGTCCTGCCCGTCGACTGGAAAGATGCTGACGCCCACGGACGCGGTAACTGGAAGAGGCGCCGGCAGGTCAGGCAGGACGAACGGCTCGGCGAAGGCGTTCATCACCTGATTAACGACGCGGAACGCGTGGTGTTCGTCAGGAACGTCCTCGGCAATCAGCATGAACGTCTCGTCGTCCCAGTGGGCGAGGGTGCTGAACGCTCCTGGCAGGTCCTGCAACCGCCGGGCGATCTGCACGGCCAGGGCGTCCCGGAACTCGGCGGATGAGGCGCTCTGGGCGTCACTTGGCGGCTCCGGCTGAAGCAGGAGAAGGGCGAAAGACGTCGCCGATCGCTGTGCGTGCCACAGGGACTGCCGGAGCCGGTCGTTCGCAAGGGGCCGTGCGGGCAGGCCGGTGCGGGCATCGAACAGCGCGTGGCGGTGCAGCGTCTGAATCAGCCGCTCCTGCTGCACGGCGGCGGCGGCCTGGTGCACAAGGGCTTCAAGCCAGGCCACGTCATCATCCGTGAAAGGTGGCCCCCACGGCAGATTGATGAGCGTGAGCGTCCCGAAGACGCGTGTCTTCATCATGATGGGCAGCACGATGATGTCGCCACACACCGTCTCACGCCGGCGCTGCCGGGCCTCCGGGCCTTCCCGCGGGTCGTCCTGCCCCGCGGGTGAGCGCGCCACCCGCCGCTCGCGCAGCACCCAGCCGGTCAGGCCGGTGGCCAGTTCCTGCCAGGTGGGGCGCTGCACGTGCACCGCGCCCGGACCGGCCACCAGAAAGTGCTCCACGCGGGGCACGTCCTCACTCAAGGTGAGCAGGACGGCGCGGTTGACTCCCAGCACCGCCACGACACTATTCACCACGCGGCGCAGCAACTCCTCTTCGCTCGGCCCGTCGGTGAGGGTCCGGGCCATGTCGTACAGCGCCTGTGCTCGCTGCAGCGTCTGACGCTCGCGTGCGGCAGCGTGTGGCTCAGTCATGGCCCTATGGTATAGGGTTCACCGGTTCAGTACCGGGCAAATCCGGCTCGCGCACCGGCCGCCGGCAGCAGGGTGCAGGTCCTGTGCGTCCTTTCTGCAGGGCACCCCGAAGTGAGGCAGTGGCGCTTCCTTCGCGGGGGTTGCGCGGCGCATCACGCTGGGTCTGCGTGCCTGAACGGCCCTCGCCGCTGTGCAGAGGACTACCAGTCCACCAACAGGCCCACACGCCTTTCCGACGCGCAGAAATATCTGCGGGCGGAGTGGGTAGCGTATAGCAGACGGCACCCAAACTTTGAGGGTGGCGTACGTCCACGCCGGACGGCCCGAAGGACACGCTCAGGCGGCGCAGGCGATTGAGGCTGCGCTCATGTCAGCACGAGTCAGGTTCGCTCGCCGCCTCTGCGGTGGCGTTTGAGTCCGCGCAGGCGGGGGGTCAGGAACCGGCCTCACCTCACTCGTCAGGCCGACTGGGCCTGTTGCACCTCTGCCCCGCAGTTCTCCTGGAGCCCCGGCACGACGCGGCCCGGGTGCACTTCACCACGGACGGGAGCGGACGTCCACCGTGCTGGTGACGGCTGTTTGCCGGCCCGCCGTGCAGGGCGCCGCGCTGCCCCTCAAGGCCGGCGGCGGCGGCGGGTCCCTGCCGCACCTTGTGCCAGCAGGTTTCGTGCGCGGTCAGGCCCCTGCTCCAGGTGATCTGGCGCGTCACGGCCGCGTGCAGACCCGCCTGCCCGTGGTACGAACGGCCGTGAAGGTGGGCCACCATCTGGCCAGCCCCTCCATTGGGCTCCTCAGCCCGGACGAGCCGTCATTTTCGCTTTGGGCAGGCTGATCGAGAAGGTGGCCCCTTGATCCACCGCGCCCGAGGCCCAGACCTCACCTCCGTGCCGCAACACAATGCGCCGGACGTTGGCCAGGCCCACCCCGGTGCCTTCGAAGTCCTCCTGGCGGTGTAAGCGCTGGAACACGCCAAACAGCCGGCTCGCGTGGGCCGGGTCAAAGCCGACGCCGTTGTCCCGGATCTCCAGGACCCAGTGGTCCGGGCGCTCCACGGCCTTCACTTCAATCACCGTCAGCGCCCGGTGCTGGGAGTACTTCAGGGCGTTCGAGATCAGATTGAGCAGCGCCAGCCGGAGCAGGTCCTGATCCCCCAGCACCAGCGGCAGTGGACCGATCTGCCAGGAAATCTCTCGTTCAAGCAGATCCGGGACCAACTCGGCGCGCACGTCAGCCAGCACGGCGCCCAGGTCCACGAGTCGCAGCAGCAGCGGCTGCCGGGACGTTCGGGACAGCTCGAGCATGGCATCAATCAGGCTGTTCATGCGGTAGGCCGCCTGCTCGATCACGGTCAGGGACCGCAGCGTCTTCTCGTTGGGGCTGTCACCCAGGGATTTGCGCAGCACCGAACTGAAGCCCGCAATATGCCGGACGGGCGTGCGGAGGTCATGACTGACGCTGTACGCGAACGCTTCAAGTTCTTCGTTGGCGTCTCCCAGCGCGCGGGTCTGGGCATCCAGCGTGTCGCGCTGCGCAGTGAGCTGGCCGAGGTACCCGGCGCGTTCCAGGGCGAGGCTGAGGCTGTGCACGGTGGTGTCCAGCACGGCCCGGTCGACGGCCGTCCAGGTCCGCTGGTGAAACAGACCCAGCGCGAACAGGCCCACCGTCCGGCCCTGCACCTGTACAGGAAGGGTCACCACCGCCTGAACGTGCTGCACGACCTCCACCGGCGTATCGGCGCCCTGCGCGTAGACGTCCTGGTAGAACGGTTCACCACTTCTGAAGGGCGTCAGCAACGTGGGGGAATCAAACGGCAGGCCCGCCGTGACGAGGGTCTGCAGGCGGTCATCGCCCAGATCACCCACCTGGGCCTTGACGCGCCACAGCCCCTCTTCCAGCTCGTAGTACACCGCGTACCCTTCGGGCAGCAAGGACAGCACGATCTCCTGCGCCCGGCGCACCAGCGCGAAGCGGTCCGTTTCCGCCATCATGTCCCGTGACAGCTGCACAAACGCCTCCAGCGCCTGGGTGCGCGCCAGGAGAACGCCAGTCAGGTCCGCCGTGCGGAGCGCGCCGGTCACCTGGCTTCTGAACAGTTCCAGAAAGTCGCGGTACGGCGCGTTCACCTGCTTCCTGGCATTCAGGCCGACGACAAGCACGCCGAGTCGGTCCGCCGCCGTACCGCGCTCAACGAGGGGCAGGACGGCCACCTGCGTGACCGGTTCGGGCCAGGGTGAGGCAGGCTGTGGGGGAATGCTGAGAATGTCCAGGTCATCCCCCTGCCTCCAGGCGTCAGGGATCTGATGAAACGACGCCAGTGCGGCGTCCTCCAGGCCCACCCCCGCCTGATACGTCAGGGCCTGCCGGGCGCCTGTCAGGTACAGCAGCGCAAAGGGCAGGTCAGCGGGATTGGTCTGAACACTGTCCATCACGGCCGTGGTGATCTGGGCCGCGTCGCCGGCGCGCAGCAGCTGGGCCGCGAGGTGGGCCAGCGTTTCGGTCCGGCGGTTGCCCAGCACCCGGTCGGTGGTTTCGTTGACAGTGGCGAGCATACGCTCGACCCGGCCATCGCCGTGAATGGGCGTGTAGCTGGCGTCGAAGTAACACTCCTCCAGGTAGCCGTGCCGGATGAGCGGCACGAGAATATTCTCGAAGGCGAAGGCCTCACCCCGCTCAAGCAGCGCGTCAAAGTACGGCTTCAGGCCAGGGTAGCCGTCGCGCCCGAAAATGGCGGCGGTCGGGCGGCCCAGTGCGCCCGGGTGCTTGTCGGCACCGAGAATAGGGCGGTAGGCATCGTTGTAAAAGGCAAGCAGGTCGTGAGTCCAGCCGATGTACATCGGCTGTTTCGAGGCGAGCATCAGCTCGACGTAGGTGCGCAGGCGCGGCGACCACGTGCCGGGCGCGCCCAGCGGCGACTGGGTCCAGTCGTACTCCCGCAGCAGGGCGCCCATCTCACCGCCCTGGTCAAACAGGGTGTGCTCAGTCAGGGGCGTGGACGAACCATCTGCGGTCATGCCTTCCTTTTATCAGGTCGTCCCGGGCCGGGGTGTGCTCTGTGGGCGTGAATCGTGAGTGAGCTCGCCGGCAGGCCGGACCGGGACGGCCCGGTCGGCTTGCCGCGCCAGGGGAACGCAGCGGCGTTGGGCTGAAGCTCTCCAGTCATCCGGGCTGCACGCTCCAGTTGAGCCGTTCAGGGTGCCCCGCGCGCCTCGCCGGGCTGGCGTCTCCTGTGTGACGTGTTCAGAAGCGAGGCCTCCGTTGAGAGCCTGACTCCGGGCTGCCCCAGGGTCTCCAGGACAAGGCCACCGGTTTGACGGGGTGCCCCTCAGGCCGTCAGTGCCTCCTCCGTCGCCAGCTGCGCTGGCCCGCACAGCCAGGACCCAGCAGGACGCCCGGCCCCCGACAATCACCCGTGCAGATCCTGCCGCACGGCTCCTCGCCAGGGCTGTGCTCCCACTCCTGCCCTCTGCGGCAGCACTCGTCCCAATGTCCTGGCGCGGCGAACACATTCACCCGGGCATCACGTCACCTGGAAGCGCTGGCGCCCGGAGCTTCCCGGTGAGTTCACCTGCCGCCGTTGTCTGCCCACTGACCCGGCCCTTCACGCGTCCCTGATGCGCCCGGGAGCTTCAGCCTTTGGGCAGGGTGAAGCCAAACGTGGCCCCAGCCCCGGGCACGCCGCTCGCCATGACCTGGCCCCCATGCCGCTGAATGATGCGGCGCACATTGGCCAGCCCGACGCCCACCCCTTCGAACTCGTCCTGACGGTGTAACCGCTGGAACACCGTGAACAGCTTGTCGGTGTACCGGGGATCGAAACCGGCGCCGTTGTCCCGCACGAACACAGCCCACTCCGCGGGCCGCTCCTCAGCCCAGACTTCAATCACGGCGCCGTCACGGTGCTGGCTGTACTTCAGCGCATTCGACAGCAGATTCATCATGACCTGACGCAGCGTGTCGGCGTCCCCCATGATCGGAGGAAGCGGCCGGATCTCCCAGCGCACGGCCCGGGCCGTGGGTTCAGGGAGCAACTCCTGGCGCAGCTGAGCCACCAGGTGATCCAGGTGCACGCGGGTCACCCGCAGGGGAAGCCGGGACGTCCGGGAGAGATCCAGCATCGCGTCAATCAAGGTGTGCATTCGCTGCGCCGCCTCTTCAATCACGGTCAGGTAGCGCGGCGCCCTGCCGTTCAGGTCCGCTCCCAGCGCTTGACGCAGCAGGCTCGAGAAGCTGACGATGTGCCGCACGGGGGTGCGCAGGTCGTGCGACACGCTGTACGCGAAGGCCTCAAGTTCCTCATTGGCCGCCTCCAGCTTGCGGCGTTCCTCCGTGAGGTGCTGCATCGCGTTCGCGCGCTCGACCGCCAGATTCAACCCGCGTCCGAGCGCGCGGAGGGTGGCCCGCTCGCGCTCGGTCCAGCTGCGGGCGTCCTGAGTGCCCAGCGTGAACAGTCCACGGACCGCGCCCTGAGCGCCCACCGGGAGCAGGGCCACGGCCCCGTACGACTCGGCGCTGGAGATATGCTCGCGCGTAGCGTCCCACCCGTCCACGAACAGTGGAACGCCGCCGCGCTCCACCTCGGCGAAGTTCGGGGCGTCCTGCGGGATCCCCGCGCAGATCTGCGTAACGATGTCCGGCAAGACGTCCTCTGACCACACCTGCGCGACCCAGCGGTCGTTCGAGCGTTCGTAGTACGCGACGCTGACCTGCTTGAGACTCGAGCGCGCGACCTTCACGGCCTAGCGCACCAGGGCCCGCAGGTCAGTCTCGGTCCCGACCGCCTCGCTGAACGCCACGAAGGCGTCGAGGGCCACCACGGCGTCCTGCGCCTCCCGGCGGGCCGTAATGTCGCGGGAGACCGCGCTGACCTGGTGCACGTGACCGTGAGCGTCGTAGATGGGTGCGACACTCACCTCCCACTCCCGGGGGCTGCCTTTGTACGTGGTCGTTGGGGCTTCGAAGGTGCTGGCCTCCCCGGCGCAGGCGCGTTCCAGGGCGGCTTCCACCAGCGTGCGCGCTTCACCCGTCCAGAAGCTCGGCCAGGCGAGATTCCGGCACAGTTCAAAGTCGTCGATTTCCATGGTGACGCGCCCGCCCGCGTTCATGTCGAGCAGCCGTCCTTCCAGATCAACGACTTTGATGCAGTTCGGACTGGCGTCGATCACGCCCTGAAGGGTCTGGCGGCGGAACTGCTCGTCTTTCAGGCCGCTGATGTTGCTGCCGGTCATCAACCACTGGTCGGCTTCGCGCGTGGCGTTCAGGTGAAACCACTGCAGCTCACCGCCGACGTCACGGAGGGGAAGATCCAGTGCAAAGGTGGACCCGCTGGACATCAGCCGCTCGAACCGGGCGGCGTCGTCGGGTGAGAGCCTGGTCCGCACGTCTATGGGCGGGTCCGTGTCTCTTTGGGCCGTGAAGGAACGCCAGGCGCGGTTGCCCCAGTGAATGAGGCCGTCCGGGCTGGCCAGCCACACCAGCTGTGGCAGCGCGTCCAGCCATAGCCGCGCTTCCAGAGGGGGGGCAGTCAACATCCCTCATCTTAACCTGCCGCTCATCCTTATGGCGGCGCGGATGCGCCCTTTCACCCTGATGAATGTTGTCGGTCGAGGGCGCCTCGCTGGCCGGCAGGGTCCGCGCGAAGAACGGCAGTCAGGCGTTTAACGACCACGAACATGCTGCCCCACACGCACGCCACGTAGAGCAGCAGGCCAACGCCAAAGAGGTGGGACGCACGGGCGCGGGAATGCGCAGGGGGGGTCATGCGGTCCCCGGGCGGGCCTGCCGCGCCGTCCAGGCGCCCCCAGCGCTCGCGGCCATGACCAGCACCACCGCGACCCACTGACTGACGAGCAGCGTCTCGCGGAGGACCACCCACCCGAACAGCGCAGCGACCACGGGTTCAAGACTCAGGAGCACGCTGAAGGTGCGGGCCGGCAGGGTTCGCAGCGCGATCAGTTCCAGCGTGAATGGAACGGCGCTGGACAGCACCGCCAGGAGCGCCCCGGCCGCCAGCAGACCGGGCGTCACTTTCACCAGTGCGCCGCTGGTCAGGATGAACGGCAGCACGGTCAGGGTGGCCACGATCATGCCGGCCGTCACGCCCACACCGCTGCTGACCACCCGCGACACTTTGCCGCCCAGGACGACGTATGCCGCCCAGCAGCCACCGGCGAGCAGGGCCAGGATCATGCCCAGCCCATCGGGCCCCTGACCGCTCCAGGGGGCAATCAGCACGACGCCCACGGCGGCCAGGGCGACCCACAGCAGGTCCAGCGTCTGGCGTGAGGTGAGCGTCGCGAGCAGCAGCGGACCCACGAACTCCAGCGTGACGGCCAGACCAAGAGGAATCCGGGCCAACGACAGGTAATACAAGCAGGTTCATGGCGCCCAGCACCAGGCCGTACGGCAGGATGACGCGCCACTGGGCGGCCGTGAGCGGACGGAGGGCCGGGCGGAAGATCAGGCACAGCACGACGGCCGCCAGGCCAATGCGCAGACCGGTGGCGCCCACCGGGCCGAGCTGCGCAAACAGGCCCTTGGCGAGCGCGGCGCCCCCCTGCACGCTGAGCACGGAGAGCAGCAGCGCCGGAATCGCCGGCATCGCGGCGGGGAGTTGGGCGGCGCGGATCATGTCGTGAAGTCTGCCGGACGATTTCCCGGCTGCCTACGGCGCGCGCCCGGTGATCTGCACCGCGGCCGTCGGAACTTCCGACGGCTTTCTATACTGGGCCATGTCCGCGGGACCGACCCTGATTCAACTGCGCGCCTTCGTGTCCGCTGCGGAAGCAGGCAGTTTTGGCCGGGCCGCCTTCATGCTGGCGATGTCACCCAGCAGCCTGAGTGAAAGTGTTCAGGCGCTCGAACGGCTCTACGGTCAATCACTCTTCCGCCGGTCGTCCGTCGGACTGACCCTGACCGACCTGGGAAAACGCGCCCTGGTGCATGCCCGGCTGAGTCTCCAGCACAGCGAGGACTTCGGCCTGGTGCTGAACGAAGGCCGGGCGTTGAACGGCCTCCTGAAGGTCGCGGCGTACCGGAGCCTGGGCATTCACCTGCTGCCTCCCGTACTGGCCCTGCTCAGACAGCAGCACCCTGACCTGCAGGTCCACCTGCTGGACGGCACGTCTGGCCAGAGCAAGGAGCATCTCGTGCAGGATGGCCGGGCGGACCTGGCGTTTCAGGAACTGCCCCAGGAGACCCCCCTGCGCACGGTGCCGTTGCTTCAGGATGACTACGTGATCGTGGCGCCGCCCGGAGAGGGACTCCCCCCGAAAGGATGGGCGGATCTGTGCGCCCAGCCGGTGCTGGTGTCCCCGTCCCAGCATGACTGCAACGAGCGGCTGTACGCGCACCTGCACCGTCACCTGATCCCGGGCACGCGGGTGCAGGAGATTGAAGAGGACGAGGTGATGGTGTCGATGGTCCGGCACGGCCTCAGGGTGGCCATCATGCCGAGGCTGGCGGTCCTCAACATCGACCTGACGGTGCACCCGCTGCCGACGCCATTGACGCGGCAGCTCGGGTTGATCCTGAAAGCTGGACGCGCTGGCCTCCCGCACGTGCAGGCTTTTGTGCGGGCGCTCACGCACCACCAGCAGACGGAGGCATTCGCTCAGTTGCAGCAGCTGCTCCACCGGGCTCAGGCCGTGCACTGAAGTGCCTGTCAGCGTGTGCCGCCTGAGCTCAGCCGGCAAGCGCCTTCCTTATCACCGGCGCGGCACGCGAGCAGACAGGTCCGTTCCTGGGCGCGCCACGTCAAGGGTCGTTCCTGTCCGCTGGCCCGGCACGTTCCCTTCGCGGCGCCCACAGCAGCGTCGGGCGGGTTCAGGCGTCGGCGCCTGTTCGACTGACCTGCTGCGTGAGGCACAGGCGCCACTTGAGCCGCGTGGTTCCTGTGCCACGCTGACGTTCATACGGACAGGCCAGTCATCACCCTGAACCCAATTCTCCGTGCCCGGTCAGGGGCGCCACCTCACCACCTCCCCGCCAGCAGGACCGTCATTCCCCACCAGCGCGGGGCCCGAAGGGCCGCGTAGCCTTCCCGCTGGTGGCCGCAGAATCTCCTGTTCACCACGGCGCTTGACACCATCAGCCCCGCAAAGTCACCCCACCCGCGCCACGTGGCGTGAGCGTTCTCGGTCCCCCTGGAGCTGGGCTGGACGCCACCGACTGTCCATACGGGCCGGAGCGCGCGTGACGACCCGGACTGGAGTACGGAGCAGGAGACGGGAGCAGGTCCCGGCGTGCACAGGAGCGATACGCGACCCTGGCCCCGGCGCGGCGCCGGGGGGGTACGCTGAGGGCAGGGGACGCGCACGCCCGGCAACCCCGGGGGTGGCTGCCCGCTGGCCTGACCTCCCACGCGGGACGTCCCGGGGCCCCCCGCGATCCCCGCCGCCCCACCGGGAAAGGAAGGCCGCATGGACCCGTCAGACCGCGACAGCCGCTTCACCGGCTCCGTTCCGCAGCTCTACGACCAGTACATGGTGCCGCTGATGTTCGGACCCTACGCCGACGACCTCGCCGCCCGTGTCGTGGCCCGCCGGCCTGCCCGGGTCCTTGAGGTCGCCGCGGGCACCGGGGTGCTCACCCGGCGGCTCGCCCGCGACCTCAGCGCCGACGTGCCCATTGTCGCCACCGACCTGAACCTGCCCATGCTCAACCAGGCCGCCGCGACCGGAACGCCCCGGCCCGTGGCGTGGCAGCAGGCCGACGCGCTGCACCTGCCGTTCCCCGACGGGGACTTCGATGTCGTCGTCTGCCAGTTCGGGGTGATGTTCTTCCCCGACCGGGCGAGGGCCTTCGCGGAGGCGCGGCGGGTTCTGCGGCCAGGCGGGGTCTTTCTGTTCAATGTCTGGGACCGTCTGGAGCACAACGAGTTCGCCCACACCGTTCAGGAGGCGCTGGAAGTCGCCTTTCCCGATGATCCGCCGCGCTTCATGGCGCGCGTGCCGCACGGGTACCACGACCCCGCCGTGATTGCCCGGGATCTGGCCGCCGGGGGCTTCGGGCAGGTGCCTGACTTCATCACCGTGGCCGCACGCAGCCGGGCCGAATCGCCGCGCAATGTGGCCGTGGCCCTCTGTCAGGGCACGCCGATGCGCGGCGAGATCGAAACGCGGGGCCCCGACTGCCTGAACGAAGCGACCGACGCGGCGACAGCGGCGCTCACCCAACGCTTCGGCCCGGGGCCCGTGGAGGGCCGGCTCCAGGCCCAGGTAATCAGCGTCGAGTGGTGAACTTCCACCGAAAAACGGAGGCCGCCAGCGGGCGCTGCCAGCGCCGCATGGGGAAGACGACGTACGGTGAGCATTCACCCGGAGAGGCTCTAGCGTTACGGCGTCCCCCTGTAGGAACCGCCTGTGCTCCACACCGCGCAGTACGGGCAGAGTGTTCTGGGGCGCGCTTCACCACCTCGACTGAGCGGGCTCACCCCTCCAGCCCACCTGGCAGACATTCTCAGGGAGGCCTCCGATGACGATGGGCGCAACGATGTCTCGAACTGCACGCCCGGATTGCGATATTCGTATCATCTCACCCACGCCACCTGTCCTTCGCACGGCCGGCGTGACCATCAACAGACTGTTTTCAGGGCGTGGTGGCATAGGGCAGGGCGGCAGACTCGAACGTCAGGTCACCTGCCTTTCCAGGGCCTGTTTCTTTCTGCACGCCAGCACCGCGTCACAACCGTCGCAGGGGCATGATGGGTACTCGCCAAAAGAAGGACAGCGTGCCAGCACGCTGTCCTCTAACGAAGTGCCTGATGTAGGGACTCAGGAGGTCAGAAGTCGAAGGCCGCCCTGCATCATGCTTTCCCTGATGGTGGGTAAGAGAAGGACCTGCGGATCCATCAGGAGAACGCGGCGGTGCCAGATCACCTCACGGCAGGTTCGTGGTTGGTGTTTCCTCCGGGATCGCCACGGTCACACTCACGGTGGGTGATTCGCTGCGGTCTGAGGCATTCTCAGCGGCGTCACGCGCCACCACGGTGTAGGTCGCTGTCGTGCCGTTCTGCGTGCTGTTAAAGCTTTCGGTGTAGGTCAAGCCGTCTGCTGGCGTGCTGTCGGTGGCGACCAGGACGTCATTCTTGTAGAAGTCCACCGCCGCGACGCCCGTACGGTCGTAGGCATTGACAGACAGCGTCACGCTGCTGGTGTCGGTCACCGTCACCGGTGACGGGACGGTGGTGGCCTGGTAGGTGGCGCTGAGGGTCACCTGGGCGGGCGCGGTGCTGTTGGGTGCGTCCACGTTGGTGATGTGGAATTTGACCGGAAGGATTCGGCCGTTGACGACCGTCACGTAGTCCGGCGTGGGTTTCTTCTTGCTGCGGTCGGTACCGGTCGGTGCGGGGTCGATATCCACGTGGCCGAGCGAAGCGCCGTTCAGCAGGACGCTGACACGGTAGTACTTGTTGTTGTCGAGCCCGGCAGTCGCCGTGTTCCAGTCGAACTGATAGTGAGGGTTGCTCCAGCGGCCAGTGTTGGCGTTGAAGGCGGCATCGACGAAAACCAGGCCGTTGGCGGCGGAGTACTCGGGGCCAACGCTCACAACGGTGCTGTGGTCAAAGCTGATCTGGTCGACGCGGACGGTGAGGGCGCCGGCGAGGTCCGGGTTGATGTCCCCGTCAACTGTGGGGTTGGTGACGACGGGTGACAGCAGGAAGAAGCCGTCCGTGCCGCCGGTCGTGTCGTCGTGGAGCGCGGAGGCCAGGGCCTGGGTGGTAAGGGGCGCTGCGGGGGTGGTGCGGCCGCAGGAGGCGAGAAGAAGGGCGGTGCCGAAGATACTGGCCAACAGTTTCTGGTTGTTCATGTGATTCTCCTGTGTACTGGTCATAAGGGGGTGTTTCAGGGAGCAGGCCACTGAATGGAGGAAACCTTCGTTGTCTGTGAGGACAGCATGACCAGATGTCCAGAAAGATGAAGACGGATTTCTCACGAAGAGTGGTCAGGGGGCGGGGGTGACGGGGGCATCCATTGGGGGAAATCTCCCCCTCCCCAGACCCCTCTCCATAGCGTCATCACAATGAACACACCGAACCCCACCGGTCAAAGTGGGGCTGGTCAATCAGGCTTGGGAGAGCCAAGCTGAGTTGCAAGGGGCCGTCGACGAGAGATGTGCTTGGCTGATGAGTCAAGAGGCCCTGATTTCGCACACCACGTTCTTCCACTTGCTTCCCAATGCATGATGGCCAATCTTTACTTCAGTTTGATATCAGCCGGGAGGAACTGGGATCCTCGAACGCCTCAACCGGACCGACAAAGACCAGTTCGCGTTCCGCCAGGACTGGCACTCCATGGCCGATATCCGGGCCGCCATGCCGGATTTTCACCGCTGGTACAACCACGAACGCCGTCATTCGGCGCTCGGCTACGCCACGCCCTGGTCTACACTCACGTCATCGGCGAACGCTTGTAACGCCGCTTGAAGTCAAACCTGGAGCATTACCACCCCTGGTTACACCTGGGCCAGCGTCTGGCGACGCACTGGTCCACCGGTCAGAGTGGGCGCCTGACGTGCTTGATGACGAGCCGCCCACTTAGCCTGAGCTTCTACCTGCGGCAACGCGAAGGATTTCACCGCGTGGGTCTCGTGATCGTCACGCTTGAGGCCCTTCAGCGCCGCCCGGACTTCGCCACGGACGCCGTGCGGAATCTGGTGCACTGGGGCCACACTGGCGCACTGCCCCAGTGCGGCGCGGATCAGCCAACGCCGCTCCTGGCCACCTGGGGGCCGGACGCCGTGAAGACCACCGCCCGCCTGCTCCTGTTGCCTGAAACGACAGCCTATTGATAACGGCACAGGTTCGCCTTGCTCCCGTCCAGACCCGCCGGCGATCAAGCTCACCCAGACACCTGAAGTTTGACGGCAACCGATACAAAGCTACGCCGTTATCAATAAGCGCAGGGTCCGCCGGGACCAGAGGGGCCCGGCACTCAAACGCCAGGCCACCAGGGATGTTGCGCCGCACGGTTGAGGCCGACGCGATCACGCTCACACGGCAGTGGCGGCTGGACCAATCGGTCTGGCTGCCGGGCGTTCCGGTACCAGCAGAGGTTCTGGGGGGCTCAGCAGGGGGCGGGGATCAGGAAGTGGGCCAGGCGGGCGTTGAAGGCCTGCGGGTCGGTGAAGTGCGGCACGTGCCCAACGCCCGGCACGAAGGCGAGTTCCGCGTCCGGCAGGTGGCGCGCGAGGTACGCCCCGACCGTCACGGGCACGGCGCTGTCCGCCCGGGTCTGCGTGACCAGCACCGGGTGCCGCGCGCGGGGCAGCAGGGGGCGGCAGTCGGCTTCGAAGAGGGCGCGCGCCACCACGCCCGCCACCTCCGGCCGGACCCCCTGCACCCGTTCGGCGACCTCCTGCAGGACCAGGGACACCGGTTGGTTCAGCAGCAGCCCCGTCAGGGCCGTCTGCCAGCCCTGCTGCCGGTCCACCAGGGCGTAGAAGCCGTCCACGTCCGCGCGCTCGAAACCGCCGTGGTACGGGCCGTCGTTCAGGTAGCGGGGCGAAGCGCCGATGAACACCAGGCGCTCAAAGCGCTCAGGCCGGTGGAGCGAGGCCAGCAGGCCGGTCATGGCGCTCATGGACGCGCCGAGCAGGGTGATGTGGCGCAGGTCCAGTTCGTCGATGAGGCACACCAGGTCCGCGGCGTAGCCGTCGAGGGTGGCGTATCGTGCTGCGTTCCACAGCTCAGGATCCGACTGACCGAAGCCCGCGAGGTCGTACGTCACGACCTGGTGCGTGGCCTGAAAGGCGTCGACCTGATGACGGAAGATGCCCTGGTGGGAGCAGAAGCCGTGCGCGCACAGCAGGGTCCGCGGCCCGGCCCCGGTCACCGTGACGTGGGCGCGTTCGCCGAAGCTACGGTGAGTGACGGTCATGGTTGTGCGCCTGCTGGGCCTCACCAAATACAGGCAGCTGCAAGAAGGCGTCGACGACGCGGGCGTCGAGCAGGACGCCGGCCTCGCGGCGCAGCTGGGCGGCGGCGTCCTGGTGGGTCCAGGCTGTCTTGTAGGGCCGCTCGCTGGTCAGGGCGTCGTAGACGTCCACCACGGCAAAGACGCGGGCGGCGAGGGGAATGTCGGTGCCGGCGAGGCCGCGGGGGTAGCCGCTGCCGTTCCAGCGTTCCTGGTGGTACAGGACGACTTCGAGGGTGCCTGGCGGGAGGGAGGGGATGTGGTGCAGCATTTCGTAGCCGATACTCGGGTGGCGTTTGATGACGGCCCATTCATGGGGATCGAGCTGGCCGGGTTTGAGGAGGATGGCGTCGGGGATGGCGACCTTGCCGGTGTCGTGCAGGAAGGCCCCCCAGCGCAGGGCGTCGAGGTCGTGGCCGGTAAAGCCGAGGGCCTGACCGAGCTGCTCGGTGAGGGTGACGACGCGGTCGGTGTGCCCTTTGGTTTCGTAGTCCCGGTACTCCAGTGCCAGCCCCAATGCCCGCAGCGTCTCCTCCCGCGACTGCCTGAGCTCGTCGAAGTGAACGCTGCGTTCTACCGCCCGGCTGGCCTGTTCACTCACGCCGAGCAGCAGCCGGCGGGTGTCATCGTCAAGGTCGACCGCCTCGTTGGTGCCGAACGCCATGAACCCGCGCAGCGCGCCGCGTGCCACCACCGGCAGCACCGCCAGCGAGGTCCACACCGGGCGGGGCAGCGGTTCCGGGGGCGTGAAGACCGCCTGCGAAGGACCTGCGAAAAACGCGGTGTGATGGCGCAGGGCCCGGCCCACCTCACCGTTGCGGTGGAGCCGTTCCATCGGGAGTGTCCAGGGCAGCATGGCGTCGGTGGCCTGCCCGGCCCGCAGGGGTTCGATCAGGGTGTCGCCGCCCACCGGAAAGTAGAACCCGAACGCGTACGGCGTGAGGTCCAGGCAGCGTTCCAAGGCTGTCTGCATATGCTGCTCCGCACCGTCCTGGGCGGCAAAATCTGCGGTGAGATCCACCAGGTGCTGAAAGCGGCGCAGCTGCCGCCGCAGGGCCTCCTCGGCGTTGACCCGTGAGGTCACGTCCCGGGTGGCTGCGTGCACCTCGGTCAGGTGGCCTGCCGCGTCGGTGACGGTCCGTGTAACGGTCTCCACCCACACGTATGTGCCGTCCTGACGCCGGATCCGGTACACCGGCAGCTCGGTGCGGGCCGCCCAGGCTGCCTGAACGGCCGGCAGGTCGTCCGGGTGAATCAACACCTTCACCCCGTCCGCCGTGAGCTCCTCCGGAGCGTAGCCGAGCATGGTGCGGACCGCCGGCGACGCGTATAGGCACCGGCCTTCCGGGCTGAGAATGTGAATGAGCATGTCGGAGTGTTCTTCAAACAGCTGCAGCCGCCGCTCACTGGCCCGGCGCGCCTCCTCGGCCGCCATGCGGGCCGTGACGTCACGCGTGTTCAGGACGACGCCGTTCAGGTCCGGATCGCCGGTGGCGTCGGTGCCTGTGGATTCCAGCCACACCCAGTGACCGGCCTGGTGCTGGCAGCGGTACGTCACGAGCCTCGGTTGACGGGAGCGCACCGTCTCGTGGAACGCGTGCATGACCCGCGCGCGGTCCTCCGGGTGAATGCTGTCAAAGACGTTCACGCCCCGCCGCTCCTCCGGCGTGAAGCCCAGAATGCGCTGGATCTGAGGACTGACGTACTGCAGGTGTCCACTCGGCGTCACGACGGACACCAGGTCCCCGCTGTACTCCGTCAGCTTCCGGAAGCGCCGCTCCTGCTGCTCAAGGCGGGCGTGCAGTTCCCCGCGCTCCAGTGCCAGGGCGCACTGGGCCGCGACGCTGCGCAGGTGCTGGCGGTCCGCTTCGCTCAGGGGGCGGTCCTCGGCAAAGGCGAGCGTGATGGCCCCGGTGATCCGGCCGTGGATCCGCAGGGTGAGCACCGCCGTGGCGCCGGTGGTCGGGGACCGGACGTGCTGCAGATGAGGGTACAGGGTGGACCAGTCCTCGCCCGTCATGAACAGGTCCTGCCCTTGCCTGAGCGCGTCCGCGGCCGGAACCGGCGCGTCGGCCGGGAAGCGCCGCCAGGGCCGCTCGATGCGCTCAGGAAAGCCGGCGCTGCCCAGGACAGTGACGTGCTGGCCGCCGGGTTCCAGCAGCACGACGCCACCGGCGTCGGCGCCCATGGCCTCGAGGCCCTGCAGCAGAATGACCTGCACGACTTCATCCGTGGTGGTGGTGCTGGCCAGCGCTGTGCTCAGACCCGCCCACGCGCGGGCCCGCTGCTCCGCCTGCACCTGCCCCGTGACGTCCCGGACCTGCATCAGGAGACCGCGGACCTGCGGGTCGTTCAGGAGGTTGATGGCCGTGCCCGCCAGCCAGCGCCAGCGGCCACTGGCATGGCGCGCGCGGTACGGCAGCAGGGCGGTGGTCACGCCGGGTGGACTGCGCAGCACCTGGGCGGTCACCCGGGCGCGGTCGTCCGGGTGCACCTGGTCCAGGGCGAACGGGCACCCCTCAGCAGTGCAGGTCGGCGGACAACCAGCGTGCCGCTGGGCGGACGGGCTGAGGTACCGCACCCGGCCGTCACTGCCCAGAAGGATGAGAAGATCGGCACTGTGCTCGACAAGCGCTTGGAAGTGCACACTGGTCAGCAAGGCACCAATAGAAAATGTGGTCGCTGAACGTTCCATCACGCAGGTCTCCAGAGCTGGCCTATAGAACAGCCCTTCCCTGAGCGTAAGGGGGGCTGAACACAGCAACCTTACAGGGGCTTCACTTAACGCTCAGCCGACAGTCGCCACCCGGAGCGGCCACTGGCCCTGCGCGGCTGCCAGAGCAGGAGGGCCACCCCAGCAGCGGAGGGGAGAGGCGCCGGTGCGTGAACCCGAGGCGCTGTGGTGGGGTGCAGACGGGCCCAGAGCGCTGTACCTTCCCGCGGTACCCGTCGTCGGGACGCGTGAAGGTCCCGAGGAGGCCGCCTCCTCAACGCGCGTCTGATCATCGTGCCGGCGCGTGCTGTTCCGGCGTGAACAAGCGAAGGCGATCAGGCGGAAGTCGCGCAGCCAAGCCCAGAGCCCTCCAGCGGATGATGGAGAGCGCTTGAACCATCGGCCGCGGGCCGCGTCCGTTGAGTCGCACTGGTTGGTCACCCCCGCAGGTGATCCCGGCCGGCACTCCTGAACGGGCGTCGCTGTCGTCCTCAGCGGTGCAGTCGCCCGCCCGGCGACCTCACACGGGGGTTTCCGCCGCCAGGTCCTGGCGGCTGACAAGGTTGCCTTATTATTGTCCTGGCCTGGGAAAACCCATCAGGGGTTCCCTCGGCACGCCTGACCACAGGGTGAACCCGGTGACGTGCCTGTTCATCCAGCAAGACAGACGGCCGTGTCGCGGGCAGGCCGGACGGGAGCCTTGCCCCGGCGGGGACGCCCGCGTTCGGCCCCCCATGCCTCCTCCGCTCATCCCTCTGCAGAACAAGTGCCCAGGGAACTACACCTGAATGTCGGTCAGGCGCTGGGACGCCTGAGCGAAGCGTTCGTACCGGAGCGGGGTCACGTCAATGAACGGCGTTTCCCCCAGGGCTTCTTGCGCCGTCACGCGGGCGATGGCCGCGGCGTGCATGACGCCGTGTCCGGAGAACCCGCAGGCATTCAGCCAGCCCTCGACCCCTGGCATGCGGCCCACGACGGCCTGCTGGTCCGGCGTGACCTCGTAGTACCCCCACCAGCTGGCCCGGCGGTCCAGCGCCGCGCTGTCCAGCCACGGAAAGCGGGTCAAGGCGGCGTCCAGGGTGGGTTCCAGCCAGTCCCAGCTGATGCCTTCGCGCCACCCGACGTCCGCCGGGTCCGCGCGCCCCAGGATGATCCGCTCGCCCTCGGAACGCAGCCACACCCCGCTGTCCAGGTCAAAGATCATCGGCAGCGGCCGGGAGAGGTGCAGCGGCCCGGTGGTGTACACCATGCGCCGCGCGGGCTGAACCGGGACCTCCAGACCGGCCAGTGCGCCCACCTCGCCCGCCCAGGCGCCGCTGGCATTGACCACCAGGGGCGCCTCCACGGCGCCCGCGGATGTGCTGAGCTGCCAGACCCCGCCGACGCGCCGCAGGCCCGTCACGGTGGTGTTCAGCAGAAAGCGTGTGCCGGCTTCCCGGGCGCGCTTCACGTACGCCATCGTCAGCCCGTGGGCGTCCACATGACCGTCTGTGCCGCAGAAGGTGCAGCCCCCCAGCCCGTCCGGCAGGAATTCGGCATACCGCTGGGCGCCGGCGGGCGTCAGTCGCTCGGTCGGCACGCCCAGCCGGTGCTGAAGCTCGACCCCCCGCTGGTGGGCGGGCCACTGGGCCTGCGGCACCAGCATCAGGTAGCCGCCCGGGTGGTAGCCCGATTCGGGCATGGCAGCGTATTCCTCGATGCTGTGCTTCGAGAGCAGAATGTTCGTTTCCGTGGCAAACTGCGCGCGGACCCCCGCGGCACTTTTGCCGGTGGAGCCGCTGGCCGGGCTGTTCTGCTCGAGGACCACGACCCTGAGGCCCCGCTCGGCCAGCCGCCAGGCGCAGGCGGCGCCGATGATGCCCGCCCCAATGACGGCCACGTCCCAGCCTGCGCCTGCGGTCATGCGAGGTCGGCCTCAATCACCGGGAAGCCGTCCACCGGGAAGGTGTCCACGTTCGCCGAGCGCTGCTGCACCAGCACGCCGCCATCAACCGAGATGAACTGCCCAGTGACATACGCCGCGTCATCCGACGCCAGGAACAGCGCCGCTCCGGTCATGTCCTGCGCCACCCCGTACCGGCCGAGCGGCACGGTCTTCTCGCGCACGCGGAGCTGCTCCTCGGTCAGGCCGTAGGTGTTGATGAACCCCGGCACGACCCCGTTGACCCGGATGCCGTACGGCGCGAGGTCCAGCGCCATGGCCCGCGTCATGGCCTCGATGCCGCCCTTGGTCGCGTCGTAGGCCACGTTGCCCCGGTGGGCCCGGGTCGCTCCGCCCGACGAGGTGCTGATGATGACGCCCTGGCGCCGGCGGGCCATGATCCGGGCCGCCCGGTGCGAGCACAGGAACACACTTTTGAGGTTGACTTCAATAATGCGGTCCCACCACGCTTCGTCCGCCTCCAGGAAGTGCCGGGTGGTGTCGATCAGCCCGGCGTTGTTGTACAGCACGTCCACGTACCCGAAGGCGGTCTCAATCTTCGTGAACATGGCGTCGACCTGCGCAGCGTCAGACACATCGGCGGAGGCGGCCAGGGCGCGGCCCCCGGCGGCGGTGATGCCGTCAACCACCGCCTGCACGGCGTCTTCTTTCAGGTCATTGACCGCCACCTGCGCGCCTTCACGCGCGAAGCGCTCCGCCACGGCGCGGCCGATGCCCCCGGCGGCGCCGGTGACCAGCACCACGCGGCCCTGAAATCGGTTGGAAACGTCGTTTGTCATAGCTTCTCCTTGGGTTTCATACCGGCATGAACCAGCGTTGCGGCCAGCTGTCCGGCCGCCCAGACACGTGGGGACGAAAGTGGACGCGTTGATTGGGCCGCAACTGGGCGGCCAGCGGCAGGTCGTCTGGATGGATCACGGCCGGCTTGTGGTATCCGCCGATGCGGCCCCGGTCGTTGAGCAGCATGATGGCCTGCCCGGCCGGCGTCACCTGCACGGCGCCGTGAGGTGTGGCTTCACTGACCACCTGCCCCCCTGGGACGGCAGGCCCCTCGAGCCGGATGCCCATCCGGTCTCCTTCACGGACGCGGAACGGGGCGCGGCCCAGCGCGACGAGCGCTTCATAGGTGGCCTGAGGACCCGGGAGGAGTCGTAAGGTGACCTCGGCCGGGAGCTGGGGTAATGGGGCGGTGGCGCCAGGCGCGCGCACCGGGGCTCGGCCCAGGCCCAGCACGTCGCCTGCCCTCAAGGGACGGCCCACCCGGCCGGTGCGGTCGACACTGCTGCTGCCCAGGAAGGGCCGCGTGTCCAGGCCCCCGGCCACCGCCAGGTAGCAGCGGGCGCCTTCCCCGGTCGGTGTGAAGCGCAGGGTGTCGCCCGCCCGCACCACGAATGGGGCCTGTGCGGGAACGGGCCGGCCCGCCACCTGCCCGGTCATCCCGTAGCCCACGGCGGCCAGCACGACGTCCTGCAAGGCCGTGAGGGTGGGCCCCAGCAGCGTGAGCTCAAGCAGCGGTGTGCCCGGGGGGTTCCCGGCGACGTGGTTGGCCAGGGCCGCCGCCCGCTCATCCAGTGGACCGCTGCGGGCCATGCCGTGGTGCGCCTGAAGAAAGCGGCCCTCATCGACGAGCAGGTCCAGCAGGCCGGCCTTCTCGACCCGCAGGGCCGGGCGCGCCGGCACGTCGGGCCACAGGGGGCGAATGCCCGGCAATTCCGGCGCGTCTCCGGTGGCTTCGGCAAACCGGACCGTGTCTCCGGGCGAGAGGAGAAAGGGCGCGGTCCGGTTCGGGTCGTAGATGGTGGTCAGAGCCGTGCCGAGCAGATGCCACCCACCCGGTGAGGGCAGGACGTACACGCAGCTCTGCGCATTGGCGACCGCGACCGCATTGAAGGGTACCTTCAGGCGCGGCGTATCGCGCCGGGGAAGGCGCAGGGCCCCGGGCACCTCCCCCAGGAACGGGAACCCGGGCGTGAACCCGACGGCGTACACGTGGTAGTCCGGTCCCGTGTGCAGGCGAATCACCTCGCGTTCACTCATCCCGGTCCGTGAGGCGACGTCCGCGAGGTCCTCACCGTCGTACCGGACCGGGATCGTCACGGGGGGCCGGGCCTCGGGCATGGCGCCCCGCGCCGCCGGCAGGTGCTTTCTCACCCACTCGCTGACGGTGGCCCGGTCCGTCTGAACGGCGTCGTATTCCACGTACAGGTTGACGTAGCCCGGGTACAGGTCGGTGACCCCGGGCAGAAGGTCCCCGCGCAGGGCCCGGTGCAGGGCGTGCAGGCAGAGGTTGTCCGCGCGGTTCAGCTCAGTGCCGAACGCGACGTAAAAGCCTTCGAGCCGCCGCACAGGTCAGCCGATCGTGAACGGGTCGCGGGTGGCGCCGCTCAGTTCCACCCACACCGTCTTCGTGTCGAGGTAGTCGTGGACCGCTTCCAGGGAGTTCTCCCGGCCGATGCCGCTGTGCTTGAAGCCGCCGAAGGGCGCGTTGTAACTCACCGCGCGGTAGGCGTTGACCCAGACAGTGCCGGCTTTGATCGCGTGGGCGGCGCGGTGGGCGAGCTGGACATCCCGGGTCCAGACGCCTGCCGCCAGGCCGTAGCGCGAGTCGTTCGCCAGGCGAATGGCCTGGGCCTCGTCCCGGAACGGCAGCACCGACAGCACGGGGCCGAAGATTTCCTCCGCGGCCAGACCCATGCGGCTGTGCACATTCGTAAAGATTGTCGGTTCGACGAAAAAGCCCGCGTCCAGGTCGCTGCCCGAGGCGCGCCTGCCGCCGGTCACCAGCGTGGCGCCTTCCTGCACGCCGGCCTCACAGCGGCGCAGGATGCCTTCCAGATGGGCCTGGAAGGCGACGGGGCCCATCTCCGTCTCCGGATCGAGCGGGTCGCCCAGTTTGATGGTCCGGGCCCGCTTCGCCACACGCGACACCAGCTCATCTTGCACCGACTCGTGAACCAGCAACCGGGAACCGGCGATGCAGGTCTGCCCGCCCGCCGCGAAGATCCCGGCGATCACGCCGTTGGCCGCCGCGTCCAGGTCGGCGTCCCCGAACACAATGTTGGGGCTCTTTCCCCCCAGTTCCAGGCTGACTTTTGCCAGGTGCCCCATGGCGGCCTGACCCACTTTGATGCCGACTTCGGTACTGCCGGTAAACGCCACCTTGTCCACGCCCGGATGGGCCACCAGGGCCGCGCCGACCGCCGCACCTCCTGTCACCACGTTGAAGACGCCGGGCGGAAAGCCCGCTTCCTCCACCCGCCGGGCAAACTCCAGCGCCGACACGGGGGTCTGGTCCGCGGGTTTGACGACCACGGTGCAGCCGGCCGCGAGCAGCGGGGCGAGTTTCCAGGTAAGCAGCAGCAGGGGGGAGTTCCACGGCACGATGGCCGCCACCACCCCGACCGGTTCGCGGCGGGTGTAGATGAAGTAGTTGGGTTTGTCGCTGGGAATGGTTTCGCCGTGCAGCTTGTCGGCCGCCCCCGCGTAGTACTCGTACCATTCCGGCAGAACGCGGCACTGGCCGCGCATTTCCCGCAGCAGTTTGCCGTTGTCGCGCGTCTCGATCTCCCCGAGCAGGTCCGCGTCGCGTTCCAGAATCTGAGCGAGCCGGTGAATCAGCTTCGAGCGCTGCCGCCCCGTCAGGCGGCCCCAGGGGCCGCTGATCAGAGCGCTGCGGGCGGCGCGCACGGCCGCGTCCACGTCCTCTGGCCCGGCCTCCGGGACGTGCGCCCAGGCCCGGCCGGTGTACGGGTTGACGGTCTCGGTCAAGGCGCCAGACCGGGCCGCGACAAACTGGCCGCCGATGTACAGCAGGTACTCGGGCAGAGTCACTGGGTCTCCTTCATGCTGGGCCTGGAAGTGACGCTCGGCACGTGCCCTCGCCGGTAGACCAGAACGGTCCGTTTGAACTCCAGGACGACCGTGCCGTGCTGGTTATACCCGGAGGTCTTGAACGTCAGGACCCCCTGGTGAGGCCGTGAGCGCGATTCCCGCAGGGACAGCACTTCGCTCCGGGCATACACCGTGTCCCCCTCGAACAGCGGATGGGGGAGACGCACCTCATCCCAGCCGAGGTTGACCGCGTTCTGCGACATGTCCGACACCGACAATCCCGTTACGAGCGCGATGGTGAACGCACTGTTCACCAGGGGCCGCCCGAACTCCGTGTGTGCGGCGTAATGCGCGTCGAAGTGAATGGGATTGGTGTTGTTCGTCAGGAGGGTAAACCAGATGTTGTCGTTCTGGGTCACGGTGCGGCCCAGGGGATGCTCGATCACCTGACCGGGGGCAAAATCCTCGAAGCAGCGACCGGTGGTGGGGGTCGTCATGGCGTTCTCCTTTCCTGACCGTCAGGGTGCGGACTGGCCGGCATGCTGCCGGCGTTCGCGTCAGTCCCCGCGCAGCTTTCGGTGGGGCAATTCAGCCGGGCCGGACTCATGGGGCGCGCTCCAGTTCGGCCAGGACCTCGGCGGTGTGCTCCCCCAGGGCGGGCACCCGGCCCATCCGTGGGGAAACGCTCCCGATGTTGTGAGGCGGCAGCAGAGCCGGAATGGTGCCGGCCGGGGTCTGCACCTGTGTCCAGCGCTGACGGTCCTGCAACTGGGGGTGGTCCACCACCTCCTGCACGCTGTTGACGCGGGCGCTGGCAATACCGGCCTGGTCCAGGCGGGCGCTCACCTCACCCCGCGTCAGGGAAGCAAAGGCCGCTTCGATGATGGTCTCGAGGGCCGAGCGCCAGGCGAGCCGCTGGGCATTGGTGACGAAGCGTTCGTCACTGGCCAGATCCGGCTGCTCCAGCACGTCAGCGCAGAACTTCACCCACTCGCGCTCGTTCTGGACGGCAAACATCACCTGCCCGTCGGCGCAGCGGTAGGCGCCGTAGGGGACGATCATGTTGTGCCGCAACCCCGCCCGGCCCGGCGCGCGCCCCTGCCCGATCAGGCTGTATATGGGCGGCGTCATCCATTCGGTGAGGGCCTCGAACATCGAGATCTCGATGCGGTCGCCCAGGCCCGTCTGGCCGCGTTTGAGCAGGGCCGCGAGGATGCTGGAATGGGCGTACAGCCCGCTGGCGATGTCCGCCACAGAGATGCCCACCTTGGCAGGCTCGTCGGCGCTGCCGGTCACTGAAATGACGCCCGCTTCCGCCTGGATCAGCATGTCGTACGCCTTTTTCTGAGCGTAGGAACCGGACAGGCCATAGCCGGAGATGGAGACCCAGATCAGGCGTGGGAAGCGCCCGCGAACGTCCTCCCATCGAAAACCCAGGCGCTCGACCGCTCCGGGCAGCAGGTTGTGCACGAACACATCCGCGCCGGCCAGCAAGCCCTCCAGGGCGGCCACCCCCTGCGGGCTCTTCAGATCCAGCACCACACTGCGCTTGCCGCGGTTGAGCCAGGCAAAGTAGGCGGAGACCCCGTCCAGGGCGCCGTCGTAGCCGCGCGCCAGGTCCCCTTCGCCCGGACGCTCCACCTTGATGACGTCGGCCCCCAGGTCCGCCAGCTGGCGCGAGCAGAACGGCCCGGCGACCGCCTGTTCCAGGGCGATCACCCGCAGTCCCTCCAGGGGCAGCATCTAGTACGACCTCGGCATACCCAGGACCTTCTCGCCGACAAACGACAGGATCAGGTTGGTGCTGATCGGCGCGACCTGATACAGCCGCGTTTCACGGAACTTGCGTTCCACGTCGTACTCGGCGGCAAATCCGAAGCCACCGTGGGTCTGCAGGCAGGCATTCGCCGCTTCCCAGGAGGCGTCGGCCGCCAGCAGTTTGGCCATGTTGGCCTCGGCGCCGCAGGGTTGACCGGCGTCGAACAGCGCCGCTGCTTCGTAGCGCATCAGGTCGGCGGCGCGCACGTTCACGTAGGCGCGGGCTATCGGAAACTGCACGCCCTGGTTCTGCCCGATCGGCCGGTCGAATACCACCCGCTCGCCGGCGTAGCGGCTGGACCTTTCGGTAAACCAGTATCCGTCGCCGACGCACTCGGCGGCGATCAGGATCCGCTCGGCGTTCATGCCGTCAAGCACGTACCGGAAGCCCTGCCCTTCCTGGCCGACCAGACTGCTGGCCGGAATCTCCAGGTCGTCGAAGAACACCTCGTTCGTTTCGTGACCCACCATGTTCTGGATGGGCCGCACGGTCATTCGGCTGCGGTCGATGGTGCGCAGATCCACCAGGAACGTGGAAAGCCCGTCTGTTTTCTTGCGGACCTCCGCCAGGGGCGTGGTCCGGGCCAGGAGTAGCAGCAGGTCGGAATGCTGAAGGCGGGAGGTCCACACCTTCTGCCCATTGATCACGTACGTGTCGCCCCGGCGCACGGCGGTCGTCTTGAGGCGGGTGGTGTCGGAGCCGGTGGTGGGCTCGGTTACTCCGAAGGACTGAAGGCGCAGTTCCCCGCTGGCGATGCGCGGCAGGTAGTGCGCTTTCTGCTCGTCAGACCCGTGGCGCAGCAGGGTCCCCATGATGTACATCTGCGCGTGGCAGGCGCCGGAGTTCGCGCCGGAGCGGTTAATCTCCTCGAGAATCACGCTCGCCTCGGTCAGGCCCAGTCCCGCGCCGCCGTACGCCTCGGGAATAAGTGCGGCGAGCCAGCCGGCCTGGGTCAGGGCGGCCACGAACGCCTCGGGGTACCCGGCACGCTCAGCCTCCAGCCAGTACTGGGTGTCGAAGCGGGCGCACAGGTCACGCACCGGTTCGCGAAGCTCGGGATAGGTCATGGCAGGGCGGGGCTGGGTCACGAGGGCACCTCGGAGGAAGACAGGTGGGGCGCGGCGAAGGTGCGAATCTCGATGCCTTCGGCCTCCAGGGCGGCTCGGACGGCGCGGGCGATCTCGACGGCGTGGGGGTTGTCGCCGTGGATACACAGGGTGTCCATCTCGAACTCGAAAAAACCGCCATCCAGGGCCTCCACGTGGCCTTCTTTCACCATGGTCACGGCGCGGCGGGCAGCTTCCTGCGGGTCGTGGATGCTGGACCCCGGCATGGACCGCGGCGCGAGGCGGCCGTCACGCAGGTAGGCCCGCTCCGGAAAAGTTTCCAGCACGACCGGCACCCCCAGGCGGCGCGCTTCGGTCTCCAGCAGGGTGGCGGGCAGGACCACCAGGGGCAGCGCGGGGTGGACGTCCCGCACAGCCTGAGCGATGGCGTGGGCTGTCGGGGCGTGCGTCCAGGCGCGGGTGGACAGGGCGCCGTGCGCCTTGACGTGCCGCAGGGGCACCCCCACAGACGCCGCCATGCCGGCCAGGGCGGCCACTTGGTACAGCACGTCCGCGTACACCTCGTCGGGCGCCGCTTCCAGGAGGCGCCGCCCGAAGCCCACCCGGTCGGGGAAGCCCGGGTGAGCCCCCACGCCCACGCCGAAGCGCTGGGCCAGCTTGAGGGTGGCGTGCATGGTGAGGGGATCCCCGGCGTGAAAGCCGCAAGCGACGTTGGCGGAGGACAGAAAGGGAAACAGCGCTTCATCGTGCCCGAGCGTCCAGGCTCCGAAGCTTTCTCCCACGTCGGCGTTCAGGTCAACGAACATAACATCCTCACTCGTAGATGGCGCTGGGGCCCAGCAGCGCGGCCCGCATGCGGTTTTTCAGATACGTGCCGTCCCGGGGCGGGAGGGTCATGGGATCCGCCGTGAGGGCCACCTTCACCACCGCCAGGAGGGGGCCACCGCCGGCATGCAGCTCTGCCCGCAGAGCAGGAACGCCGTCCATCTCCCGGACGGTGGTGGTCCGCTCGAACCCGCAGGCGCGGGCCACGCCCGCCAGGTCCACCCCGGCGGCAGTATGGGTGGGCTGCGCCCCGGTTTCCCCGTAGCGTTCGTTGTCCAGCACCACGATGCTCAGGTTGGAGGGCCGTGTGGTCGCAATGGTCGACAGGGCGCCGAGGCCCATCAGCAGTTCACCGTCACCCGTGAAGACCACCACCGGCCGGTCCGGCTGGGCGAGGGCCAGGCCCAGGCCGAACATGGCCGCGCCGCCCATGGCGCCCCACAACGGGAAGTCCTGTGGGCTGTCCGACAGCGAAGCGAGGTCCCAGGCGGTGGCGCCCAGGCCGGTCACAACCAGCATCCTCCCGCGGTCCTCCAGCAGCTGGGCCATGACGGTCCGGCGTTCCAGTGTGGCGGCGCTCATTTGCTTCCTCCAAACGTCTTGGCGCCCAGCAGCTTCTGCGACAGCAGCACGGCGACCGGGCTGTACGTGCTGTACGCCAGCCGCAGGGCCGCGTTGACCTCGCCCGGCAGCAGCTCCGGATCATCCACCCGCTGCACCAGGACGCCCATGGCCCGGAGGACCTCCGGGGTGGCCTGACCCATCGGGACCTGCCAGGGATTGAATTCGCCCCACTCGCCGCGCATGGTCACCAGGGTGACGAACGGCATCTGGCAGGTTTTGAGCAGGGACAGCATGTTGACGCAGTTGCCGACCCCGCTCGACTGCATCAGCAGCACCGACCGCACGCCGCCCACCCAGGCGCCGGCTGCCAGCGCCACCCCTTCCTCCTCGGTGGTGAGGGTTACGGCGCGCATCTCCGGGTCCGCCTGGCAGCGCTCGATCAGGCCGCGGTGCCCTCCATCCGGCACGAAGGGAACCAGCCGGACGTCCTCGGCCCTCAGGACGTCGTAGACCGCCTGGGACCACGTCCCGGCGGGATTCTGAAAGGTGGAGACAGATTCACTCATGTCGGGCTCCCTGGCACAGGGCGTTCAGGTCCGCGCACGCCACCGCGAGATCGGGAATGTCTTCGAGCGTCCGGACCAGCGTAAGCGCGCGCCCGGTGGCGGCCACGCCGAGGCGAGGTTCGACCAGCGCGCGGAACTTGGCTTCCAGTTCCGCCGTGCTCACCGGGTTTTCCTGGTTGCCGCGGGGGAAGTCTCCGCCCGCCCGGAGCACCTGGCCGTCCATCAGTTCCACTTCCAGACGGGCGGGCCAGGCGGCCGGGTACAGGGCGGTCAGCTCCGCAGACACGGCAGGGCGGACCCGCAGGAGCAGACGGGCCAGGGCGTTCTGGGTCACGCCGGACGGACCAAAGCGGTCCTCACTGAACTGCGCCAGGCCTACGGCGCCTTCCAGCAGCGCCGCACCCACCACGTATGCGAGGCTGAATTTCGCCTGGTACGGCGTGCGGGGGTTGCGTTCGCTCACGATGTCCCAGCCGGGGCCGTAGGTGGCGACCCGCACTTCACGCACCTGGGCCAGGACCTGTTCGGCCGTCCAGCCGTGGGCCTGACGCAGGGAGAGGGCCGCGTCGATGGCCGTGTGGGTGTGGCCGCAGCAGGCGTACAGCTTGTAGCCGTTCTCGCTGACCTTCCAGACTTCCCCGAGGTCCGCGGTCACCCGCCCCGCGTCATGGACGGCGGTGGTCGCGGCGAAGAAGCCCCGCGGGCCTTCCAGGATGGTAGACGCGCCAGTGAAACCGCGCCGCGCCAGGTCCGCGGCCATCACGCCGTTCATGGCCGCCTTGCCCGGGTGCAGGGTTTTGCTCATGGCACCGCTCGCGTTGAATTCCCACAGGCCCGCCGCCTGGGTGCCGGCGGTGCCCAGCGCGTCAAGCATCTGGCGCTCATCCAGGCCCATCAGGGTGCCGGCCGCGACCGCCGCGCCGAAGGTGGCGACTGTCCCGGTGGGATGCCAGTGGCGGTAATGGCTGGGGTTGACGGCTTCGCCGATCCGCAGCGCGGCGTCGTAGCCGAGGACCACGGCGCGCAGGAACGCGGCGCCGCCCAGGTGTTCGCGTTCGGCCACGGCGAGGGCCGCGGGAATGATCGGCGCGGCCGCATGAACAGTGGAGCCCTTGTGAATGTCATCCAGTTCCAGGATGTGCGTGGCGACGCCGTTGGCGAGGGCTGCACCGGCGGCGCTGGCGCGCCCGGCTCCGAAGACGGTGGCGTTGTCCGCCCGGCCCAGGTCACGCACGAGGTCCTGCACGATCCGGGCGGGCGGTTCCACAGATCCCGCGAGCAGAGAGCCCAGCCCGTCGAGGACGCTGCGCTGGGCGTCCTCCAGGGCAGAAGCGGGAATGGCGGGCGGATTCGCCATGAACGCGGCGAGGGTGGCACTGGTTCCAGCGTGGGTCACGCGGTTCTCCTTGAACGGTGGGTTGCTGCTCATTGTCCGCTCGGCCGCGCCAGGGTGTCTTGAGCATTTCGCCAGGGTGTGCTGCGGAAATTGGCATAGGGCAGAAGGTCACGGCCGGTGGATGGCTTGATGTTCAGGGTGATCTGGTGCAGCCAGACGTCTGGCCTCAGCTGGCTTTGCCTGCGTGTCGACCGGCCCAGAGCGGCGGCCGTGACGCGAATGAGACCCGTGCGGGGTGTGATGGTGTTCCCAGCTGCACCGCGACCCCTTATGCCGATTTCCGCAGGCTGAAGCGATGATCCAAACAAGACAGCGTCTCTGCCCGGCGGAAGAGTGCCCTTATCGGTGGGCTGAGACGATGGACTGCGCTCCTGCAGGGAGACCACCCTGCGGCGCGCCTTCTGGGGCCACCCAGCGCCGCCCTTCCTTTGCCCTGTTTCCCAGGAGATATCCCCATCCTTTACGCCCTGATCGTTCATGCGCACCCGGAACCTGCATCCTTCTGCTCCGCCCAGAGGAGGGAGGCTTCGCAAGCCCTCGAAGCTCAGGACTAACACGGTCGAGATCCGCGACCTGTACAGGATAGGCTGGAACCCTGAAGTTGGCCTGAACAACTTCCGGCACGAGCTCGTCGGTCATTTCAAACCGCAGGTTGAGCAGGTGAGGGCCGTCAATCACGGCACCTTCGCCCCAGATGTGGCGGCGGAGATTGAGGAGGTGCAGCGGGCGGACCTGCTGGTGTTCTCCTGCCCGATGTGGTGGTTCTCCCTGCCGGCCCTGCTCAAAGGCGGGGTGGACCGGGTCTTCACGATGGGCGTGGTCTACGGCGGCAGCGTCGGCCGCTTCGAAACGGGAGGTGCGCGGGCGGCGGGCCAAGCTGCTCTTCACGACCGGCAGTACTGAGGACATGTTCGGACCCGCGGCGCGGGACGGCGAGATGGACGTCACCCTGTTTCACAGCCAGCACGGCATGTTCTCTTTCGTCGGGTACTCCGTCCTCGCCCCCGTCGTGAGTTGCAGCCCGGTGCGCAAGACCCCGGAGGAACGCGAGGAGCGACGGAGGCAGGTGTGCGGCGCCTTCTCGAACCTCGGCGCCCGGCCCGTGCTGCCGTGGAACATGAGGCACGCCACGCCACCGACCCGGTGGCGTGAGGCTCAGTCCTGCGTCTCGGGGTCCGGATTCACCCCTGAACCGCTTCCCGTCAGGGACCCCTGCTGAACGGAGCACCAGGCCTGTGAGCACGCCTCATACACCGGATGTTCAATCCCCAGTCCTGCCCCGGCCGGTGTTCGACGCGCCGGTTCAGCGTCTGGCGTTCACCCTGGGGTGGCGCTCACCTGCTGTGGATTCATTGGAGCGGTCTTCCCCCGGCCGGACCTTCGCGAATGGTCAGGTGGATTGAGGTCTCGCGAACCGCTGCTGCGGGGGCCCGCCTGGTGAAGAACGGTGGCGGTGACCGGTGTGGGACGGACACTGAACCAGCCGAACTGACCACAGACCACGCAGAGTGTCCCGTGCTTGACCGGGACGGCCTGGTGCTGTGCGGAACCTGGCACACCCGCCGACCGGATGGGGTGTGGCAAAGTGAATGCATGGACGACCCCAGGGAGTGGTTGCGCCCCGCGCCCGACGGGAGTTGGCCGCTGGAAACCCTGCTCGACAGCGCGCCCGATCTGATCTTTTTCGTCAAGGACGTGCAGGGAAGGTACGTCAGCGTGAATGACACCTTGCGGCGTCGCAGCGGGGCTCAGCATAAGCGGGACGTGCTGGGCCGCACGGCCGCAGAGGTGTTTATCGGGGAGCCTGGACGGCGGTTCAACGAGCAGGACGTGCAGACCGTTCGCGAAGGCCGCGAACTGCGCGACGTGCTGGAAATGTATTTCGGCCCGCAGGGCGAGCCAAGCTGGTGCCTGACGCATAAGATCCCCCTGCGCAACGCCGCAGGTCAGGTGGTGGGCTTGATTGGCATTTCACGCGACGTCCCCGCCACCATCGAGCGTCACGAGGATTTCGCGCGGGTCGCAGAGGCGCTGAGTTACATGCACGGGCATTACGACCAGCCGCTGCGCGTGCCCACTCTGGCCGCGCGCGCCGGGTTGTCAGAAGACAGTTTCGAGCGGCTGATGCGGCGGGTGTGCCACATGACGCCGCAGCAGTTCTTGATCAAAGTCCGGCTGGACGCGGCGGTGAACCTGCTTCGGGAACCCGACCTCTCCATTTCCGAAATCGCGCACGCCTGCGGCTACAGCGACCACAGCGCCTTTACCAGAAAGTTCCGTTCGGTGACGGGAATCAGCCCGCAGGCCTACCGGGAGCGGATCATGTCCGCCGCGTAATGCCAGCGGTCTGTGCGGCGGGGGCCACCCCACCGGTGGTCACGCCGGCGATGCGCTCAGACCTGCGACCCTTCGCAGGTCTGAGCGCAGCTGCCCAGTGACGGCGGCGTTGGGCGAACCTCTCAGACCCGCGGCAGGTGGAGGCGGCGGTTCTCGGCGGACTTCAGGTGGCTGCGAATGCCCTGTCCTGCCTTGGGCTCGTCCGCGAACCGGGGAATGACATGAAGATGAGCGTGCATCACGTGCTGTCCTCCCACGTCACCCACGTTCCAGCCGACGTTATAGCCATCAGGAGCGAGCTGAGCGTCAAGGTGGGCCTTGACCTGAAGCAGCAGCTCCTGTGTGGCGGCCCACTCCCCGGCCGTGAGGTCAAACGCGGTGACCCGGTGCGCTTTCGGAACAATGATGCCTGCACCTTCCAGCGCGCCGGTTTCGCTGGCTTTGATGCTCAGGAGGCACAGATCATTTTCGAGCACGAAGGCGTCACGCCTCAGTTCCGCGAGGTCACAGTAGGGGCAGGGAACCAATGAACGCATGCTGGGCTGAGCATAGGGCTTCGCCGGCAGACGTGCGCGTGCAGGAACGCAGCGGACGATTTCCGAAGGGTCCTGCCGCGCAAGGGGAGTGCTCCGGGGGGCCGTCTGGGTCGGGCTGGCCCGCGGCTCAGCAGGACGAAGGGCAGGCTCGGGGATCACAGATCCAGAGACTGCCCTTCGTCCTTTCAGGACGCCACTGACCTTAAGGCGGCACCTGCTGAGCGCCCGAGGTCAACCGCGCCTTACTTTTTCTCGTTGATGGTGATGTCTTCAAACGGTGTGATCACGGAAGGACTCGGAACCCAGCCTTTCACGTAGGTCCGCGCCGCCGCGAGTGGACGGGAGTGAACGATAGGAATGCGGACGTTGGCGTCATAGGAGATCTCGTGAACCTGGGCGTAGGCTTTGGCCTGTGCCGTGCGGCTGCTGGTGGCGACAGCGGTCCTCAACAGCTGGAACAGCTTGGGATTGCCGTAGTTGCTGTCCGCCGCGGCTTCCTCACCGTAATAGACGTTGTAGAAGTTGTAGGGGCTGGCGTACGGTCCCGTCCAGCCGATCATGTACATGTCGAACCCAGGTTTCTTGTTCCGGTCCTCCAGGTACTTGGCCCAGTCCTCCGTTTTCAGAGTTGCCTTGATGCCGATGGCGGCCAGGTCTGCGGCCATCGCTTCGGCGATCGGTTTGGGCGTGGGAAAGTACGGGCGGCTGACGGGCATGTACCACAGGTCGATGGTGAAGCCGTTCGGGTAACCCGCTTCGGCCAGCAGTTTCTTGGCAGCGGCAGGATCGAACTTGTAGTCGGCCGGGACCGCCTTGCTGTTGGCCCAGCTCAGCGCAGGCGGCAGGAAGCTGGCGTCCGACACGCCCAGGTCACCCCAGAAGGCTTCGACGATGGCTTTCTTGTTGATCGCCATGCTGATGGCCTGCCGGACCTTGTCGTTTTTCAGGTTCTGGTTGCCGAGGTTCAGGCTGAGGAAACCCACGTTGAAGCCGGGAATGATGACCGGGTTGAGGTTCTTGTCGGCTTTCACAGCGTTGAACTGGTCAGGATTGAGGTCGGTGGTGAAGTCGATGGTGCCGGCCTTCAGCTCGTTGAGGCGGACACTGGGGTCTTTCAGGAAGCGCAGCTGAAGCTGGTCGTAGCTCGCCTTTCTGCCCCAGTGGCCTTTGTTGGGCACCAGCGTGATGCGGTCGCCTGTACGCCACGACTGCATGATGAACGGGCCGGTGCCCACGGGCAGGGCGGCGGGCGTGCCGTACCGGGCGCCGGCCTTCTTGACCGCGTCTGGACTGGCGATGCCAAAGAAGGGGGTCGCGATGGCTTCGGGGAAGGGCGCAAAGGAGCGGTTCAGCGTAAAGACGACTTTGTTCGGCCCGTCAGCACGGACGCTCTTCAGTAGGCTGTTCTGTTCGCCCTTGAAGCCCCCGAAGATAAAGGTCCAGGAGGTAAAGGACTTGTTCTGCTCCTTCGCTCCAGTGTCTGCCGCCTGGTCCCACCAGCGGTTGACGTTGAACACCACGGCGTTCGCGTTGAACGGCGTGCCGTCGGAGAACTTCACGTTCTGGCGCAACGTGAAGGTCCACTCGGTGGCGTCCTTGTTGGCCTTCCAGCTGGTGGCCAGACCCGGCGTGATGGTCGTGGTTCCCTTCTTGAACCGGACCAGCATGTCGTACACGAGGGCCTGCGCCAGAGACGAGTTGCCGTCGGTGATGGTGCCGGAGTCCAGCGAGACGGGCTCGCCGCCAGCGCCGAACACCAGGGTGCTGGCGCTGGCGGTGCTGGAGATCAGGGCGAGGGTCAGTCCAGTGCAGAACAGTTGTTTCAACATAGTGGTCTCCGAGGTGAAGTGACGTTTGAGCGGACCGAAGTCAGGGCAGGCGTACACGCAGGTTTGGATAAAAGTGCAGGTTGGGAACTGGGCGCCCCAATCCAGAATCTAGCTACTGGGACGAAATTGAACCGTGCGGGCTCTGGTGTGGCGGGGTGCGGCTCGGGACCCGGCTGCATAATTAATCGGCCAGGTCAGGATAGCGCAGGGGGGACACGCCGTGGCTCCGCGCAGAGCAGGCCGCCGCCCCGCGCGGGTCCGGGAGGCACCTCGCACGGGGGCGCGTCCTCGTGGGGAAGGCCTCAGCGTCAGGCACCGGTGGACAGCCGCAGGGCGGCGCCGACCAGCACCTTGACGCCGATGGCCAGGGCGCTTTCATCAATAGCGAAATTGGGGTGGTGATGCGGCGCCGTAATGCCCGCCGCCTCATTGCGCGCTCCGATAAAGATGAACGTCCCAGGCGCCCGGGTGAGGTACGCGCTGAAGTCTTCCCCGCCCATCGTCGGCTGCGCTTCAACGAGCGCGTCCGCGCCCACCGTGTCCCGGACCACGTCCCGCAGAACCTCGGTGACCGCGGGATCGTTCACGGTGGCCCGGTACCCCTGCTCGTACCTGAACTCGTAGGAGGCACCGAACCCTTCAGTGACGCCGCGCACCAGCCGCTCCATCTGCTGGGGAATCTGCTCCCTCAGGGCCGGGTCGAACGTTCTGACCGTGCCGGTCAGGACTGCCGTGTTGGGAATGACGTTGTGGGCGGTCCCTGCGTGAATTGTCGTCACGCTGACGACGGCGGGTTCCAGCGGGTCACGCTGGCGGGACACAATGGACTGCATCGCCGTGACGACGTGACACGCAATTACGATGGGATCGACGGTTTCGTGGGGCATGGCGCCGTGCCCGCCTTTTCCGACCACCGTCACTTCGAAGGTGTCGGGGGCGGCCATCAATGCGCCCGACTTCAGTGCCACAAGACCGACGGGAATGGGGGAGAACAGGTGGGTGCCCACGGCGACATCGACTCCATCCATCACGCCAGCGTCCACCACCTGCTGGCCACCGCCGGGAAACAGTTCCTCTGCGTGCTGAAAGATGAAGCGGATTTCTCCCCGAAGCTCCGCCTGCCGTTCTGTCAGCACCTGGGCGGCGCCCAGGAGCATGGCCGTGTGACCGTCATGCCCGCAGGCGTGCATCACCCCATCATTTGTCGAGGCGAAGTCAAACTCGGTGTTCTCCTGGATAGGCAGTGCGTCCATGTCTGCCCGGAGCAGCACCGTGCGGCCTGTTCCTGCCTGGCCACGCAGGACGGCCAACACGCTCGTCGGGGTTGGGCGGGTGATGCTCAGCCCCTTCATCTGCCGCAACTGCGCTTCCACGTAGTTCGCTGTTTCGTGTTCCTGGAAGGACAGTTCCGGATGTTGATGCAGGTGACGGCGCCAGGCGATGACCTGGGCGTCCAGGGCGGATTGAGGTTCTTTGACAGGTGTCATCGTTGATCCTTCTGGGTCTCAGGTGAGAGAGAGACGGGATGAATAGCCTGTGGCCCTGCAGGCGCCCTTCGTTGCACCGCCGCAAGGAAGCAGGACCATAACAGTTCATTAAAGAACCCTAAAAAAACCCGGAGAACGCAAATAAAAAATTCAGCCGGCTTTGAATTGGATAACGTATTTTAACATACAACGAGTTTATTCAAACCCCTCAGAGAAATTTGAACTTGTCGAGCTGTCTTTGCCGCTTGAACGCCAGGAGCGCCCAGGCCAGCGGTTTTCTCGCGTTCCCCTGGGCGATCCGTGCTTCATTTGCCTCCACGCCCGTCTGTTCATCCTGGACGACAGTGGGCAGGACCAGCCCTGACGTTGCGTCTCAACAGCTCCTCCCAAAGCTCAGGCTTGCCCGTGTGCACGCGCGGCCCCCAGATCAACGCAAGGCGAGGTTCAGCGGCCAGCGCACGCCGACCTCGGCAGGTGTTGGCCGTCACCTCATCCAGAACAGCCTGAGGCCTCCTTGGCCCAGCAGTGCGTCGTGTCCTGGCGTCTCTCCCTGTTCATGGTGGTCATGAGCGCGGCCGGGCGCACACAGGTGGCCTGGGCCGAACCTTGCCTTGGCCGCACTCTGGCGCGCTTCTCCGGACGCTCTGCGCACACGCTGCGTTCCGCTGACCGGGCCGCCGTGGTCGAGCCGTCCACCTTCAGCATCACGGGCGCCGGGCCTCGTGGCTCAGGAGCTGCCGGCCTCGCAGCCACGCCAGACCCCAACCCAGCGCCAGGCCCCACACGGCCCCGCTCAGGCCGAGCCACGTCATCCCCGACGCAGTGATCACCAGGGTCAGCAGCGCGCCCTCCCGCCAGTGAGGCTCCGCAGCCAGCGTGCCTTCCCGGCCACTCATCAGCGGCCCCAGCAACGCCAGGCCCGCCAGCCCCTGAAGCAGAGGCGCCGGGAACGCACCCGCCAGGCCCAGCAGCGCGCCGCCGCACAATGCCAGGCCCAGGTAGCCTGCGGCGCAACTCAGTCCGGCGATAAATCGACGGGCCGGATCCGGATGCGCGTCTGGCCCGGTGCAGATGGCTGCAGTGATAGCCCCCAGATTCAGTGTGATGCTCCCGAAAAGCGAGGCCAGCGCGCCGGCCGCTCCGGTCAGGGTCACCAGCGGACGGGCCGGGACACTGCGGTAGCCGCTCGCGTGGAGGATCGCCAGG
>NZ_CP083456.1:305000-442500 GCF_020229735.1 Deinococcus taeanensis | reverse complement strand
AAAACGTCTGGCACGTCCTGGGGTATATGCGGACGTCCCTGGAGATCCTGCCTGTGATTGATCCGACCAATCCCAACAACGTTATCTCCGACACGATGACCGCGCAGCAGAAGCAGGCCGCCGCGGCCGCCGCCGTTCATTCACGTCACGCGGAGGACTGGACCCACGTTCTCTGGTGATTACCATGGGGCGCCACACCCTCCGTCATGAGTATTCGCGGGGAACTGCCACATCTGGTTCAGACCTCTGAGACCTGACGGTCTGGTGTGTTCCACTTCATCCTGACGGCCCATCTGAAATGAGGTCTGG
The DNA here is from genome assembly GCF_020229735.1 of Deinococcus taeanensis. NCBI lineage: Bacteria > Thermotogati > Deinococcota > Deinococci > Deinococcales > Deinococcaceae > Deinococcus > Deinococcus taeanensis. The sequence goes on along the minus strand of NZ_CP083456.1, from coordinate 442,191 downwards.
CCTGGGGCAGAGGCAGCGCTCTGTCACGGAACAGGAGAGGCGGTCGCCCGGCCGGAGGGCCGATGCTGAACGGCCGGGGGCTGGGCGGCGGGCTGAATAAACGGCGGTGATTTCAGGATGTCCCCCGCCGACAGCCGGCCGTCTTGCGGCGGCACATCCCTGCGGCACGCCTGCAGCACCTTGCAGTACCAGGACACGCGGCATCATGGCGGCACCAGCGTCTTCATGAGGGTGATCGCCCGGAACCCACGCCTGCAGGATTTGCGTACTGACTGCCAAGGTCGGCCGGGGGACCTGGGACGGCGCTGGCCAGCGTCCCTGGGTTCCCTGTTTTTTAGCTGGACCTGCCGCTTGATGGGGTTGGGATCGGAACTGCAGTCTTGGACATGCGGGAGGCACGTGTGCACGTGTGTGGCGCCGCCCATGGTCAGGGGTGTGGGGCCAGAGGGTTTCAGGCTCAGGGCAGGTGCCCGCATCAGCCTGGTGCGCAGCGGCTGTGCGCGGCGCTGGGGCACACCGGGCGGCGCAGTCTGAGCCGGACGGCCTGGAACGTCGTTTCACGCACCGGGGGAGGTTCGCCGTGACGTTGGCGCCCTCAGGACGGACGGCACCACGTCACTTCTGAGGGCGCCCGCTTCAGGGATGCTCAAGGCGGCCTGGCTGCGCTGGGTGATCCGCCTGACTGCCTGCGGCATATAGCCGTGTAGCAGCAGGGAAGGAAGTGTCCTCATCTGACTCTGCCGGAGGGTACTATGCGATTTTCCCCAGAACTTCACGGCCGGTCATCGTCGCGCACACCCGTTCAGAAGGGGTCTGAGTTTACGGCAGCCTTCAATCTGTATGAAGCCCGCCTTGTCGGCTGGTGGGCCAGGCACGGGATTACGCTGCTGCGTCTCTCGCTGGGACTGATCTTCTTCTGGTTTGGGGTGCAGAAATTTTTTCCAGGCATGAGCAGCGCCGAAGGCCTGGCAACCCACACCATTTCGGTCCTCACGTTCGGGCTGGTTCCTGCGCAGGCCAGCTTGCCTCTCCTGGCCACCTGGGAATGCGCGATCGGGCTGGGCCTGCTGAGCGGCAGGTTCCTGCGGGTCACGGTGCTGCTGCTCCTGCTGCAGATGGCCGGGACGTTCCTGCCCCTGATCTTTTTTCCCGAGGAGACCTTCAAAGTCTTTCCGCTGGTGCCGAACCTTGAAGGCCAGTACATCATCAAGAATCTGGTCCTGATCTCGGGTGCCCTGGTCGTGGGGGCCACCTCACGCGGCGGCGCCCTGATCGCGGATCCCAAAGCGGCCCGTTCAGCCGAGAGGATGCAGGCCGTGCATGCACGCTTCCGTCGCCGGTTCCACCGCGAACCTTAACCGCCGCGCCCAGCCTGCCCGGACCCTGCCCCGGGCAGACTGGACGCCCTGGGCGCCTCAGTGGGGTCACGGTTTCGTCTTGCGTTTCGGGGCGCCGCGCGGTTTGTGCGGCGCCGCTTTCATGCTCTTGCGTGGGCGGGCAGCCTGGCTGGTGTCCGGGTGCGCGGCGCCGCGCGGACGGCGCTGTTTGGGCGGGGTCCAGCCACCCTGCATGATGGCCACTGCCTCCGCTTCGCTCAGGTCGGCGGGAATCACCTCGGGCGGCAGGGGCGCGGCCTGCCCTCCGCGGACCAGGTGGGGGCCGGACGCCGCGGCGCGCAACCGGGTGCCCTCCAGGTGCGGCAGGGGCAGGCTGGGCGCCTCATGGGACGCCCGGCCAATGATGGGGGCGAGGCCTTCGGTCCAGAAGCGCGTGAGGTAATCCACGCGGGTGGTGTGTCCGGCGGCGACGTCATCGAGTCCGGTTTCCATGGTGGCCGTGAAGTCCCTGTGCATGACCGGCGGCACCTGCCGGGCGAGGTAGGTGGCGACCAGGAGACCGACGGCGGTGACCGCGAGGTGCCGCCCGGCGAGGCGGGCGTACCCGCGGGTCTGGAGGGTGCTGACGGTCTGGGCGTAAGTGCTGGGGCGGCCGATGCCGGCTTTCTCCATGGCCTGCACCAGCGTGGCTTCGGTGTAGCGGGTGGGGGGGGAGGTGGTTTTCCCCTCGGGCGGCCGGGCGCGCAGCGGCACCTGCTGACCGGGCGTGAGGGCCGGAAGGTTCTGGTCATCCGGGTCACCAGCGTCGTCCTGAAGGAGGCGGAGGTACCCGGCGTCTTTCAGGACGCGGCCCTGGGCACTGAGGGTGGCGGCGCCGCAGGTAAGGGTCACGACGGTTTTGTCGAAGACGGCGTCGTGCATCTGGGAGGCCACGGTCCGCTGGTAGATCAGGGTGTAGACCGCCAGGGTGTCGCCGGTGAGGCCCACGGTGTCAGGGGCGCGCCAGGTGGTGCCGGCGGGCCGGATGGCTTCATGGGCTTCCTGGGCGTTCTTGTTGCGCGTAGCGTACTGCCGGGGCTGTGAGGGCACGGCGCCGGGGCCGAACAGCCGGGCGGCCTCCCGCCGGGCTTCGCTCAGGGCCTCGTCCGACAGGGCGGGCGAGTCGGTGCGCATGTAGGTGATGTACCCGCCCTCGTAGAGCGTCTGGGCGACGTCCATGACACGCCTGGCGCTGAGGTTCAGGCGGCTTCCGGCCTGCTGGAGGGTGCTGGTGATCAACGGCGGGGCCGGGCGGGAGCGGGTTTCGGTGAGGTCCACCCGGGTGACCGTGGCGTCCTTTCCGTCGAGGTAGGCGCTCAGGGCGCTCGCCTGCTCGCCGGTCATGACGAGCACCTGCGCGCCTTCTTTCAGCACGCCAGCCTGGGTGTAGTCGCTGGCTTTGGCGATGGGCCGGCCGGCCGGGTGGTCCTTGCTGCGGACGTGCGTCACGGTGGCGGTGAAGGCCGGGCGGGTCTGCGCGGCCGCGCGGATCACCCAGAACGTGGCGGGGCGGAAGGTCATGCGGGCCATGTCGCGGGCGGCGAGGAGCATCAGGGCGGCGCTCTGCACCCGCCCGGCGCTGAGTTTGCTGCCGACGCTGTTCCACAGCAGCGGACTGACCCGGTAGCCCACCAGCCGGTCGATGACCCGCCGGGCTTCCTGCGCGGCCACGAGGCGCAGGTCCAGCGGCCGGGTGGTCTGCAGGGCGCGCTGCAGGGCGTCCTTGGTGATTTCCGTGAACACCATCCGCACCGGCTGGTCGACCCCCAGCAGCCGGCTGAGGTGGTAGGAGATGGCTTCGCCTTCGCGGTCCATGTCGGAGGCGAACAGCACCGCGTCGGCCGTCCGGGCCAGTTGCTGGAGTTCGCGGACGGTCTGGCGCTTGGCGGGCGGCACGACGTAGATGGGCGTGAAGGTCGCGGGGTTCACGCCGAGGGCCGCCCAGGGTTCCTGGCGGTAGCGCTCGGGGATCTCCCCTTTCGAGCCCGGCAGGTCGCGCACGTGCCCGAGGGAGGCGCAGACGACGTAGCCCTGACCGAGGTATCCGGCGATTTTTTTCGCTTTCGCCGGGCTCTCGACGATCACCAGGGTGGCCATGGCTTCAGGGTAGCGGCAGACGGGCGCGGCAGTGGAAGACAGGGCGCAATTGGGGTGGGGCGCCGTGAAGCCGGGCGGGCCAGCAGTGAAGCGTGCCCTTCCGGGCGGGGCTCAGCGGTCGTCGCCGTAGCGTTTTTCGAGCAGTTCGGCCAGCGCGTGCCACTCGTCCTGTTTGGCGGGGGGCAGCTGGCGGGCGAGGCCCTGCAGGTAGCGGCCCAGATGCTGGCGGGTGAGGCTGTCGGGGTCGAGGCCGAGTTCGCTGGCAGCTTCGGGAATCAGCACGTCGGCCATCGGGCCGATCAGGCGGGTGAGGTTCCAGTGGAGGTCCTCGAGGAAGTCGGCGCCCAGGGGCGGTTCAGGCTCGGCGGGCCGGCCCAGGGCGCGTTCCAGGGTACCGCCTTCGGTGGTCTGGTCGAGCATCCAGTCAAACGCCTGAATTGCGCCGGGGGCGTCACGGCGGATGATGCCGTGAATGATGTCGCGGTGCGTGTCGTACAGGGCGGGGAAACGGCCGCTGGTCAGCAGGTCGGTGCTGATGGCGCGCAGCAGGTTCGCCAGGGGCATGTGAATGGCCCGCAGGAGGCGGAGCACCACCGGGTTGCCGGCGGCCTGGGCGACCGCGAGGTGCAGGGCGAGGTCCGCCTGAATGAATCCTTCCGGGTCACCCTGAACGTCGCGCATGCGGTGCAGGTGCCCGAGCAGTTCGGCGTGCTGTTCGGGGGTGGCGACCCGCGCGGCCTGGGCGATGGTGTAGTGCTCGAGCACCTGGCGGGTGTCCAGGAAGGCGCGCGCTTCGGTTTCGTCGAGCACCGCCCCGAGCCACAGGTTGATGCTGGGGGCCTGCTGGGTGACGGGCAGCACGACCGTGCCGCGTCCCGGGCGGGCGTCCACGACGCCGCTGGCCGACAGGATGCTGATTGCTTCACGGACCGCGGCCACGCTGGTGCCGTAGCGCTGGGCGAGTTCGCGCTGGCTGGGCAGGGTGTCGCCGGGCCGCAGGTGCCCGTCGAGCAGCAGCGACTGAAGGTGGACCGCGATGTGTTCGCCCAGGGAGCGTTTCTCGAGCGGACCGGCGGGAAAGGTGTCACCGGGGGGCGTGGCGGTGCTCACCCGCGGCCTCCGGGCCGCAGGCGGCTCAGGGCCAGGTGCAGGCTGACCCTCAGCCGCTCGATGGCGCCGACGAGGTCGGTGAGTTCGTCGGGCCGGCCGCGGGTGCGGATACGGATGGGCTCACTGAGTTGTCCGAGACTGGCCTGCTGCGCGGCGTCGGTGATGGCGAGAATTACGTGCACCAGGCGGCGCACGGCGTGGTAGGCGAGCAGGGCGGCAGTGAGAGCGGTGACGGCGCAGGCCAGCAGGACCAGCAGCAGTTGACGCTGGAGGTCGGTGTTCAGGTGACCGAGGGTGACGCCGATGGCCACGTGGAACAGCCGGGTGCCGCGCGGGGCGGTTTCGCCGGGCAGGCGCAGGGCGCGGGTGCCGCCGGGCGTGTCGTACACGTCGAGTTGCGTGACTTCGTAGGTCTGCTGCTGGCCGAGTGTGGCAGACAGGGTGCGGATGGCTTCCTGTATGTGCTCGCGGACACTTTGAGGAGCGCGTTCGTCCAGGACGGCCTCGGCGGCGCGGTAGGCATCGACATGGGTGTCGCGCAGCGCAAAGTGGGTTTGCCCGGGCTGGTTGCGGAAGAAGGCGTCGAGTTGCGCGCGCAGCAGCCAGTCAGTCTGCGGGGTGTCGCTCGTGAAGTAACGCGGCGCGTCCCCGGCGGGCTGCACGTCGATGAAGGCGACGCTGGGTGAGGTGACGGCGGCGCGCAGCTGGGTGTTCACCTGGGTCAGGTCGGTGACGTCCAGCGTGCTGGCCAGGACGCTCGCTACTGAGGCGCTCAGTGAGCGGGAGATGGCGCGCAGTTCGGTGTGCCGTTGCGCCGTGAGGATCGCGCTCACCATCACGCCAAGAAGCAGGACGGGCAGCACGGTGATCAGCAGGGCTTTCGTGCGCAGGCCCAGGCGGCGCGGGGGGCGCCGGGCAGTGGGAACGGTGGGGGTGGTGGTCGCGGTCATGCGTTCTCCAGGGTGACACGTCACCGTGAATGAGAATCTTGTACCCGGTCTATTGATCTGACCATTCAAACAGTTGACTTGATCGGACGCTCAGCCTACACTCACGCTGTCCCACAACACAAGTCCGCCGCCCGGAGCGCCGCGGACCGGCGATGCGCCCTCGGCCGGAGACACCGGCGACGGCGGCACATCCCAAAGGAGCTTTGATGGCACGGATTTCCCTGAACGGCGCCCTGTGCGCCACCCTGAGCCTCACACTCGGCCTCGCCCACGCCCAGAAAGTCGACACCATCACCATCGGCGTGGCGGTGGCCCAGACGAGCAACACCGCCCTGCTCGGCCAGGAACAGGTCATCGGCGCCCGATTCGCCGAGAAGTACCTCAACGCCCGCGGCGGTATCAACGGCACGCCTTTCAAACTGGTGTTCCAGGACACCGGCGGTGACGAGGCCGGCGCCATCAACGCCTTCCAGACCCTGATCACCAAAGACCGCGTGATCGGAATCGTCGGACCGACCCTCTCGCAGCAGGCCTTCGCGTCCGACCCCATCGCCGAGCGCGCCAAGGTGCCGGTGCTCGGGCCCAGCAACACCGCCAAGGGCATTCCGCAGATCGGCAACTTCATCGCGCGCGTGTCGGCGCCCGTGGCTGTGGTCGCCCCGAACGCCGTGCGCCAGGCCCTGAAACTCGACCCCAAGATCAAAGACGTCGCCGTGCTGTACGCGCAGAACGACGCCTTCTCCACCAGCGAGACCGGCACCTTCCAGGAAACCGTCAAGGCGCAGGGCCTGAACCTCGCCACCGTACAGAAGTTCCAGACGACCGACACCGACTTCACCACGCAGGTCACGGCCGTGCTGAACGCCAAGGTGGACCTCGTGATCATCTCCGGCCTCGCGGCCGACGGCGGCAACCTCATCAAGCAGCTGCGCCAGCTCGGCTACAAGGGCCTGATCATCGGCGGCAACGGCATGAACACCTCCAACATGTTCCCGGTGTGCCAGAAACTGTGCGACGGCGTGATTATCGCGCAGGCCTACAGCCCCGCGCAGTCCAGCGCCGCCAACCAGGTGTTCGTCAAGGAATACAGCGCGCAGTACAAGAAAGCGCCCCCGCAGTTCGCCGCGCAGGCCTACGCCGGCGTGCAGGTCATGGTCGAGGCCCTGAAGGTCATCGACCGCAAGAAGAAGCTCAACACCTGGGACCTCGACGACCTGCGCGTGGAACTGAACAAACAGATTCTGCTCGGCAAGTACAACACGCCCCTGGGCCTGCTGGCCTTCGACAAAGAAGGCGAGATCATCCAGAAAGAGTTCTACGTGGCGCAGATCAAGATGAAAGACGCCAAGACCGGCTCCTTCGTCTACCTGAAATAACCTCCCGCCCGACCGCCGCCGTCAGCCTGCACCACACGCTGGCGGCGGTCGGCTGAAAAGGACTCCCATGGAACTGAGCGCACTTCTCCAGAACCTCCTCAACGGCCTGGCGATCGGCAGCGTGTACGCGATTTTCGCGCTGGGCTACACGCTGGTCTTCTCGATCCTCGGCATCATCAATTTCGCGCACGGCGCGGTGTTCACCCTCGGCGCGTACTTCACGTACACGCTGGTGGTCGGTCAGTTCGAGAACAACGGCCTGTTCAAGGGCGTCAACCTGTTCCCGGGCGGCTCGCCGCTGTCCGGACACCCGGTGACCTTCGCCCTGGCCACCCTGGTCGGCGCCGCCCTGGCCGGCCTGGTCGCCGTGCTGATCGAACGGGTCGCCTTCCGCCCCATGCGCTCCCGCGGCGCCGACCCGCTGCTGGCGCTGGTCAGTTCCCTCGGCGTGGCGCTGGTGATCGTCAACCTGATCCAGCTGCTCGTGGGCGCCGAAATCTACAACTTCCCCTCCGACGCCTACGGCGAGGTGCGCCCCGCACTGTCGTTCACGCTGGGCGGCAACGTGGTCATCATCCGCACCGTGCAGGTCGTCATCTTCGCTGTCAGCCTCGTGATGCTGGCCGTGCTCGGCTTCGTGATCGGGCGCACCAAGATCGGCAAGGCCCTTCGCGCCGTGGCCGAGAACCCGACCACCGCTTCTCTGCTGGGCATCAGCGTGGACCGCTTCATCGTGATCACCTTCTTCCTTTCGGGTTTCGTCGGCGGCCTCGCCGGAACACTGGTCGGCACCGCGTTCGGTGTGGCCGGACCCTACTTCGGCGTGGCGTACGGCCTCAAAGGACTCGCTGTGATCGTCCTCGGGGGGCTAGGCAGCATTCCGGGCGCCGTGCTCGGCGGCCTCGTGATCGGCCTGGCCGAGGCGTTCGTGCCGGCCGACTACTCGGCGTACAAGGACGCCGTGGCGTTCGCGCTGCTGTTCATCATTCTTCTCGTGCGTCCGCAGGGTCTGCTGGGGCGCAGCGCCATCCAGAAGGTGTAACGTGAGCGACTTCCTCTCAACCTACGGGTTCCTGATCGCCACGATGCTGCAGGCCAGCCTGCTGGGCCTGAGCCTGTACTTCCCCCTGCAGGCAGGCCAGCTGAGCCTCGCCAGCCCCGGGTTCTACGCCCTGGGCGGCTACGCCGCCGCCATTCTCCTCACCAATCCTGCCTTCGGCGGCCTGCGTGACGCGCTCGGCAACGGCATGTTCCCTCTCACGTGGCTGGCCGGCGCACTGATCGGCGGGCTGATGGGCGTCGTTGTGGGCGTACCCGCCCTGCGCCTGCGCGGCATCTACCTCGCGCTCGCCACCATCGCCTTCGTCGAAATTCTGCGCGTGGTGTCCCTGAACCTCACGGTGACCGGCGGCGCGGTCGGCATTTTCGGCATTCCGCAGACCTTCGGGTTTCAGGACCGCTGGCAGTACATCTTCCTGTTCGGGCCGCTGCTGGCCCTGACCCTGCTGTTCGCCCGCCAGCTCGAGCGCTCCCGGGTGGGCCGCGCCCTGCGCGCCCTGCGCGAGGATGAACTCGCCGCGGACGCCATGGGCGTGCCGCCCACGCAGTACAAGGTGCTGGCCTTCGTGATCGGCGCCGTCCTCGCCGGCCTGGTCGGCGCCATGAGCGCGCCGTTCCTGAACACCTGGAACGCCAAGCAGGGCACCTTCGATTCGAGCATCACCATTCTCGCGGCCGTCCTGATCGGCGGAAGCCGCAACATCTGGGGCCCCGTGGTGGGCGGCGCGCTGCTGGCGGCCATTCCCGAGGTCCTGCGCTTCCTGGCCGACTGGCGGCTGGTGCTCAACGGTCTGGTGCTCGTCGTCGCCAGCCTGTACCTCCCGCAGGGCATCGTGGGCGCCCTTGAGCGGCTCGGCCGGCCCCGGCCGCCGCAGCGGCCCGCGCCGCAGGGCCCGGCCGCGGCCGCCAAGGTGAACCCATGACGGCCGCTCCCTCCGCCCCGCCTGTGCTGGAGGCGCGCAACATGACCCGGCGTTTCGGCGGGCTTGTGGCCGTGAACGACGTGAGCTTCGACGTGTACGAAGGCGAGATCTTCGGCCTGATCGGCCCGAACGGCGCTGGCAAGACCACGCTGTTCAACCTCATGACCGGCCTCACGCCGCCCTCAAGCGGGACCCTGACCTACCGCGGCCAGCGGGTCACGGGCCTGCAGCCGCACCGGGTGGCTGCGCTCGGCCTGAGCCGCACCTTCCAGAACATCCGGCTGTTCCGCGGCCTGAGCGCCCTGGAGAACGTTCAGATCGCGCAGCACGCCCGCACGCACGCCGGCCTGTGGCGCGGCGTGTTCGGCGCGGCGCGCGCCGAGGAGGCGCAGGTGAACCGGCGCGCCTGGGAACTGCTGGACCTCGTGGGCATGGGCGACCGCGCCGGTGAACTGGCCGGGAACTTCAGCTACGGCGACCAGCGGCGCCTCGAGATCGCCCGGGCCCTCGCCACCGAACCGCGCGTCCTGCTGCTCGACGAGCCGGCCGCCGGCATGAACACCGCTGAGAAAGGCCAGCTGACCGGCTTCATCCGGCAGGTGCGTGACCAGTTCGACCTCACCGTGCTGGTGATCGAGCATCACGTGCCGCTGGTCATGGACCTGTGTGACCGCGTGGCCGTCCTGAACTTCGGGCAGCTGATCGCAGTGGGCGACCCCGCGGGCGTGCAGCGCGACCCCAGAGTGATCGAAGCGTACCTGGGAGGCGAGTGATGCCACTGCTCGAGATTGAGAACCTCAACGTGAACTACGGCGCGATTCAGGCGGTGCGCGGCGTCTCCCTGTCGGTCGAGGAGGGCGAGGTGGTGACCCTGATCGGCGCGAACGGCGCGGGCAAAACCACCACGCTGCGCGCCGTGTCGCGGCTGATGCGCCCCGCCGCCGGCCGCATCACCTTCGCCGGGCGGGACATCACCCGTGCGCCCGCCGATGAGGTCGTCCGGCTGGGCGTCGCGCAGAGCCCCGAAGGGCGGCAGGTGCTGGCCCGGCAGAGCGTGCAGGACAACCTGGAGCTCGGCGCGTACACCCGCCGGGACAACATCCGCGCGGACCTGAACCAGATGTACGAGCGCTTTCCGCGCCTGGGTGAACGCCGCGATCAGCTGGCCGGCACGCTCTCGGGGGGCGAGCAGCAGATGCTCGCGATTGCCCGGGCCCTGATGAGCCGGCCCCGGCTGCTGCTGCTGGACGAACCCAGCCTGGGCCTGGCGCCGATCATCGTGCGGGAGATTTTCGGCATCATCCGCGAACTGAACGAGCAGGGCGTCACGATCCTGCTTGTGGAGCAGAACGCCCGGCTCGCCATGAACGCCAGCCACCGCACGTACGTTCTTGAGGCGGGCCAGCTGACCTTCAGCGGCGTGAGTGCCGAACTCGTCAACGACGAGCGGGTGCTGCACGCCTACCTGGGCGGCTGAACAGACCGGAGAGCGGGCACGCGGTTCACGGGGACGGTCACGCGGCGTGACCGTCCCCGCGTGCGTCTGAACGCCGCGCCGGCCAGGGGGCCGCGGCGCCGGGGCGGGCCGCCCCTGCTGCTGACCTCCCTGTTCCCGGCCCCACCGCGCGCGGGAAGAGCCGTGCCCCCGGTCCATCCCGGCACGGGGCGCGCCCCGCCGGGTCACCGGCAGGGCGCGCCCCGTGCACTGATCAGAAGTTGAATTTGTCGATGTTGCTCTTGTCGAACACCGTCAGCGGCCCGAGGATGACGACGCCGTCCTTGCCGACGATGCGCTGACCGAGTTTCCCGGCGCTGAACTTCTCGCCTTCCTTGCCGGTGATCTGCCCGCTGACCAGCGCCGCGGCGGCGTAGGAGGCGAGGTAACCGAGGTCTTCGGGGTTCCAGAGGGCGAAGCCCTGCACGGTGCCGTTCTTCACGAATTCACGCATCTGGTTGGGCGTGCCCAGCCCGGTCAGGGCGACCTTGCCCTTGTAGGGGCTGCCCGACAGGTAGCGGGCGGCGGCGCTGATGCCCACCGTGGTGGGCGAGATGACGCCCTTGAGGTTCGGGTAGGCCTGCATCAGGCCCTGCATCTCGGTGAAGGACTTCTGGTCGTCGTCGTTGCCGTAGGCGATCTTGACGAGTTTCATGTCCTTGTACTGGGGTTTTTTGAGTTCGTCCTGCATCACCTTGATCCACGCGTTCTGGTTGGTGGCGTTGGGCGTGGCCGACAGGATGGCGATCTCGCCTTTGTTGCCGATCTGCCGGGCCAGCAGTTTGACCTCGTCGCGGGCGATGGTGTCGGCGCTGGCCTGACTGACGAACAGGTTGCGGCCGTCTTTGGCGACGTCACTGTCGTAGGTCACGACCTTGACACCCTGGCCCATGGCGCGCTTGAGGTACGGCACGAGGGCGTTGGCGTCGCTGGCGGACACCACGATGGCCTTCTGCCGCTGGGCGAGCAGGGTGTTGATGTAGCTGACCTGGCTGCTCGCACCCGCGTCGGACGGCCCGACCTGCTTGCCGACCCCGGCGAATTCCTTGATGGCGGCCTCCCCGCCCTTCCAGGCGGTGGTGAAGTAAGGGTTGTTCACCTGTTTGGGCAGGAAGGCGATGGTGATGCCTTTTTGCAGGGCCGGCTGGGCGAGCGCGGCGGCGCCGAGGGCGAGGGTCAGGGCGGCGAGCAGGGCTTTGCGGTGGGGCATGGGGGTTCCTCCAGGGTGAGGGGCGGCGGGGGCAGGGCGGGCGCGGCGGGGGGTAGGGGTCAGGGGGTCACGGCGCGCCTCCTCTGGCCGCAGCGGCGTGACGCTGCCGCTCGCGTGAGGCTTTGACCTGCGCGGCGAGGTTCGGCCCGAGGACCGAGAGAATCAGGAGCAGACCGGTCACGATGGTGAGAATCTCGTTGGGGACGTCCGCGAGGGTCAGGGCGTTCTGGATGATGCCGATCAGGAACACCGCGCCGATCACGCCGGTGACGCTGCCACGCCCGCCGAAGATGCTGACGCCGCCCAGCAGCACGGCGGCGATCACGGCAAGTTCGAGTCCAGCGGCGTTGTCGGCGCGGGCACTCGAGAAGCGGAAGGTGTAGATCACGGCGGCGAAGGCGCTCATCAGGCCTGACAGGGTGAACAGCAGCAGCTTGGTGCGTTCCACGCGCAGTCCGGCGAAACGCGCGGCGAGTTCGCTGGCGCCGATCGCGTACAGCGACCGGCCGAACGGGGTAGCGTGCAGGGTCACGGCGGTGACGACCGCCAGCGCGGCGAACGCCACGATGGGAATGGGAATCTGCGTGCCGGGCACGAGGCCGAACCCCAGGTTGGTCCAGAACGGCGGGAAGTCTGCCACCGCCCGGTCGCCGAGCAGCGCGTACGCCAGGCCGCGGTACAGGGCGAGGGTGCCGATCGTGACGGCCAGGGAGGGCAGGCCGAGGCGGGTGACGAGCCAGCCGTTGAACAATCCGGCGAGCGTGCCCAGGGCGAGGCTGGCGAGAACCGCCAGGGGCATGGGCACGTGCGCGGCCCACAGCACGCCGAGCAGGGCGCTGCACATCCCGGCGATGGACGCCACGGACAGGTCGATTTCCGCTGCGATGACGATCAAGGTCATGGTCAGGGCAATCAGGGCCACCTCAACGAGATTCGACGACAGGTTCGAGAGGTTCGCGCCAGTCAGGAACGCGTCCGAGAGGGTCGAGCCGATCAGCAGGGCCACGATGACCAGCGCGAGAATGGTGGTTTCCCAGCCGAGCAGGCTGCGGGCGGGCTTCTTGGAAACGCTCACCGGTGGCTCCTTTCCTGCAGCGCGCGCTCGGCGCGCCGGGCGAGAATGATGTCGATGCTGATCGCGAGCAGCAGCAGCGCGCCCTGGATGGCCTGCTGCCAGAAGGCCGGGGCGCGCAGGGCCACGAGGGCGCTGCCGATCACGCCGAGCAGCAGCGCGCCGATGCCGGCCCCGGCGATGGTGCCGACCCCGCCGGTGATGGCGACGCCGCCCACGACGGCCGCGGCGATCACCTGCAGTTCGAGGCCGGTGCCGGCCGCGGCGTCCACCGTGCCGAAGCGCGCGAGGTACAGCACGCCGGCCAGGCCGGCGATCGCGCCGGAGAGGATGAAGCCGGTCAGGACCCGGCGGCCGACGTTGATGCCGGCGAGGTTGGCGGCCTCGACGTTGGAGCCGACCGCGTAGTACTCACGGCCGGACCGGTAGCTGCGCAGGTACACGCTGAAGCCGACCATGACGGCCAGGACCAGCAGGACGAGGGTGGGCACGCCCAGGACGCTGCCACTCGCGAAGGCGCTGAAGGCAGGCGGGAGGTTGCTCGCGGTGATCTGCCCGCCGTGCACGACCGCGTAGTCCACGCCGCGGAACACGTACAGCGTCCCGAGGGTGGCGACCAGCGCCGGCACCTTCCCGTAGGCGACGAGCAGGCCGTTGACGGCGCCGAGCGCGGCGCCGATCCCGAGACCGGCGAGCAGGGCGAGCCAGACGGGCATGCCGGGGTGCGCGACAAACAGACTGCCTGACAGGAAGGCGGTAAGGCCCAGGACGCTGCTGACACTGAGATCCACGTGCTTCATCAGCAGCACCAGGGTCTGGCCGACCACCACGAGCGCGATGATGGCGACGTTCAGCGCGAGGTCACGCAGACTCTGGGCGCTCAGGAACCGCGGGTTGGCGGCGGTGGTGACGGCCACCAGCGTGAGCAGAATCAGGATCAGGCTCGCTTCGCGGGCGCGCAGGAGCCGCGCGAGCAGGTTCGGCGCAGGCGCGGCCGGCGTGCTGGAGGACGACAGATCGGTGGTCACGCCACGCCTCCCAGGCTGGCGGCCACGCGCCGGGGCACGCCCTGGCCGGTGGCGAGGTACATCACGCTTTCTTCGGTCGCGGCCGCGCGCGGCAGTTCGCCGACAAGCTCGCCTTCGCGCATCACGAGGATGCGGTCCGCCATGCCAAGCACTTCCGGCAGATCCGAGCTGATCATGACGACCGCGAGCCCGGCGGCGGCCAGGTCGGCCAGGGTGCGGTGCACTTCGGCTTTGGCGCCGACGTCCACGCCGCGGGTGGGTTCATCCACGATCAGAACGGCCGGGCCGGTGGCGAGCCACTTGGCGAGCACCACTTTCTGCTGGTTGCCGCCGGACAGGGTACTGACCGGGTCAGTCAGGCGGTGCGCCTTGAGCCGCAGGCGGCTGGTCCAGTCGCTGGCGGTGCGGTGCTCGGCGGCGCGGTCCATCAGCAGGCCGCGGCGCAGGCGGGGCAGAACCGCGAGGGTGGCGTTGCGTTCAATGGACATGTCCATCACCAGGCCCTGCTGCCGGCGGTCTTCCGGCACGAGGCCGATGCCGGCGCTCATCGCGGCGATGGTGTCGCCGCCGGGAATACTGCGGCCCTGCACCTGCACCACGCCGCCGTCACGCGGATCGATGCCGAAGATCGCGCGGGCGACCTCGCTGCGCCCCGCCCCGACGAGGCCGGCGAGCCCGACGATCTCGCCGCGGCGCACCTGGAAGCTGACGCTGCGGAACACGCCCCGGCGCGTGAGGTCGCGCACGTCGAGGACCACCTCGCCGGGCGTGACCGCCTGTTTGGGGTACAGCTCGCTGACGTCGCGGCCGACCATGCTGCGCACGACGCTGTCGATGGTGAACTCCGAAGCGGGGCCGGAGGTGACCCAGCGGCCGTCGCGCATCACCGTGAAGCGCTGGCATTCCGCGAACGCCTCCTCAAGGCGGTGCGTGATGAACAGCACGCCCGCGCCGCGGGCACGCAGGGTGCGGACCACCCGGAAGAGCCGCTCGGTTTCCTGGCCGGTGAGGGCGGCGGTGGGTTCGTCCATGATCAGCACGCGCGCCTGGAAGGACAGGGCCTTGGCGATCTCCACGATCTGCTGGTCGGCGATGGACAGGCCGCGCACGGGGCGGTCCGGGTCGAGCGGCACGCCCAGGTCACGCAGAAGCTCGCCCACCCGGGCGTTCATGGCGCGCCGGTCGATGCGCCCACCGCCTTTTAGGGGCTGGCGGCCCATCAGGACGTTTTCGGCGACGGTGAGGTCCGGGAACAGGGTGGGTTCCTGGTAGATGATGGCGATGCCGGCGGCGCGCGCCTCGGCGGTGGAGTGAAAGGTGCGGGGCTGCCCGCCGACGTGCAGGGCGCCGCCGTCGGCGCGGTGCACGCCGGCCAGGATCTTGACGAGGGTGCTTTTGCCTGCGCCGTTCTCGCCGAGCAGGGCGTGCGCCTCACCGCCGTGGAGGTTCAGGCTCACGTCGACAAGCGCGCGGACCGGGCCGAAGCTCTTGCTGGCGTGATGCAGGGCCAGGATGGGCTGGTCAGTCAAGGTGGAAGACCTCCTCCAGGGGCGTGAAGCCCTCGTCGGGGGTCTGCCCGCCGAGGCCGTCGAAGAAAGGAGCCATGGTGGCCTGCCAGCGGGCGTTGACGTCGCGCCCGGCCATGCCCTGCCGGGCGGCCTGCAGGTCGGGCGTCTCGAAGTAGCCGACGAGCAGGCCGTCGTGCTGCAGAAACAGTGAGTAGTTGTGCCAGCCGGTGTCGCGCAGGGCCTGGAGCATCTCGGGCCAGACGCGCTGGTGGTGGGTGCGGTACTCGTCGAGGCGGTCGGGGCGCACACGCAGCAGAAAGCAGACGCGGTGGTGTGGGGCAGCTGGCGGCATAGGTTCTCCATGGGGGTGCGCCACCGGGTCGGTCCCTGGGGCAGGTCAGGTTGGGTTTGTCTTCGTCATCTAACACGATCACTCAGAAAAATGCAAGCTCTTGTAATTTTTTGTTCGTATGGTGTTAGATTTAGGCATGACCACCGACCTGCCCAAGGTGAGCAGCGAGCGCCAGCACCTGATCCTGCGCCGCGCGCTGGCAGAGCGCGTCGTGAAGATCAAAGACCTGTCCGCCGAACTCGGCGTACACGAAATGACTGTCCGGCGCGACATCGACCAGCTCACCGAACAGGGCCTGCTCGAGCGTATTCACGGCGGCGCGCGCATCCTTGAGAAGACCAGCGAGGAAGTCGGGCACCAGCTGCGCGCCACCAAACACACCGAAGCCAAGGAAGCCATCGCCCGCGCCGCCCTGAACCTCATCGACGACGGCGACGTCGTCGCCCTCGACGCCAGCACCACCGCCCTCGCCCTGGCCCGCATCCTGCACGCCCGCAACGTCAGCGCCATCGTCAGCGGCCTCGACGCCGCGAACGTCCTGGCGGCCAACGGCGTGCCCTTCCTGATGGTCGGCGGCAACTTCCACGCGCCGGCCCGGTCCTTCGTCGGGGCGTTCTTCATGGACACCATGACCCGCCTGCACCCCGACAAGGTGTTTTTCTCCGCCAAGGCGTTCACGCCCGACACCGGCTTCACCGACCCTCACCTCCCCGAAGTGGGCGCCAAGCAGACCCTGATCCGCTCAGCCGGCACGGTCGTGGCCCTGCTCGACCACTCCAAGTTCGAGCGCCGCGCCCTGGCCACCATCGCCACCCTCGACCACGTCGACGTGCTCGTCACCGACCAGCCGCTCCCCGAGCGCATCCGCACCGCCGCAGAAGCGGCCGACATTCAGCTGATCGTCACCCAGGAGGCACCATGAATCCGGACCTGTTTTCCGCCCTCAGCGCCCAACGTATCGAAACGCCGTCGTGGGGGTACGGCAACAGCGGCACGCGCTTCAAGACCTTCAGCGCGCCCGGCGCGGCCCGTGACATCTACGAGAAGGTCGCCGACGCCGCCGAAGTGCACCGCCTGACCGGCATTGCGCCCAGCGTCGCGCTGCACATCCCCTGGGACGAGACCGGTGACTACGCCGAACTGCGCCGCTTCGCCGAGGAGCGCGGCGTGACGCTCGGCGCGGTCAACCCGAACGTCTTTCAGGACGACGCGTACAGGCTCGGCAGCATCGCGCACCCGGACGCCGCGGTGCGCCGCCAGGCCCTCGACCACCTGCTCGGCTGCGTGGAGGTGATGCGGCAGACCGGCTCGCGCGACCTGTCGCTGTGGTTCGCCGACGGCACCAACTACGCCGGGCAGGACGACCTGCGCGCCCGCAAGCGCCGCGTCCGCGAGGCGCTGCAGCAGGTGCACGACGTGCTGCCCGCGGGCAGCCGCATGCTCGTCGAGTACAAACTGTTCGAACCGGCCTTTTACGCCACCGACCTGTTCGACTGGGGCGCGGCCTACGCCCACTGCGTGGCCATCGGTGAGAAGGCGCAGGTGCTCGTGGATCTCGGACACCACGCGCAGAGCGTGAACATCGAGCAGATCGTCGCGTTCCTCCTGGACGAAGGGCGCCTGGGCGGCTTTCACTTCAACGCCCGCCGGTACGCCGACGACGACCTGATCGTCGGGACCACCAACCCCTTCGAGTTGTTCTGCATCTACGCCGAACTGGTGGCGGCGGAGCAGAGCCGCGACCCCCTGACCCGCACAACCGCGCAGAACATCGCGTACATGATCGACCAGAGCCACAACATTGAACCCAAAGTCGAAGCGATGCTGCAAAGCGTCCTGAACTGCCAGGAAGCCTACGCCAAGGCCCTGCTGATCGACCGGGACCGCCTGACAGCCGCTCAGCAGGCCGGCGACGTCCTCGAAGCGCACCGCACCCTGACCGACGCCTTCCGCAGCGACGTGCGCCCCCTGCTCGCCGAGTGGCGGCGCGCGCGCGGCCTGCCCGAGGACCCCATTCAAGCGCACCGCGCCAGTGGCCACCAGCAGGCCGCGGCGCAGGCCCGCGGCACGGCCGCCGCGGGCGGCGGCTTCCCCGTTAAACGCTGAGCCCCCTCCCCCACCCTGCGGCCCTTCCTGCAGTCCGTCCAGCCTGGCCGGGCCTGGCCCTCTCACACCCTGTCCCCGGAGGACCCCATGACCGCGACGCAACCCAAGACCGTCATCACCAACCGCTGGAACGACGCCGACGCCCCCCAGGGTGACGGCCTGGCCGCCCTGACCTACCGCTCGAACCTGCTTGGCGCCGACCGCACCCTGGTGAACATCTACGGCGGCAACACCAGCACCAAAAGCGTTGAGAAAGACCACCTCGGGCGGGACGTAACGGTGCTGTGGGTCAAAGGCAGCGGCTCGGACATCGCCAGCATCACTGAGAAAGGCTTCGCCGGACTGAAACTCGACGAGGTGCTGCCCCTGTTTGACCGTCCCGACATGACCGACGAGGAGATGACGGCCTACCTGGAACGCACCGTGTTCGAGCCGGGCCGCCCCCGGCAGAGCATCGAGACGCTGCTGCACGCCTTCGTGCCGGCCAAGCACGTGGACCACACCCACCCGGACGCGCTGATTGCCATTGCCTGCACGCCCAACGGGCTGGAGCTGACGCGCGAGATCTACGGCGAGCGCGCCGCCTGGGTGGACTACATCCGCCCCGGGTTCACGCTGTCGCAGCAGATCGGCGCGGCCGTCCGGAACAACCCGAACCTCGAGGCGGTCGTGATGGGCAAGCACGGCCTGGTCACCTGGGGTGACACCGCCAAGGAAAGCTACGAAACGACGCTGCGCATCATCGGGGAAGCGCAGGCGTTCCTGGACGCCCGCCAGGACGCGCAACCCTTCGGCGGCCCGCAGGTGTCCAGCCTTCCGGAAGAGGAAGCCGGCGCGCTGCTTGCCGAGGTGCTGCCGGTCCTGCGCGGCGCGATGAAAGGCGCCCGCCCCGTTATCCTGAACGTGGACCGCAGTCCTGAAGTCATGGAGTTCGTGAACTCCAGGGCGGCCGCGCAGTTGTCTCAGGTGGGCGCCGCCTGCCCCGACCACCTGGTGCACACCAAGCGCACGCCGCTGTTCCTGAACTGGACACCGGATCAGGGCAAAGAAGCGCTCCTGGACGCCGCCCGCAGCAGCGTCGAGCAGTTCAAAGCCGAGTACGCCGCGTACTTCGGGGAAAACAAAGTCGAAGGCGACGTCATGTTCACGCCCAGCCCCCGCGTGGTGCTGATCCCCGGCATTGGCATGGTGAGCAGTGGCCCCGACGCGCAGGGCGCGGACGTCTCGCGGCAGCTGTACCTGCGCGCCATTCAGGTGATGAAGAGTGCGAGCAGCCTCGGCGGGTTCGTCAGTCTCACCGCCGCCGAGTCCTACGCGGTGGAGTACTGGCCGCTGGAACTGTACAAGCTCGCCCAGAAACCCGCCCCGAAAGTTCTTGAAGGGCACGTCGCCCTGGTCACCGGCGCGGCGAGCGGCATCGGGCGCGCCATCGCGCGGCGCCTCGCCCAGGACGGCGCGCACGTCGTCATCGCGGACCTCAACGCCGAAGGTGGCCAGCAGGTCGCGCAGGAGATCATCAAAGAACGTGGCTACCAGCGCGCCGCCAGTACCGGCATGAATGTCACCAGCGAGGAGCAGGTGCAGGCGGCTTACCAGACGGCCGTCCTGCAGTACGGTGGCGTGGACATCGTCGTGAACAACGCCGGCATCGCGTCGAGCGCGCCCATCGAGGACACCACCCTGGAAATGTGGAACAGAAACCAGAGCATTCTCTCGACCGGGTACTTTCTGGTGGCCCGCGAGGCGTTCAAGGTGCTCAAGGCGCAGAACACCGGCGGGAACCTGGTGTTTATCGGCAGCAAGAACAGCCTCGCGGCCGGGAAGAACGCGGCCGCCTACAGCGCCGCGAAAGCCGCCGAGATTCACCTGGCCCGCTGCCTCGCTGAGGAGGGCGGCGCCCACGGTATCCGCGTGAACTCCGTGCTGCCCGACAGCGTGCTGTCCGGCTCCGCCATCTGGGACGGCCGGTGGCGTGCCGAACGCGCCGCAACGTACGGCATCCGGGAAGACCAGCTCGAGGACTTCTACCGGCAGCGCAACACCCTCAAGGTCAACATCCTGCCCGAGGACATCGCGGAGGCAACCTTCTTCTTCGCCACCCCCGCCGCCTCTAAAACCACGGGCGGCATCCTGACGGTCGACGGCGGCGTGCCGGTCGCGTATGTCCGCTGAGGTGCGCCGTCACGTCGCGGTCGACCTCGGGGCGTCAAGCGGCCGGGTGGCGCTCGGCACCGTGCACGGCGGCACACTGCGCGTGGAGGTGCTGCACCGTTTCGAGAACGGCGGCGTGCCCGTGCAGGGCGGCCTGTACTGGGACGTGCTGGGCCTGTGGCGCGAGATCCTGCGCGGCCTGCGCCTCGCCGCGCAGCACGGCCCGGTCGACAGTGTCGGGGTCGACGCCTGGGCGGTGGACTACGCCCTGCTCGACGAGCACGGGCAACTGCTCGGCGGCGTCCACCATTACCGGGACGCCCGCACCGACGGCGTCATGGACGCCGTCACCGCCCGGCTGGGGCGGGAGGCGATCTATGACGCGACCGGCATTCAGTTTCTGCCGTTTAACACCGCCTACCAGCTCGCCGCGCACCGCCGCGACGCGCCCAGTCACCTGAAGCGCGCCCGGCGCCTGCTGATGCTGCCGGACCTGCTGCACGCCTGGCTGTGCGGCCGGCAGGTGAGCGAACGGACGAACGCCAGCACCACGCAGCTGTTCGACCCCCGCCAGGACAGCTGGTCTGCGCCCCTCCTGCAGGCCCTGGACCTGCCGCCCGGCCTCTTCCCGGAGGTGGTCCCGGCCGGCACGGTCCTCGGGCCGCTGACGCCGGAAGTGGCGCAGCACACCGGCCTGCACGGCGCGGTCGTGATCGCGCCTGCCACGCACGACACCGCCTCGGCTGTCGCGGCCGTGCCCGCGCAGGGCGAGCACTGGGCGTACCTGTCGAGCGGCACCTGGTCACTGGTGGGCGTGGAAACCCCTCACCCGGTCATTACGCCCCGGACCCTGGCCCACAACCTCACGAACGAAGCGGGGGTGAACGGCACGACCCGGCTGCTCAAGAACGTCATGGGCCTGTGGATCGTGCAGGAATGCCGCCGCGCGTGGGGCCATCCGGACTTCGCGCAGCTGTACGCTGCGGCCGAAGCGGCGCCGGCCGGCGGACCGCTCATCGATCCGGACGACGCCCGCTTCCTGGCGCCCGGTCCCGACATGCCCGAGCGGATTCAGCGCTACTGTGAGGAGACCGGCCAGTTCATTCCCGTCACGCCCGCGGACATCACCCGCTGCGTGCTCGAGAGCCTCGCCCACCGCAGCGCGGAGGTCCTGGCGCAACTTGAGGAAGTCACGGGCCGGCCGGTCACCACGCTGCACGTCGTGGGAGGAGGCGCCCAGGTCCGGTTCCTGAACCAGCTGCTTGCCGACGTCACCCGCCGGGCCGTCGTGGCCGGCCCGGTGGAGGCGACCCTGATCGGGAACCTGCTCGTGCAGGCCGAGGCGTGCGGGCATATTCCCGCTGGCAGCGTCCGTCAGACGGTGCGGGCGTCTGAAGCGCCTGACCGTTTTGAGCCCGGACCGCTGGCCCCGCGTGAGCGTCAGGCCCTGTTCGCCCGCCTCGGCCACTCGCCCGCTGCGCCCACCTGACCGGGCACGTCCGATCCGGCGGGCCGCAACGTCCCGCCCCCCGCCCTGAGGTTTCCTGTGAAGATCGACCTGTTTATCACCTGCCTGAACGACGCGCTGTTTCCCCGCACGGGGGAGGCCACCGTGCGGCTGCTTGAGCGTCTGGGCCACGACGTGCGCTTCAATGAGCGCCAGACCTGCTGCGGGCAGATGCACTTCAATTCCGGCTACCAGCCCGAGGCGCTCGGGCTGGTGCGGCACTTCGTGGACACCTTCCGGGACGCGGACGCCGTCGTGGCGCCCAGCGGCTCGTGCGTGGGCATGGTGCGCGACCTGTACCCGAAAGCGGCCGAGTGGGCCGGCGATCAGGCGCTGCTGGACGACGTCAGGGCCCTCACACCCCGCGTGTTCGAGTTGAGCGAGTTTCTGGTGCAGCGTCAGGGCCTCGAGGACGTCGGCGCGTACTACCCGCACCGGGTCACCTATCACCAGACCTGCCACGCCATGCGGGTCCTGCGGGTCGGGGACGCGCCGCTGCGCCTGCTGAGGCACGTCCGCGGGCTGAACCTCGTCGAGCTGCCGGCCGTGGACCAGTGCTGCGGCTTCGGCGGCACGTTCAGCGTCAAGAACCCCGAGACCAGCACCGCGATGCTCGCGGATAAGGTGGCGAACGTCATGAGCACGAAAGCCGAGGCCTGCACGGCCGGCGACAACTCCTGCCTGATGCACATCGGCGGGGGCCTCAGCCGCCTGCAGAGCGGCACGCGGACCGTGCACCTCGCAGAAATTCTGGCCAGTACCGAGCGCGAGGTGTTCGCGTGAGCGCCGGCGGCATCAAACCCGACCGGACCTTCCCGGACGCCGCGCGCGTCACGCTCGCCAACCCGCAGATGCGCCGCAACCTGCGGCACGCGACCACCACCATCCGCGACAAGCGCCTGCGGGCCGTGGAGGAACTCCCGGACTGGGAAGGGCTGCGCGACGAGGGCGCCGCCCTGAAGGATCACGCGCTGGCAAACCTCAGCGAAGCGCTGCTGGACCTCGAAGCGGCCGTCACGGCCCGCGGCGGGCACGTGCACTGGGCGCAGGACGCCCAGGAGGCCCGGGCGATCGTCGCCGGTATTGCCGCGTCGCACGGCGCGCGTGAGGTCATCAAGGTCAAGAGCATCAGCACCGACGAGATCGAACTGAACGCCGCGCTGGAAGAGCGCGGCATTCACGCGATCGAGACCGACCTCGCCGAACTCATCGTGCAGCTCGCCGAGGACCGGCCCAGTCACATCCTGGTGCCGGCCATTCACCGCAACCGCGCGGAGATCCGCGACCTGTTCCGCCGCAAACTCGGCGCGGACCTGCTCACCGACGACCCCAAGGTCCTGGCCGAAGCGGCCCGGGTGTACCTGCGGGAGAAGTTCCTGAGCACGAAAGTGGCCGTGTCCGGCGCGAATTTCGCGGTGGCCGACACCGGCACGGTGTGCGTGGTGGAATCCGAGGGCAACGGCCGCATGTGCCTGACCCTGCCGGACGTGCTGATCAGCGTGATGGGCATCGAGAAGGTGCTGCCCACGTGGGCGGACGTCGCCGTGTTCCTGAGGCTGCTGCCCAGGAGCAGCACCGCCGAACGCATGAACCCGTACACCAGCTTCTGGTCCGGCGTGACGCCCGGGGACGGCCCGCAGGAATTTCACCTCGTGCTGCTCGACAACGGGCGCACGGACGTGCTTGCCGACGAGGTGGGCCGGCAGACCCTGCGCTGCATCCGCTGCTCGGCGTGCCTGAACGTGTGCCCCGTGTACGAACGCGCCGGCGGCCATGCGTACGGCAGCGTGTACCCCGGGCCGATCGGCGCGATCCTCACGCCGCAGCTGCTGCAGCTTGAGGACAAGAACGCCAACACGCTGCCGTGGGCCAGCACCCTGTGCGGGGCGTGTTACGACGCCTGCCCGGTGAAGATCAACATCCCCGAGGTGCTGCTGTACCTGCGCGGCAAGATCACCGGCGACAAACCCGTGAACGCCGAGGCGGTCGCATTCAAGACGGCGGCCTGGATCATGAGTGAACCCTTCCGGTTTGAAGGTGCCCTCAAACTCGCGCGGACCGGGCAGGGTCCCTTCGTCAAGCACGGCGCGATTCACGCCCTCCCGGGCCTGCTGAGCGGCTGGACCGACACCCGGGACCTGCCGGCCCTCCCCGCGCAGTCCTTCCGGGAGTGGTGGCGCGCGCGCCCCCTGCCTGGGGGTCACGCGGCCGGCGATGACGCGCAGACCAGCGAGGGCGAACGGCTCCCACCGCAGCGCGACGACCGGGGGCCGGCATGACCACAGCCGCGAAACTGGCCATCCTGACCCGCATCAACCGCGCGGCCGGGGGTGAGGCGGCGCCGCTCACCCGGGCCGCCGTCCGCCCGTCAGCGCGCGACCGTCAGGTGATCGTCGCGCAGTTCGCAGCGTACGCCGCGGACTACCGCGCCAACGTCATCCCCGTCTCCGCCCAGGACCTCGCGCCGGCCATCGGGGCGTGCCTCGCCCGCACCGGCAGTGAGCGCGTCGTCGTTCCGGCGGACCTGCCGGCCGGGTGGCTGCCCGCCGGGCCGGCCTTTGTCACCGACCAGCCGGGCGTGACGGACCTGACCGCGGCGCAGGCCGTGGTGACCGGCTGCGCCGCGGCCATTGCCGAGACCGGCACGGTCGTGCTTGATCACGGTCCCCGCCAGGGCCGGCGGGCGGTGACCCTGGTGCCGGACCATCACATCTGCGTGGTCTGGCACGACCAGGTGCTCGACAGCCTCCCGGAAGCGGTGGCGCACCTCACGGCCAGCGTCCGGGCCGGGCGGCCGCTGACCTGGATCAGCGGTCCGAGCGCCACGTCCGACATTGAACTCAGCCGCGTGGAAGGCGTGCACGGGCCGCGCGTCCTGGACATCCTGCTCGTGCACGATGAGGGGCCCGGGCCGGCCTGACGCCGCCCGGGTCAGACCGGCCCTGATCCGGCCGGCTCTTCGTCCTCCAGGAACGCGAAGTCCGGCAGGGCCGCCATCCGTTCGGTTACGCCGCTCAGGATTGCCAGGGCGCCGGCCGCGTCACGCAGGTCCGTGAGCTCGACCGGGGAATGCGAATAGCGCCGGGGAATGGTGAGTGAGCCGGCCGCGTACCCCAGGCCGGCCCAGGCCATGGCGGCCGAGTCGTTCGACCCACCGCTGAAGGTGCACAGTTGCAGCGGAACCTGCCGGTCCGCCGCGACCTGCACGAGGAAGTCGCGCACGCCGGGGTGCAGCAGGTTCGCCCGGCCGCCCGGCCCGGCCATCACCTGCAGGGCCGGGCCCGCCCCGAGCCGGACGTTCAGGTCCCGGTGTTCGCTCATGTCGGGCGTGTCCCCGCTGGGCATGGTGTCCAGCGCGAGGGCGAGGTCCGGCCGGAAGCGTTCGGCGGCGAGTTTCGCGCCTTTGAGGCCCACTTCCTCCTGCGCGGTGAAGGCCAGGACCAGGGTGCCGCAGGGGGGCGCGCACCGCCCGGCGAGTTCAAGCAGCGCGGCGCAGCCCAGGCGGTTGTCGACGGCCTTTCCAGCCACGAGGTGCGCGTGCGGACCGATCTGCACGAGCGGACTGACGAAGGTGACCGGGTCGCCGATCTGCACGCCGAGGGCGCGGACCTCCCCGGCACTCGCGCAGCCCAGGTCGATGTACAGGTCCGCGGCCCGGCGGCTCTGGGTGCGTTCCGCGTCGGTCTGGTAATGCCCGGCTTTGACGCCGATCAGGCCCTGCACGCCGCGGACCTGAACCACCCGGGCCGGCAGCAGGGCGTCGATCACGCCGCCGATCTTCTCGAAGCGCACGAAACCGTCTGGTTCGATGCTTTTGACCATCAGGCCGATCTCGTCGGTGTGCGCGGCGATCAGCAGGGTGGGTCCGGGGCGGGGGCCGCGCTTGACCGCGTAGCCGTTGCCGGCGGTGTCGACGGTGAATTCGTCGGCGTGTCCGGCCAGGGCCTGACGCAGGTGGCGGAGCATGGGGCGCTCGTCGCCGGAGACGGCATTGATCTCGCACAGGTCACGCACTCGGGCGCGCAGGGCGGTGATGAGGGCGGGGTCGGTCGTGTAGGTCATGGTTGGCCTTGTGAAGGGACCGCCCCACCCTGGTGGGAGCGCGCAACACGAAGGTGGGCGGCCGAGGGGTCCGTCACGGGCGGCCGGGGACGGCCGGAGCGGGCTGGGGGGTCCAGGTGGGGCCGCGCACCTGCGGGCCGTCGGGGGTCCACTCCACGGCGTCGATGCACATGCGCCGCGCGGTTTTCCCGGCGTCCCAGGCGTGGTAAACGAGGTAGTCGCGTCCGTCGGGGCCCCGCACGAGGGAGTTGTGGCCGGGGCCGACCACGTGGCCGGGGACGGACTGCAGCAGGGTGGGTCCGTCGGCGGCCGGTTCCGTCCAGGGGCCCAGCGGATGGTCGGCCACGGCGTAGGACACGCCGTAGTTGGGTTCTTCCCACGCGCCGCCGGAGTAGAAGCAGTAGTAGCGCCCGCCGCGCTTGACGACGAAAGGGCCTTCCAGGGTGTACCAGTCGTGCAGGGCGCCGTACATTTCGCGGTTGCGGCGGAAGATCTGCCAGTCGGCGGTGGCGCGCAGCACCGGGCGGGGTTCGCCGGCCAGCCGGGTCATGCTGCTCAGGCGGTCCACGGCCAGCGCGGTGCCCACGCGGTCGCCTTCGAGGTAGTCGCGCGCGTAGTACAGGTACCACTGACCGTCATCGTCCTGGAAGGGACTGGCGTCGATCGTGAAGGGGTCGTCCGGGGTGAGGACCACGCCGGCGTCGCGGAATGGCCCTTCGGGGCGCGGGGCGAGCGCGACGCGCAGCTGGTGGCCCTGGTCGCCGGTGCCGGCCGAGTAGTACATGTAAAACTGCGTGCCGTCGAAAGCAACTTCCGGCGCCCAGTAGTCCTGGGCACTTTCGTCGGCGAGCGGCTCAAGGGCGCCGCCCAGGGAAGTCCAGTGCAGCAGGTCGGGCGAACGCAGCACTTCAAAGGCGCGGCCCTGCTGCAGCGGCTGGCCGCTGGTGCCGTAGGCGTAGTACGCCCCTTCATGCTCGAGCACGAAGGGGTCGGCAAAGTAGTGCGGGTAGACGGGGTTGGTGTAGGTGGCGCCGCTGGATGGGGTGGGGGACATGCTTCCTCCTGAAGGTGGCCTTTCGGGAATTTCATTTTTTACGCTCCGGCGGCGCTGTGCCTGAACATGAAGCGTGTGTTAAATCTCACCTGTGATGGGCTGGGAAGGGAACTCAGGCGGAATGTTATGCTGGCTGACAAGCAACTCCTCTAGACCGGCCACCTGACCCCCGCGGCGCCCCTGTTTGTTCCCCTGTGTTCATGGGGTCTGACGGCTTGCGGAAGTTGCGAAACACCGCGTGATCCCTTCATGGAGGAACCTAGATGAAGACAGCCAAACTGACCGTGCTTCTGCTGGCCGCCGGCCTCGTGGGCACCACTGCCGCCCAGTCCTACAAGGGCCCGAAAGTGGCCCTGACCTACCTGCACGGGTTCACCGGCGCCGACCGGCCCGTCATGGAGAAGCTGATCGCGCAGTTCAACGCGACCCATCCCAACATTCAGGTCAAGGCCCAGGCGCAGCCCTGGGGCACGACCTGGCAGCAGCTGCCGTCGCTGGTGGCGTCCGGCCGGGCGCCGGACGTGGTCGTGATCAACGAAGACCAGATCACCAACTTCATCGCGCGCGGCGCCGTGTCGCCGCTGACCGACGCGGAACTCAAGGCGTCCGGCATCAGCAAGGCGCGCTTCTACGGGCCGCTGTTCAAGACCGCCGACTACGAAGGCAAGTCTTACGGCGTGCCCATCTCGTCGGTCGCGTACGTGATGTTCTACAACAAGGAACTGATGAAGAAGGCCGGCGTGACCAAGGTGCCCACCACCCGCGCCGAGTTCCTCGCGGCGGCGCAGGCGTGCACCACCGACAAGAGCGGCAAGAAGGCCGGGCAGGCCGGGTTCGATCCGAAAAACCTCGACACCTGGGGCGTCAGCCTGTACAACAACTGGGTGGGCGCCCGCATGGCCTACGCCGCGATTCTCCAGAACGGCGGATCGCTCGTCGACAAGCAGTTGAACGCGAACTTCAACTCGCCGCAGGCCGTGGAGGCCGTGCAGTTCCTCGTGGACCTCGTGCAGAAGCATGGCGTGGCCCGTCCCAACAGCACTGAGGAAGCCGAACTGGCCGCCTTCAGCCAGGGCAAGGTCTGCTTCTTCCCGTCCGGGCAGTGGTACCTCGACCGCTTCGAACAGCAGAAGATGGACTTCGGCGTGGCGTTCGTGCCGCGCATCGGCAGCAAGCAGGACGCCGCGTGGGGCGGCAGCAGCCACCTGACCCTGCCCAAGCAGCGCGCCGGGTACGACGCCAACAAGCGCCTCGCCGCGCTGGAATTCGTGAACTGGATGACGCAGCCCGCCCAGAACCTCAGCTGGACCGAAGCGGGCAGCCTGCCGGTCATGCCGGCGGTGGCCCGGGACAAGAAATTCGAGGGCCGGCCCATCTCGGGCGTGTTCGCCAAACTGAGCGGCATCTACGCCACGAGCGGCTTCCCCTGGGGCGGCCAGGTGCTGGGGCCGTTCGACAACGCCTGGGCCAACGCCTACAGCGGCAAGATGAGCGTCAAGCAGGCGCTCGACGGCGGCGTGAGCGAAGCCAACAAGCAGATCGAGCAGGCCCGCAAGACCTTCCAGTAAACCTGCCGGCGCGCCTCCGGGCCGCCTGAGGATTCTCACCACGCCGGTCAGGCACGTTGCACAGGACGAGCGTCACACGTCCGGAGTGGACGGCCCGACCGGCGGTTTCTCACCCACAGGACAGGTGCCCCCATGACTTCACCTTCTGCACCGGCCGCGCCCGGCCTGGCCGGCCCCGCCAGGCGACGGGCGCCGGCTGCCCGCCTTTTCCGCCGCGCCCCCATGGTGCGCCCATGAGTCTCAGCGTGCCGCGCCCCGCGGCCCCGCGCGCGCGGGGCCGGCAGAGCCTCGTGCCGTACCTGTACCTGCTGCCGTTCATGCTGCTGTTTCTGGTGTTCGTGGTGTACCCGGTCGGGTACGGCTTTTTCGTGAGCCTGCACCGCTGGGACCTGCTGGCCGAAACGCGGCCGTTCGTGGGCCTGGAGTACTACCGCAACCTGTTTGACGCCTCCACGCCGCAGTCGCAGTTCTTCTGGAATGCCATGAAGAACACCGCCTTTTTCACGGTGGTCAGCGTGCCGCTGCTTGTCGCCACGGCGCTCGGCCTGGCCCTGCTGCTGTACCGGCCGATCGCGGGCCGGGCGTTCTTCCGGGCCGTGTTTTTCCTGCCGGGCGTGCTGACCGTCTCGGTGATGGGCATCCTGTGGCGCTGGATGTTCGACAACCAGATCGGCCTGGTGAACGCGGTGCGCACCGACCTGCTGGGCCTGCAGCCCGTGCCGTACCTGTCCAGCGAAGGACTGGCCTGGATTCCCGTGATCGTGGGCACCCTGTGGTGGACCATCGGGTTCAACATGACCCTGTACCTCGCGGCGCTGGGCAACATCTCCCAGAGTCTGTACGAGGCCGCCGAGATTGACGGCGCCACCGCCTGGCCGAAATTCCGCTTCATCACCTGGCCGCTGCTGGGACCGGTGACGCTGTTCGTGTTCGTCACCACCGTGCTCGCCAGCTTCCAGCTGTTCGGGCAGACCCTGGTCATCACGAGCGGCGGACCCAACCGCACCACCCAGAGCGCCATTCAGTACATCACGGAAGAAGCGTTCAGCAACAACCAGTTCTCCAGCGCCTCGGCCATGGCGTTCATGTTCGGTCTGGCGATGCTGATCTTCACCTTCCTGCAGTTCCGGATCATGGCGCGCGACGCCCGCGGGGAGAGCTGACATGGCCGCGCCCAGCCGGCCCGCCGACCTCAACGCGCCCGTGACCGCCACCGCGTACCGGCCCCGGCGCACGCCGCGCGACATTCCGCGCTTCCTGCTGCTGTGCCTGCTGGCGATCATCTTCCTCGCCCCGATGTACTGGATGATCACCACGTCCATCAAACCGGAAACGGACGTGATCTCCACACCCACGCAGTGGTTCCCCGCGCGCCCCACCCTGGAAAACTACCGCGAGGTGCTCACCTCGCCGGACGGCAACATCCTGCGCTGGATGTGGAACTCGTTCTTCGTGGCGGCCGCATACACCGTCCTGCACGTGGTGCTGTGCGCCCTGACGGCCTACCCGCTGGCCCGCATGCGCTTCCCGGGCCGCGACGCGATCTTCTGGTTCATCCTCGGGTCGATGATGATTCCGGGCGTGATCACGCTGATCCCCACGTACCTGATGATGATCCGCTTCGACTGGATCAACTCCTTCAACGCGCTGATCTGGCCGGGGGTCGCGGGCGCCTTCGGGGTGTTCCTGCTGCGGCAGTTCTTCATGGCGCTGCCCAAGGAACTCGAGGAAGCCGCGCGGCTCGACGGCGCCAACAGCCTGCAGGTGCTGTGGCACGTGATCCTGCCGCTGAGCGTGCCTGCGCTCGTCACACTCGCCGTGTTCGCGTTCATGAGTTCGTGGAACAACTTCATCTGGCCCACCTTCGTCGTGACGGACGTGGACAAACTCACCCTGCCGGTCGGGGTGAACACCTTTTCCCAGCGGTATGTCACCGACTACGGCAAGCTGATGGCGTCCACCGCGATCGCCAGCGTGCCTGTCCTGATCGCGTACCTGCTCGCGCAGCGGTACCTGATTTCCGGCCTCTCCACCACCGGCCTGAAGGAATAAGGAGCCCATGACTGCACCACGACACCTGCTGGCCCTGCTGGCCCTGACCCTGGGCGCCGGCCCCACCCTGCCGCCGGCTGCGGCGCAGGGCGCGGCCACCGCCGCCCGCCCGGCCACGTACACCAATCCCGTGATTTCCGACGACTTTCCCGACCCGTTCATCCTGCGCGTCGACAAGACCTACTACGCGTACGGCACCAACAGCGGCGGAGTGGACCTGCCCGTGCTGAAAAGCACTGACCTCGTGACCTGGCAGCGCCTCGGCGAAGGCTTCGGCCGGCTCGGCAGCTGGGCCACGGGCGGCTTCACCTGGGCGCCCGAGGTCGCGCGGACCAGCGCCGGGTACGTCCTGTACTACACTGCCCGGCACACCGACAGCGGCCGGCAGTGCATCGGGGTGGCGTTCAGCACAAGTCCCGCCGGTCCGTTCCGCGACGAGCAGGCCACGCCCCTGGTGTGCCAGCTTGACCTGGGCGGCAGCATCGACGCGAGCCCCTTTACCGATAAGGACGGCAAACGCTACCTGTACTGGAAGAACGACGGGAACTGCTGTGGCGGCGCCACCGGCCTGTGGGTGCAGCCGCTGACGGCCGACGGCCTGAAGCTGACCGGCAAACCCAAGGACGTGCTGTACAACGGCGCGCTGTGGGAAGGCAACCTGATCGAGGCCCCTCACGTGTACAGCCGGGCCGGCAAGTACTACCTGTTCTACAGCGCCGCGGACTACAACAGCGACACCTACGCCGTCGGGTACGCCCTGGGCTTCAGCCCCACCGGGCCGTTCAAGAAGATGACGCGCGACGAGCCCTGGCTCGCCACGCGCGGCAAGGTCGCCGGCCCTGGCGGACAGGGCGTCATCAACGACGGCAAGGGCAACACGTGGCTCTACTACCACGCCTGGACGGCCGGACAGACCGGCTATCAGAGCGGCGGTCAACGGTCCATGCGCATCGACCCCCTGAACTGGGTGAACGGCATTCCCAGACTCAAGGGGCCCAGCCTGACCCCGCAGGTGGCGCCGGCCCGGCCCTGAGCCCCGGGAGGCCAAGTGGCGGTTCACGGCACCGGCCGTGACCGCCACGTGCCTCGAGCGCTGGCCGCGCGGCACGTTGGCCCGGATCACGGCGCCCGCGCACGCAGCGTCCAGCCGCCCTGGTCCGGGGGCAGCGCCTCGCCGGTGAAAAGAGGAGCCAGGGCACGCTCGCCGCGCCGCTGCACCTTCACGGCTGCGGCGGCCGCATCGCGCCGGGCCTGTCCGGGTGAGGCCGTGCCCAGCGACCGGCAGCGGCGACTCGTGACCGTGCGGGGGCGGTGAGGGGATCGGCTGGGAATCCGGGCTGCTTTTTGACGTGTCAGGCCTCGCCGCTCAAGCACCCGAACAGAACCTGCCGGGGAGGGCGCGTCCGGGTGGGCCGCAGTGGCGGAGGGGCCGCCCGGCCACGCGGGGCCTGCTGCGGGTGGGCGGGGGCGGTTCGGGTCGCAGGGCCGGTTGACAGCGGGGTCATTTCCCGTTACTTTACCGGTAAATACCTTTACCGATAAACCGTGCTCACCGAAGAGGACACATGACTGACCTGCCTGCCACGGTCACGCTGGCTGACGTCGCCCGAGAGGCCGGCGTGTCCAAAATGACCGTTTCGAACGTGATCAACAACAAGCCCGGCATGTCCGAAGACACCCGCCAGCGGGTCCGGCACGCCATCGACCGCACCGGCTACGTCGTGAACCCCGCCGCCCGGGCCCTGAGCAGCAAACGGCCACGCAACAACCTGATCGGCGTGCTCACACCGCAACTGAACTGGCCCTGGGTTGCCGAACTGCTGCACGGCGCGAGCACCACCGCCGAGGCCGCCGGGCTGAACCTCGCGATCTTCACCACCGCCAGCAACCCCACCCTCGAGCGTGAACGCGCCACGCTGCTGCGCACCCTCGCCGACGGCGTCCTGCTGGTTATCCCCTCCGCCGAGGAGCACAGCATCTTCGGCGACTCCGTCCCGGTCGTCACGCTTGGCGGACACGGACAGCACACCGTGCAGGTGGACAACTACACCGGCGGGTACCTCGCCACGAAGCACCTGATCGACCTGGGCCACACCCGCGTGGCGCACCTCGCCGGGCAGAACGACGACACGCCGCTGCGCGACGCCACCGACCGGCAGGCCGGCTACCACGCCGCGCTGCTCGACGCCGGCCTGCCGGTGCCTGACGCCTACGTGCAGAAAGGCGAGTACGCCGAGGACGTCGCCGAGCGCGTCACGCGCACCCTGCTGACCCTCCCCGAGCCGCCCACGGCCATCTTCGCCGCCAACGACCTCAGCGCCATCGGCGCGCTGCGCGCCGCCGCCGCCCTGGGCCGGCGCGTCCCGCAGGACCTGAGCATCGTCGGCTTCGACGACATTCACGCCGCGGCCGTCACCGACCCGCCCCTGACCACTGTGCGCCAGCCTCTCGAGGAGATGGGCCAGGCGGCCGCGCGCCTCCTGATTCACCTCACCCGCAACGAACCCACCGACTCCCACGTCCGCTTCCCCGCCACGCTCGTCGTGCGCGGCTCCACCGCCCCGCCCGGTCAGGAGGCCCACATGGACCCCTGATCAACGCCACCCGGACCTGCCCGCCCACCGTCACGCGCCCGCCCACGCGGCCGCGGCGGTGTCCCATGGCCTGAACCGGCCGCCGCCCCCACGTTCCCACCGAGGTCGAGATGAACCGTACTGCCGCCGTGACTGCCCTGCTTGCCGCCGCCCTGACTGCCACCGCTCTGGCCCAGCAACCCAAAACGGTCTTCACGGTCGTGCGGCCCACCCAGTGGGGTGCGCAGAACCTCAACCCGTTCACGCCGGGCGACCAGCATCTGCTGCCCACCAACAGCGTCATCTACGAGACGCTGTTCTACGTGAACACCCTGACCGGGAAGGCCACGCCGGTGCTCGGCACGAAATCCACCTGGAGCAAAGACGCCCGGACGCTGACCGTCACCATCCGCGACGGCGTGAAGTGGACCGACGGCCAGGCGTTCACCGCGCGGGACGTGGCGTTCACCTTCAACTACCTCAAGCAGTACCCGGCGCTGGACACCAGCGCGCTGTGGAAAAGCGGCCTGACCAGCGTCAAGGCCAGCGGGGACAGCACCGTGACCTTCACCTTCAGCAAGGCGAACGTCCCCACCTTCCAGTACATCGCGGCCACGCCCATCGTGCCCGAGCACATCTGGAGCGCCGTCAAGACGCCCCTGACCGAAACGAACCCGAATCCGGTCGGCACGGGACCGTTCGTGTTCGACAGTTACAGCCAGCAGGCGCTGCGGGTGCTGAAAAACCCCAACTACTGGATGAAAGGCCAGCCGTACGTGGACGCCATCGTCTGGACCGCCACGAACAGCAACGACGCCGCCCTGCTCAAACTGCTCAAGGGTGAAGCGGACTACG
This sequence comes from Deinococcus taeanensis, assembly GCF_020229735.1. Lineage (NCBI taxonomy): Bacteria > Thermotogati > Deinococcota > Deinococci > Deinococcales > Deinococcaceae > Deinococcus > Deinococcus taeanensis. Next base: position 408,707 of record NZ_CP083456.1, on the reverse strand, counting down.
GCTACATCGGCGTGCCCGACCCGGAAGGCGGCTACGCCAAGCGCGGGCCGAACAACACCTACTTCTGGCCGGTCACGGGGGACAACTACCTGTACTTCAACACTGCTAAGGCGCCGTTCAACGACCCGGCCTTCCGCCGCGCCCTGGCTCAGGCGGTCGACACCAGCAACGTCGCGCAGAAGGCCTACGCCGGGGTCGCCAAGGCCGCCCACCCGAGCGGCCTGATTCCCGGGCAGCAGGACTGGCTGACGGCCAGCACCCGCGCCGGCGCCCTGCGGTACGACGCCGCGGCCGCCGACGCGGCGCTCACGAAGGCCGGTTACCGCAAAGACGCCCAGGGCCGCCGCCTCGGCAAGGACGGCAAGCCGCTGCCCGCCTTCAAGATTCTGGTCGGCGCCGGCTGGACGGACTTCATCACCATGGCCCAGGTGATCAGCGAGGACCTCAAGGCCGTCGGCGTGAGCACCCAGATCGACCAGCAGGCCTGGAGCAGCTACGCCGGCGGCCTGCAGACCGGCACGTACGACATGGGCATCAGCTGGGGCTGGGGCGGCGGGCCCAGCCCGTACTACCTGTACAACCAGAGCTTCGCCCCGGAATTCACCGCGCCCGTCGGGAAGACCGCCCCGTCGAACCTGGCGCGCTACACCAACCCGGCCATCACGCAGGCCCTGGCGCAGTTCCGCGCCAGCAGCGACGAGGCCACGCAGAAAAAAGCCATCAACACCATCGCCGCGACCGTCATGAAAGACATGCCGTGGCTGCCGCTCACGGACCGCTTCGAGTTCTCCCTGTACAACACCAGCCGCTTCACGGGCTTCCCGACCCGGCAGACCCCGTACAACCACGGCACCGCGGACGACACGGTCGGCGCGCGCCTGATGTACCTCAACGTCAAACCCAAGTAAACCCGCCGGGGCGGGGCGCTCCCATGGGGCGCCCTGCCCGCCCTGATCCGCCGCGCCCAAGGAGGGCCGCATGCCATACCTGCTGCGTAAATTCGGCCTTCTGGTGTTCACCCTGTGGGTGGCCGTCACCCTGAACTTCATCCTGCCGCGCCTCGTGCCCGGCGACCCGATCGGCGCGATGCTCGCCCGGTACCAGGGGAAACTCGACCCGGCGGCCGTCGAGGCCCTCACGGCCGCGTACGGCCTGGACCAGAAGGGCACCGCCCTGGGTGAATACCTCCGGTACCTCACGGACCTGCTGCGCGGCGATTTCGGGCGCTCCATCGGGCAGTTTCCCACGCCGGTCAGTGACATTATCGCGCTCGCCGCGCCGTGGACGATCGGCCTGGTGGGCGTCACGACCATCCTGGCGTTCGCGCTGGGCAGCGCGCTGGGGCTGTACAGCGCGTGGCGGCGCGGCACGCCGCTCGCCGACGCCCTGCCCCCACTGGCGCTGTTCCTGAACAGCATGCCGTACTTCTGGTTCGCCCTGCTGCTGCTGTACGTGCTGGCCTTCCGGCAGAGCGTCTTCCCGCTCGGCGGGAACCTCGATCCGTTTCTCACGCCCTACAGTTCCCAGTGGTGGTCATCGCTGCTGCGCCACGCGGCCCTGCCGGCCCTGACGCTGGTGGTCACGGCGTCCGGCGGGTGGCTGATCACGATGCGCAACAACGTCATGAGCGTCCTGGGGGAGGACTACATCGCGTTTGCGCGCGCCAAGGGCCTCAGTGAAGGCCGGCTCCTGAACCGCTACGTGCTGCGCAACGCGCTGCTGCCGAGCTTCACCGCGTTCGGCATGGCCCTGGGCTTCGTCGTGGGCGGCAGCATCCTCACCGAGACGGTGTTCAGCTACCCGGGCCTGGGCCTACAGCTGTACACGGCCGTCACCAATCTCGACTACCCCCTGATGCAGGCGATCTTCCTGTTTATTGCGCTGGCGGTCCTGATTGCCAACTTCATCGTCGACGCCCTGTACGCGCTGCTCGACCCACGCGTGCGTGACGGGAAGAGCGCGTGACGGGCCTCGGCCTGACCCTGAAGCGCTCGCCGCGCGCGGCGGCCGGCGCGGCGCTGCTGCTCACGCTGCTGCTCATGGCGCTGCTGGCCCCGCTTCTGACGCCCTACCGGCCGACCGCGCAGGAGTACGGCACGTTCCTGCCGCCCGGCGGGGCCCACCCGCTGGGCACGACCGCCCTCGGGCAGGACCTCTGGGCGCAGCTGGTGTACGGCGCGCGCCTCACCCTGCTGATCGGCCTGAGCGCGGGCGTGACCGCCACGGCGATTGCCACCGCCATCGGCCTGTGCGCCGCGTACTTCGGCGGCCGGACCGACGAGGCCCTGAACGTCCTGATCAACGTATTCCTGGTCCTGCCGGGCCTGCCGCTGCTGATCATCGCCAGCGCCTTCCTGCGCGGCGGGGGGTTTGGTCGATCATTCTGGTGATCAGTCTCACCGGCTGGGCCTGGGGCGCGCGCGTCATCCGCTCGCAGGCCCTCGCCCTGCGTCACCGGGACTTCGTGCACGCCGCGGTCGCCAGCGGTGAAGGCCCGGCGCGCGTGATCTTCGCGGAGATGCTCCCGAACCTCGCGGGCCTCATCGCCGCGAGCTTCTTCGGCACCGCCCTGTACGCCGTGCTCAGCGAAGCCGGCCTCGCGTTCCTGGGCATGGGCGACGTCAGCCAGGTCACGTGGGGCACCATGCTGTACTGGGCGCAGGCGCGCGGCGCGCTGCTGCAGGGCGCGTGGTGGTGGGTGGCCGCCCCGGGCCTGTGCATCGCGCTGCTGGGCACCGCGTTCGCGCTGATCAATTTCGGCATCGACGAGGTCACCAACCCGAAAGTGGTGCACGGCGCGCGGACCACGCGGGTCCTGCGCCGCCCCCGCCCCGCCGGGCCGGACCACGCGGCCCCGGACGCCCTGCTGTCCATCCGGGACCTCGACGCCGGGTACGTCACACCCGCCGGCCCGGTCCGCGCGGTCCGCGGCGTCACGCTGGACGTGCAGCCCGGCGAATTCGTCGGCCTGGCCGGGGAGTCCGGCTGCGGCAAAAGCACCCTGGCGTTCGCCGCCACCCGGCTGCTCGACGCGCCCGGCGCGGTGTTCGGCGGGCAGGCGATCCTGAACGGCCGCGACCTGCTGGACCTCACGCCCGAGGAGCTGCGCCGGGTCCGCTGGCGGGACTACTCGCTGGTGTTCCAGGCCAGCATGAACGTGCTCAACCCCGTGCTGCGGATCCGCGAGCAGCTGTTCGACGCCATGCAGGCGCACGGCGTGAAGGACCCCGAGGCGCTCAGCCGCCGCGCGCGTGAGCTGTTCAGCCTGGTGGGCCTGCGCGAGGACTATCTGGCCGCCTACCCGCACCAGCTGTCCGGCGGCATGAAACAGCGCGTCGTGATCGCCATCGCCCTGGCGCTCGAACCGAAACTCGTGATCATGGATGAACCCACCACCGCCCTGGACGTGGTGGTGCAGCGCCAGATCCTCCAGGAGATCGACGCGGTGCGCCGCCGCCTGGGCATCAGCGTGGTGTTCATCACCCATGACCTGTCGCTGCTGGTGGAGATGAGTGACCGGATCGCCATCATGTACGCCGGCGAGGTGGTTGAGGAAGCCCCGGCCCGCGAGCTGTACGCCCGGCCGAAACACCCGTACACCCGCCGGCTCATGGGCGCCTTTCCGCCGCTGGACGGGCCCCGCGAACGCCGCGACGGCATTCCCGGCCGGCCGCCGTCCCTGGCGCTTGACCTGAGCGGCTGCCCGTTCTTCGAGCGGTGCCCGCAGCGCATGCCGGGGGTGTGCGACGTCAAACCCCTGCAGCGCTACGAGCAGGCCAGCGGCCACCCGGTGGCGTGCTTCCTCTACGACCCCAGCGTGGACCCCACCTTCAAGGAGCAAGCGTATGCCCCGCTCGCCAGCGACTGACCCCGCCCCCACCGACGCCGCGCCGCCCACCCTGACCCTGAGCGGCCTCACCAAGGTGTTCCGGGTGGGGCGGTCCGGACAGGCCGTCACAGCCGTGAACGACCTCACCCTCCAGATCGGCCGCGGCGAGGTGCTCGGGCTCGTCGGGGAGTCCGGGAGCGGCAAAAGCACCGTGGCCCGCCTGATCGCCCGGCTGCACGACCCCACCGCCGGCACCACCCGCCTCGGCGGGCAGGAGGTGCCCCGCACCCTGCGCGGCGCGCCGCTGCGCCGCTTCCGGCGCCGCGTCCAGATGATCTTCCAGGATCCGTTCGCGAGTCTCAACGGCCTGCACACGGTGGGCTACACCCTCGCGCGCCCGCTGCGCATCCACGGCCTCGCCCGCGGCGCGGACGTGCAGGCGGAGGTGCACGCCCTGCTCGACCGGGTCGGCCTGTCGCCCGGCGCCGCCTACGCCCGCAAGAAACCGCATGAGCTGTCCGGCGGTCAGCGCCAGCGCGTCGTGATCGCCCGCGCGCTCGCCGCCCGCCCGGACCTGATTCTCGCGGACGAACCCACCAGCGCCCTGGACGTCAGCATCCGGCTGGACATCATGAACCTGCTGCTTGACCTGCGGGACACCGAAGGCCTGAGCCTGCTGTTCATCACGCACGACCTCGCCGGCGCGCGCTACATGAGCGACCGGATCGCCGTGATGTACGCCGGGCACCTCGTGGAGATCGGACCGGCCGAGCGCGTCATCGGCGACCCGCAGATGCCGTACACCCGGCTGCTGAAAGCCGCCGCCCCGAACCCTGAAGGTGGCGTGGGCGAACGCCTCGACGCGCCTGGGGAGGTGCCGGACCTGCGTCACCTGCCGCCCGGCTGTCCGTTCGAGCCGCGCTGCCCGCACGCGCGCGAGGCGTGCAGCGCCGCCCTGCCCCGGCTGTACGACGTCGGGCCCGGCCACCAGGCCCGCTGCGTCCTGCATGATCCGGTCCTCGCCGCGGCGCCGGCCCTGCGGCCCGCCGGGGTGGTCCCGGCCTCCGCCTGACCCACCTGCCCGCCTTCCCGCTTTTTCCCGTTGTGCCCGCGCATTTCTGCGCGGCGCGTGACGCCCGGCCCCCCGCGCCGCCCAAGGAGCCTCATGACCACGTCTCCCCTCACGTCCGACCAGCAGCAGTTCACCGAGCAGCTCCTCGCGCAGATGACCCTCGCGGAAAAAATCGGGCAGATGACGCAACCCGAGAAGAACAGCGTCAAACCCGGCGACGTCGCCCGCCTCGCGCTGGGCTCCGTGCTGAGCGGCGGCGGCGGCAACCCGGAGCCAAACACGCCCGCCGGGTGGCGCGCCATGGTGACGCAGTTCATCGCCGAAGCCCAGCAGTCCCGGCTGCGCATTCCCCTGATCTACGGGGTTGACGCCGTGCACGGACACAACAACGTCGTGGGCGCCACCATCTTCCCCCACAACATCGGCCTGGGCGCCACCCGCGACGCCGAGCTCGTGCGCCGCATCGGCCGCGCCACGGCGCTGGAGGTCGCCGCGACGAACGTCCGCTGGAACTTCGCGCCGGCCGTGAGCGTGCCCCAGGACATCCGCTGGGGCCGGACGTACGAGGGGTACAGTCAGGACCCGCGGCTCGTGTCGGACCTCGCCGTCGCGCTGATCCGCGGCTTCGAAGGCGACGGCTGGACGGCGCCCACCGCGGTGCTGCCCAGCGTCAAGCATTTTGTCGCCGACGCCGCCACCACCTGGGGCAGTTCCACCCGCGCTCAGAGCTTCGACCGGACCCTGTCGAACGCCACGATGACGCAGGACTTCCGGGAACTCCTCGAGCGCGGCGCGTGGCAGATCGACCAGGGCAACGCCGAAATTGACGAGGCGACCCTGCGCGCGGTGCACCTGCCGCCCTACCGCGCCGCCATCGAGGCCGGCGCCCTGAACGTCATGGCGTCCTACAGCGCGTGGCAGGGCCTGAAGGTGCACGCGCACCGCTACCTGCTCACCGACGTCCTGAAAGGTGAACTGGGCTTCCAGGGCTTCGTCGTCAGTGACTGGGAAGCGCTCGACCAGCTGCACCCGGGCGACTACGACCGCTGCGTCGTGGACGCCATCAACGCCGGCATCGACATGGTGATGGTGCCCTTCGACTACGAACGCTTCATCGGCAGTCTCACCCGGGCCGTGGACAGCTCGGCGGTGCCTCTGGCGCGCATCGACGACGCGGTCCGGCGCATCCTGACCGCCAAAGTCGCGCTGGGGCTGTTCGAGCAGCCCCACACCGACGAGCGCCTGCTCGCGCTCGTCGGCTGCGGCGCGCACCGCGACCTCGCGCGTGAAGCGGTGCAGAAGTCCCTGGTGCTGCTCAAGAACGCCGGCGCCCTGCCCCTCGACCCCCACGGTCCGGAAGTGCTAGTCGCCGGCGCGGACGCCGATGACCTGGGCGCGCAGTGCGGCGGGTGGACGATCAGCTGGATGGGCGGGCGCGGACCGACCACGCCGGGCACCACCATCCTCGAGGGGCTGCGCGCCGCCGCCGGGCCGGACCGCGTGCACTACAGCCCGGACGGACACGTCACGCGCGACTACCGCGCCGGCGTGGTGGTCCTGGCGGAAGAGCCGTACGCCGAGGGCATGGGCGACCGCGCGGACCTGACCCTCAGCGCCGAACAGGCCGCGCTGGTGGCCCGCGTCCGCGCCCGCTGCGAGCAGCTGACCGTGGTGCTCCTGTCCGGCCGGCCGCTGGTGATCACCGAGCACCTGCCGGCGTGGGACGCGCTGGTCGCCGCGTGGCTGCCCGGCACGGAAGGCCAGGGCGTGGCGGACGTGCTGTTCGGCCGCGTGCCCTTCAGCGGCCGCCTGCCGTTCGACTGGCCCCGCACGGCCGACCACCTGCGCCGCGGAGACGGACCGGCGCCCCTGTTTGCGCTGGGTGAAGCCGCGGCCGCCCTCGAACCGGTCATGGGGGACTGACCGCGCCGCGTGGTCCGGAGCGCAGGCCCTGAGGTGCACGGCCGCCCGGAACCCGGATCACGCCGGGCGGTCTCCCCCGTGGCGTGTCAGGAAGGGTGTGCCCACTTGACGCCCCTCACACGCGGGCACGCTCTGCCGTTCACGGTTGCCCGTCCGCAGGAAAAGTCGGGGCAACGACACGGTAAGGGAACCGGCCCGTTCCTCCGCCGTGACTGCCCCGTCATACCCGGCCGCCAGCATCAGCAGCACGGTGGTCAGGGTTCGCCTGTGCGCTGTTCCCGCGCGTGCCCGCACCACAGCAGCCTGCCTCCAGCGTCGGGGGTGACCCTGTGCCAGTCGCTGAGCACCAGGGGGACCGTCTGGCGTCGAAGCAGAGCCCAAGGCCGCCGGGCTGAGGCGTCAGGACTTCCGGTAAGATCGAGGGAGCCGTCCCGTCATGAAGCCGGCCCCAGTGGTGGAGAACGCCACGCCCTGCCAAGGAGACCCCCATGATCCTGACGCCTGGGAATCACACCTTCAGCGCCGACCACCTTGACCTCGCGTACACCGTTGCCGGGACGGGCCCCGCCCTGGTGGTCCAGCCTCCTGGCTGGGGCATCGGGGCGGGCCTCTACGAGCGCTCCCTCCAGCCGCTGGAGCGCGACTTCACCGTCATCTCCCTCCACCCGCGGGGGAGCGGCCGCTCTGCAAGCCCAACCGACGCGAACGACATCAACGTCGGTCGCTTTGTCGATGACCTCGAAGCGTTACGCCAGCACCTCCAGCTCGGACAGATGGCGCTGTTCGGGCATTCACATGGGGGATACATCGCGCTCAATTACGCCCTGCGATACCCGCAGCACCTGTCCCATCTGGTGGTCGTGGACGCGCAGCTTGGCGTGAAGGAACCAGGAGAGGACCTGCAGCGGACCCTGCCTGTTCTGGCGCAGGATCCCCGGCGTGCTGAGGCCGTCCAGGCCTTCAGTGAACCGCCGAACCTGAAGACGGATGAGGATATGAGCGTGTTCCTGGCGCGCATCGCGCCGCTGTACTTCCGTGATCCGCAGGGCGAGGGGGTGGCGCTGTTCCGTGCGTTTGTGCGGTCGAACCGGGTTTCGCTGGCCACCGATCAGGCTGCGGGCGCTTCGGACGGACGGTTCCTGGTGAGGGACCGGTTGAAGGCGATCACGACGCCCACGCTGGTGCTGGTCGGGCGTCACGACTTTATCTGCTCCCCGGTTCAGGCCGAGGTCATCCATCACGGCATCCCAGGATCACAGCTGGCAGTGTTCGAGGACAGTGGGCACCTGCCGTGGATAGATGAGCCTGCAGCGTGTTTCGTGACGATGACGCACTTCCTGAAAGGCAGCCGGCCTGAGCGCCCGGCCGGACCAGCAGGCGCCTGATTCGGAACTGCCGACGTTTCCCACCGGTCAGCACCAACGAAAACGCCGACGACTGGGGTGGTGACGCCCGGAGCCCAGCGCTGCGGACCGCTTCGCTTCTCCTGAGTTCACGGTGCCCCTGGGCCAGAGCGCAGTCATGGCCCAGGCGCAGCACATTTAAAGCAGGAGGGCAACGCTCCGGGAGGCGCACTTATGCGCCTCCCTGCCGGGCGCCGTGGTGTGAATGGCGCACCTGTCCTCCACCGCCGTTCATGGGTCGTGAACTGCCATTGGTGTCTGTTGTCATCAACCGACGTGGAATCCAGCGCGGGTGCAGGGGTCCTGACCCCTCGACCTGTACGCCGTCCTCTCTCCTGAGGCCGTCGTGTTCACCACCGCGCTCTACCATCTGCGGCCAACGACAGTCGTGGGCACTGAACTTGTGCTCCTCAACCAGTTGCGTCCCCAGCACCCTGACGCCGCAACGGCAGCCGTGACGTCCGTTCCCTCCCGCGGGGCGAACTGCGCGATCGTTGCGAGCCGGGTCGTCTTCCGAAGACGGTCAGGCCAGTCTGCACCCACAAGAGGCCTCGTGACCCAGCACGCCCAAGTGGACAACCTTTGCTGCCATGTGCGCACGCTTGCCGTCAGCGTCAGAAATAAGCGCCCGGGGCAGCGTCATGGCCGCAGGGGTGACCTGAAATTCAGGTCACCCCTGCCCTCCGCCTGCTGCGGGGCAAGCTCAGGCGCAACGCCACGCCCGGGGTGCGTCGTTACGGTGACTGCCCGCCGTGCCGTTCGTCGCGCACGCCCTGCCCCACGTGCTCAGGGTCGACGCTCAGGGTGTCAGCCCGGATCGCGAAACGCTTTTGAAAGTCAGCGTGCAGTGCACTGAGGTCGCTGCGCGCTGCGCCGCGCACAAGCAGGTGAAGCCGGTCCGTGCCGCTTGCGCCGGTGAGGTGCAGGGTGTGCTGGGTGTGGTCCAGACCGTGCCCCGCCAACCAGAAGGCCACTTCCCGCGGAAACAGCTTGACCCCTTTTACCTTGAGCATGCCGGTCACATTGCCGAACACGCCCGCAGGCAGAACGGTCCCCCCGGGCCGGCGCTCCAGCCGGGTGAGGTCGCCGGTGCGGAAGCGCAGCAGGGGCATGGCCCGCTTGGTGAGGTGGGTCACGACCAGTTCACCACGCACGCCGTCCTGGACAGGCTCGCCGGATTCCGGGTCAATGACCTCCACATGGATCCAGTCGTCCAGCACGCGCATGCCGCTGCGCTCAGGCGTTTCCAAGGCGATCAGCCCGGCTTCACTGGTGGCGTAACAATCCAGCGCAGGACAGCCCAGCGCCGCTTCCACCTGTTCGCGGCGGCCCTCGATGCTGCTCAGGGGTTCGCCAGCCGCGATGAGCAGTTCCGGGCGCGCACCGGCCTCGCCCAGCTTCTGCGCGAAGCTCGGGGCGCTGACCAGCACGCGGACGCCCAGGCGGCGCAGGGTGTCGAGTTGCGCGTCGGTTTCGCCGGGTCCGAACGGGATGGTCTTGGCGCCGAGCGTCTCCAGACCGTCCTGCATCAGCCAACCACCGGCAAACCGGTGGTAGCCGAACGCCACCTGAACATGGTCCCCAGGCGACACGCCGGCCCGTGCGAACGCGGCGGCGCCGGCCTGGCCGTGGCCTGTGATGTCAGCGCGGGTGGCGTATTCCGGCAGCCAGCCGCCGCCTGGGTGTGGCGTCAGGTGGACCCGCACGGCCTCCGGATGCATGAGTTCGCCGGCTTCGAAAGCGGCGCTCAGGCGCTCACGGGTCAAGAACGGCACCTCGCCCCAGCCGGCGGTGTCCGGCAGGTCGCGCAGGGCCTCACGGTAGAGCGGCAGGGTCCGCAGGCGGGAGAGCAGCGCCGGCGCGTCAGGCGGGCCAAGGTGAACTGAGGTCAGGAGGTTCGTCATGAAAGTCTCCGGCACAGCGGCTGGGTGGGGCGGGGGGCGGCGGTCACATCCAGCGTTTGCGGCGTTTGTAGCTTTTGACTTCCCGGAAGCTCTTGCGGCCACCGTGTTCCGTGACGCCCAGGTAGAACTCCTTGACGTCGGGGTTGTCGGCCAGCGCAGCGCTCTCGCCTTCCATCACGATGCGCCCGCCTTCCATGACGTAGCCGTAGTCGCTGTGCCGCAGGGCAATGTTCGCGTTCTGCTCCACGACCAGCACGCCGACGCCTTCCTCCTGGTTGATCTGCCGGACGTTGTCGAAAATCTCCGCCACCAGCAGGGGCGCCAGACCCAGCGACGGTTCGTCGAGCAGCAGCACCTTGGGGTGCGCCATCAGCGCCCGGCCAATAGCAATCATCTGCTGCTCGCCGCCGCTGGTGTAGCCGGCCTGCTTGTGCCGCAGCGCGCGCAGCTTGGGAAAGTAGCTGTAGATCCGTTCCAGGTCGCTGGGCCAGTGTCCGCGGCCCAGGATGGCGCCGGCGCGCAGGTTTTCCTCGACACTGAGGTGCTTGAACACCCGCCGGCCCTCGGGGACCTGGACCACGCCGGCTTTCACGACCTCGGTGCCGCCCAGCCCGGAAAGGGTACGGCCTTCGAAGCTGACCGTGCCCTCGCGGATCTTGCCGTTCTCCGGCTTGAGCAGTCCCGAAATGGCGCGCAGGGTGGTGGTCTTGCCCGCGCCGTTGGTCCCCAGCAGGCTGGTGACCCGTCCGGCACGGACGGTGAGGGACACGCCGCGCAGCACCTGAATGATGTCGTGGTACACGACCTCGACGTTGTTGATGGTCAGGTCGCTGCCCATGGCGGTCGGGCGTGCGGGAGCGGTGGGCGCCAGGGGTGCGGGGGTCGGCATGCTATTGGGCACGGTCAAGGGAATTGCCCTCCTTCAGGGATGGCGCCAGAGGTGACCGTTGCCGGGTGTCTTCTGGCGCCGAGCACTCACTTCAGCGGATGAACCAGCTGGAACATCTTGCTTCGCTGCGCGCCGGTGATGGCCTTGAAGTTCCCGGTCGCGTCGGCCTGCAAGAGGCGCAGGTTCTCGGCACCCACGTGGTCCTTGGCGCTGAAGGTCACGGGACCGACGGTGAAGCCGGGGTTGAAGGCGCGGCTGCCATTCATGCTGGTCAGGCCCTTGTAGACGCTGGCCGCCGTGATGGTCTTGCCGCCGCGTTTCATGGCCTCGATAGCGATAGACGCGGCGAGCATGCCGCTGGTGTAGTGCACGCTGCGGATGGTGTCGGCCTTGCGTTCAAACTGCGCGCCGATCTTCTTGACCAGCTGAATGCCGGGCTGGTCGCCCTCGTCGTACATGTAGTAGCTGGTGGCCCACACGAAATCCTTGGCGGCGTCACCGGCCAGTTTGGTCAGGTCCTCGCCGCCGGTATAGTGCGCCCCCATGAACTGCATCTTGCCCAGCAGCCCGAGCCGCTTGGCGTCCTTGAGGATGTTGGCCACCGGCCCGGCCGTGTTCTGGTTGATGATGTACTTGGCGCCCTGGGCTTCGAGGCGTTTGAGCAGCGCCGTGTTGTCCAGGTTGTTGCCGCCGACTTCCTGCACGTCGGTAATCTTGAGGCCGAGCCGTTCGGCGGCCTTGCGGGCATCCACCACGGGATCACGGCCGAATGGGCTGGGGTTGACGATCAGCGCCACCTTGGCGCCGCGCTCCTTGTTCGCCACCCATTCCAGCAGGGCCACGATGTTTTCGCTGTAGCTGCTGACGGGCAGGAACATGTACCCGTTGTTGGGCGGGTCGATGATCCCGATGTGATAGCTGGCGGGCAGGGTGGGCACCTTCGTTTCCTGCACCACGCCCTTGATCTGGAGCATGCCGCCGGTGGCGTAGCCCAGGAAGACCGGGACATTCTGATTGCCGACAAATTCCTCAAAGTTGCGCTGCGTGTTGGCGTTGTTGTACTGGTCGTCACGGACCACACAGGTGAGGGTCACGCTGAGCATCTTCTGGGCGTTGGCGTACCGGCAGTAGTCCTCCACGCCCGCGGCGTAGCTGGACCCGGCGTCGCTGGTGGGGCCCGTGATGGCGCCCGACCAGACCAGCGTCGTGTTTTTCTGAGCGGTGGCAAACGAAGACAGGGTGACGAGGGCGGTCAAGGCAAGCAGCTTGTTCATGGTGGGACCTCCGGAGAGAAAGGGGCGGGAGAAGGGCGATGGCATGAAGGACGGCTGGGTCGCTGGGCTGCGTTAAGGCGCGGGGTCAGCTCAGAATTTGTAGGGCCATTTCTTGAAATACAGCCGGACGAGCCGCCACCAGTTGGCCAGGCCGCGTGGCTCGAACATCAGGAACAGCACGATGGACAGCCCGAAGGCCAGGGGCCGCAGCGCGGTGGCGGCGTCGACCCCCTGCGGAAAGATGTTCTGGGCGCCCAGCCACTCGCTGGCGTTGCCCATGAAGCGGTCGAGCGCCACGATGAACAGCGGGCCAAGAAAGGAGCCGGGCAGGCTGCCCAGGCCGCCCACGATGGCCATGGCCAGCAGCTGCACGGAGGTGTGCAGGCCGTAATCCTCGATGACCACGGCTTTCTGGAAGTAGGCGAAGAGCCCCCCGGCGATGCCGGCGTAGAACGACCCGATCATGAAGGCGGTGAGCTTGGCCCGGCCGGGGTGGATCCCCATGGCCGCGGCGGCGCGGTCGTTGTCACGCACGGCGATGAAACTGCGGCCGTGACGGGTGCGCAGCACGTTGCGCCACAGCAGGCCCAGCCCCACCAGCACCGGCAGAATGAGGTAGTACCAGAAGCGGTTGTGGTTGAGGAAGCTGTCGCGGATGCCGAACACCTGCACGGTCGGCATGCTGATCGCGCCGCCCTGCGCCAGCACCGGCAGGTGCCCCACCAACCACTCGAAGATGATCTGGAACGCCAGCGTGGCCACCGCGAGGTACAGGTATTTGAGGCGCAGGCTGGGCAACCCGACGAAGGTGCCCACCAGGGCGCCGGCGACGCCACCCAGCGGAATGGCCAGGAAGAATGGAAGGTTGAGCCGGGTGGCGGCCAGCGCGGTGGCGTAGGCGCCGACCCCCATGAACGCGGCCTGCCCGATGTTGATCAGGCCGGTGTAGCCGGTCGTGACGTTGAGGCCAAGCACCGCCACCGCGAAGATCATGATCATGTTCACGTCGCGCAGCAGCGTCTTGGGGAGCAGAAGCGGCAGGGCGAGCAGCAGCAGCACGCCTACGATCAGGCTGGCCTGCTCGGCGGAGGTTGCAAAAATGGTCTGGTCCTGCTGGTAGCGCACGCGGTAGTTGCCGGTCTGGGTAAAGCGGGACGCGGGCATCAGCGGCTCCTCCAGGCGGAAGCGTGAGGGGCCTTAAACACGTTCAATCTCCTTCGTGCCGAACAGGCCGTAGGGCCGGAGCAACAGGACCGCGATCAGGACGATGAAGGGGAAGACTTCGCGTGTGCCGCCGCCGGGAACGAGCCCGTCGAGGTACCCGGCCGAGAGGTTTTCCAGCACGCCGATGAGCATGCCCCCCACGATGGCGCCGACCACACTGTCCAGTCCGCCCAGGATGACCACCGGAAACACCTTGAGGCCGATGCCGGCCAGGCCGCCCAGGGTCAGGCCGCTCATCAGCCCGAGGATCACGCCGGCGGCGGCGGCGGTCAGGGCGGCGGCCGCCCAGGCCAGCGCGAAGACCCGCTCCACACTGGTGCCCACGCTCATGGCGGCCATCTGGTCGTCGGCCACGGCGCGCATGGTGATGCCCAGGGTGGATTTGTTGAAGAAGTAGGTAAAGCCTCCCAGCAGGGCCAGCGCAGTCAGAACGCCGGCCAGTTGCGTGCGCGAAAGCTGCGTGCCCAGCACACTGAGCCCCTCGCCGCTCAGGACCGCGGGGGTCGTGAAGCTGAAGTTGCCGGCGCCGTAGGGTGTGAGGTGAATCAGGCCCTCAATCACGCTGCTCAGGCCAATGGTCACCATGATGACCGAGATGATGGGCTCTCCGACCATGCGGCGCAGAAACACCCGCTCGATCAGCATGCCCAACCCGAACGTGATCAGCATGGCGATCAGTCCAGCCAGCCAGAAGTTGAGGCCGCGCTGGGTCAGGGCGAACGCGATAAAGGCGCCGGTGGCGATGATCTGGCCGTGGGCGAAGTTAATCACGCGGCTGGATTTGTAGATCAGCACGAAGCCCAGCGCGGCCAGCGCATAGATCGAGCCGATGACCACGCCGGCAAGCAACAGTTGAGGAAGCAACTCCATAGCGAACGTCCTTTGAACTCAGGCGCCCAAGGGCGCGCGGCGAGAGGAGGTCTGGGGGGGAGTCTCCGCGCCCGCACCCGGCACGTCATGCACCTGAATGCTGGCGGTCACCCGCTGTTCCTGACCGTCCTGGTATTTAAAGGTGGCCTCGACCTGCCGGACCCGGCTGCCGTCGTACAGGGCCTCGATGAGGGGCGCGTACTTCTCGCTCACGGTTTTGCGGCGCACCTTGCCGGTGCGGGTCAGCTCCTCATCGTCGGCGTCGAGCAGCTTGTACAGCAGCACAAAGCGTTTGATGCGTTCATGCGGCTCCAGCCGGCCGTTGGCGTCCTGCACCTCGCGGGCAATCAGTTCGGCCACCTCCGGTTTGCTGCTCAGGTCCATGTAGGTGCTGTAGGCCAGCTGGCGTTTCTCAGCCCACTGCCCGACCGTCAGGGGGTCCACGTTGAGCATGGCGGTCACTTCCTCGCGGCCGTCTCCCAGCACCACCGCTTCTTTGATGTACGGGCTGAACTTGACGCGGTTTTCGATGTACTGAGGACTGAACTGCTCACCGCGCGCGCTGCGCATCACGTCGCTCAGGCGGTCAATCACCTGAAGGTGGCCGTCGGCGGTCAGGCGCCCGGCGTCGCCGCTGTGCAGCCAGCCCCCGCGCAAGGTTTCGGCGGTGGCTTCAGGTTTCTTGTAGTAGCCCTGGCACACGGCTGGGCTGCGGCTGACGATCTCGCCTTCTTCCGTGATGCGGCACTCGCCCCCGGGCAGCGGTTTACCCACGGTGTCGAAGCGGACGTCGCCGTCGCGGTGCACGTAGGCGATCCCGATATTCTCGGTCTGACCGTAGATCTGTTTCAGGTTGATGCCCAGGCCGTGGTAGAAGCGGAA
Source organism: Deinococcus taeanensis (assembly GCF_020229735.1). Classification (NCBI taxonomy): domain Bacteria; kingdom Thermotogati; phylum Deinococcota; class Deinococci; order Deinococcales; family Deinococcaceae; genus Deinococcus; species Deinococcus taeanensis. The sequence goes on along the minus strand of NZ_CP083456.1, from coordinate 393,437 downwards.
CACGTCCGGCCCCAGGGCGGCGCCGCCGGTGTAGGCGTGCGTGAGGCGCAGCAGGCCCAGCTGGTCGAGCAGGGGCCGGGTCAGGCCCCAGTAGGCCACCTTCCGTTTCAGGGCGGCCACTCCGCTGGGCCGCCGGCCACTGAGTGACGCGTCGGCCGCGTCGGTGCTCCACTTCAAGAGGCGGCGGTACAGCGCCCGGTTCAGGCCGTAGGACTCCTGCATGCGGATGAACATCTGGCTCTGGATGCCTTCCCAGACGCGCGGCGGAGCAAACATGAAGTGCGGGCCGATTTCCACCAGGTCCTGCATGGCGGTCTCGGTGCTTTCTGGGAAATTCACGGTGACTCCGTTGGCCAGTGCCACCGCGATGGTCATCATCTGTTCGCCAATCCAGGCCATCGGCAGGAAGCTCAGGTAGTCGTGTCCGGGCTTGAAGCCCTCGACCTGTCCGAGCGCCTGGCCCATGTAGAGCAGGTTGCGGTGCGACAGCATGGCCGCCTTGGGCAGGCCGGTGGTGCCGGAGGTCAGACTGAAGTGGCAGACATCGTCGGCCTGCCCTTGAGCGGCCTCACGCGTAAAGACGTCGCTGTCCTGCTGACGCCCGAGCGCCAGCAGGTCGCTGAAGCTCATGAACCAGTCGTCGTGGGCGTGCTTGCTCATGCCCCGGCCGTCTTCAAAGATGACTTTCCTAACCTGCGGAAGCTCGGCGCGGTGTTCAAGCAGTTTGTCGACCTGCTCTTCGTCCTCGGCGAGCACAATCACGGCGTCGGTGTAGTCCACCACGTAGCGGACTTCACTGGCCACGCTGCTCTGGTAGACCCCGACGCTGATGGCCCCCAGCGCCTGCGCCCCGACCTCCATGAACACCCAGGCGGGGATGTTCTCGGCCATGATGGCCACTTTGTCGCCCCGGCGCACGCCGAGCGCCCACAGACCGGCCGTCACCTCCTGGACGCGCTGGAGGTAGGCGGCGTAGGTGGTTTCATTCCAGATGCCGAATTCCTTGTGGCGGAGCGCGACGCCCTGGGGGGTCGCGGCCGCACGGTGAGCCAGCACCTGGGGAATGGTCAGGCTGCTGACGTCACCTGGGAGCGAGGCGGCACTCACGTGCTGGCTCCCTGGGCCGCCGGGACCGGGCCGGCGCCTTGCACGCCGGTATAGGCTTCAATCACGCGGGGATCGGCGCTGACCTCTTCCGGCGTACCCTCGGCGATCTTCTGGCCAAAGTCGAGGACATAGATCCGGTCACTGATGTCCATCACGACGCCCAGGTCGTGCTCGATCAGTACGACCGTGATGCCCTGTTCGCGCTGGATGTCCAGAATGAAGCGCACCATGTCTTCCTTCTCCTCGACGTTCATCCCGGCCATCGGCTCGTCGAGCAGCAGCAGTTGGGGCGCCAGCGTCAGGGCGCGGGCGACCTCCACCCGCTTCTGGATCCCGTAGGCCAGCGTCCCGACCGGGTGGTGCCGGTGGGCCTCAAGTTCCATGAAGTCAATCACCCGTTCGACGTAGGCGCGGTTTTCTGCCTCCTGCCGGCTGGCCTTCCCGTAGAAGAGCAGGCTGTCGAGCAGGCCGTAACGCAGGTGGGTGTGCCGGGCGAGCAGCAGGTTTTCAACGACGGACAGTCCCCGGAACAGTTCCAGGTTCTGAAAGGCGCGCGCAATGCCGTAGCTGGTGACCACGTTGGGCGCTGAGCGGCTGAGGTCATGGTCCCCGAAGGTAATGCGGCCCCGGGTGGGGTGGTAGAAACCACTGATGCAGTTGAGCAGGCTGGTTTTGCCAGCGCCGTTGGGCCCGATGATGCTGACGATCTCTCCCTCGGGAACGACCAAACTCACGTCGGTCAGAGCATTGAGCCCCCCAAAGGTCAACGTGACGTGTTCGACGTGTAGTTGCGGCATGGCACCTCCAGCAGAGCGGACGAAAGGAGCAGACCCCAGGCAGCACTGGGGCAGGGAAAGGGCTTGGGTTGTGGGTGTCCCGATTATGCGAGGACCCCAGCCGTGCCACTCCGCGACCTATCTAGACAGATGCATCCAAGGATGATGAGCAGGCTGGATGCGTATAGACAGGTTGACGAGCGAGGAGGCCGCTTCTCCGACACTTGGTGCACCCTCACCGCTCCACCTCAAGCCCACCCCAGGACGTCCGCCTTGAAGACCCCACTGACCCCATTGGAAGCTGTTCTCCGCACCCTGGCCGTGTACCGTGACCGACCCGCCGTCCAGCAGCTGCAGGGGCCGCAAACGAGCTACGGGGACTGGGGTGAACGCATCGCCCGGCTCGTCGCCCTGCTGCGGACCCGAGGTCTCCAGCCAGGGGGCCATGTGCTGCTGGTTTCTCTCAATACGCCGGACGCCCTGCTGGCCTTCCACAGCGTTCCACTGGCCGGCGGGGTCATTGTGCCGCTCAATCCGGCATTCGGGACCGAAGCACTGAACTTCCTGAGCGCCCACGCTGACCCGCAGGTGGCGCTCGTGGACGCGGCGCAGCTCGGCCGGGTGCACAGCACCCTGCAGGCCCTGAACGTGCCCGTCATCGTTCTTGGCGATCAAGCCTTCGAGGCCGCACTGTGCGGCGCCGAGCCCCACGGCCTGAGCCTGCCGGAGAACCTGGACGAAGACGCCCCCATCAGCATCAACTACACCTCCGGCACCACCAGCGACCCCAAGGGCGTGATGCTCACGCACCGCAACGCCTTCCTGGCCCTGAGCAACCTGCTGTATCACCTCAACCTGCGGCCCCAGAGCGCGCTTCTGCACGCCCTCCCCCTGGCCCACGGCAACGGTTGGGGCTGCGTCTGGGCCGCCACCGCGGCCGGGGCCACCCACGTGCCGCTCCCCGACCCGGGTGAGCTGCGCGCAGCCCTGAGCGACCCCGACATCGGAGCGACCCACCTGTACGCGTCTCCGGCCCTCCTCTGCGCGCTGACAGATCCAGCCACGCCCATCCAGTTGCCGCGGCCGGTGCAGTTGCTGCTGGCCGGCACCAGCCCGCCTCCACGGACACTGCGCGCCCTGCAGGCGCAGGGGTTCGGGATCCTGCACGGCTACGGCCTGACCGAGACCAGCGCGATCATGACCATCACCGACGCCGCCGACCTGCGCGACCTGAGCGACCCGGCGCCGGTCCTGGCGCGCCAGGGTCATCCCATGGTGTTCGGCGGGCAGGTGGCCGTGGTTCTCGAGAGTGGCCAGGCTGCGCCTCCTGACGGCCAGACGCCAGGTGAAATCATCATCCGGGGCAATCAGGTGATGAAGGGCTACTACAACAACCGCGCCGCCACCCGGAAGGCCATCAAGCATGGCTGGCTCCACACGGGCGACCTCGCCGTCAGGCACGGCGACGGACGCATCGAGATTCTGGACCGCGAGGGTGACCTGCTCAACCTCGGCGGCCATCCGGTCTCCAGCGCGCAGATCGAGGCCGTGCTCTACCGCCATCCCAGCGTGCGCGAAGCCGTGGTGGTGAGCACGCGGGGCGAGGGCGGTGAAGAAACGCCGGTGGCCTTCGTCACCCTGCATCCCGGCGCGCAGGTGCTCCCGCGTGAACTGCTGGGCTTCTGCACGCCCCACCTGCTCCCGCACGCCCTGCCGCGGCGCATTCAGCTGGTTCCCGAACTGCCCAAGACAGCCAGCGGCAAGGTTCTGAAACACGTGTTGCGCTCGCAGGTGGCAGGCAAGGCCAACGCGCTGTCCGCCGACGACTGAGCCGGCGCCTCAGACGTTGCCCGGCGGTTGAACCTACCCCGGCAGGGCTGCCGTCACTTCCGTGCGGCGGGGCAGACGGCGGGAAAGACGCGCTGGGGCCCTGTTCCGCACAGTCCACGCCCAGAGCTCTGGCGTTTGATCCGCTTGAACCTGTTCACGGTGCCTTCCGCCGGCCCAGTGCTCTGTGGCCCAGTGCTCTGCGGTCCAGTGCTCCGCGGCCGGGGGACCGCGGCCAGGAGCGCTCTGCGCTACCGGGGAGGCGGATCACCAGCGTCTGAAGGTCAGGCAAGCCGCGCCCTGCGGCTCGCTCGAACCAGCCCTCAAGCTGTTCGGCGGTCCTGTGCGCCAAAAGGCTGCGGAATGCCACAGCCAGGCACCGCATCCGGCGTCCCGGCCAGCACTTGTCCCGCAGCACAGCGTGCAGGCGGCGGCGCCCACCAGGCGCCGCCTCACCCTTCAGGAACCGCCAGGTCACCACGCCCGTGACGATTGTGTAGGCCACGCCCGGTATGGTGCAGGCATGACCACGACCGCGTACCACACCCTGAGTCTGCTCCAGCAGGGCCTCCAGCCGCGCCTGCCTCAGGCGGTCCTGGTGTTCGTGGAGGGCCGGCCGGAGGACCGCCGGGACACCTTCATCGTGACGCTCAAGCAGGTGCACCCGGACAGCGGCGAAGTCTTCGCCGTGGAGTTGCCGTTTCTGACGCAGGTCTGGGCCGATCTCGGCCTCGAGGTGCTGACCGGTGAACTGCTGCGCTTCATTCAGGCGGAGCTCGCGCAGGGCCTGCCGCCCGCCCTGAACAACGCGTACGTGCGCCGGCCCCTGCGCTGAGCGCCGTGACAGGCACGCCCGGCGGCGCGGCCAGGACCCTGCTTGACGCCCGCAGGTGTAAGGGCAGGCGGGCGACGGTTACAGTGCCCGCACCATGCACATGATTCACCGCGAATAGGGGTTGACCTGTAGGGTAAAAAATGCGAAGGGGACGGTACTTATGAGCCATCCCGATCTCACGTTACTGCCGCTGGGTGTTGCCGTCACCCTGCTAAGCCGCTCGATTCAGCCGCACATACCGCCGAAGCTTATCCATTCCCACGAGAAGATCTCCGATGCCGGCCTGCTGGCAGTCGCCCTGCTTCATAAGCTGCACAAGGTTCCATATTTCAGCCGCTGGTGGCGATTTCTCAAACTCAATCACTTTCCAGGCTTCCCCTCTGAGTCCCAGGCCCGTGTTCGGCTCGCCCGGTTGACCCCCGTCGTCGAGCAACTCGCAACTGAAGTCCAGTGCTTGGACTTTGTCGCGGTCGATTCGGAAACCCTGCCTGTCTCGACGTTCAAACGTGCGCCCCGGTGCAAATTCTGTGGTGCCCGTCACGGGTTCAGCACCGCTGGGCCAGTCTACGGCTTCAAGCTGGATGCCTGGTGCACCCTGAACGGGAAGATCGCGAAGTACGAGATCCGTCCAGCCAATCAGCACGACTTCACCGTGCTGTGCGAGATGAACAAAGATTGGCCCTCTAATGGAGGGCCACAGCAGATTGGGGATAAGGGGTATCAGTCGGCAACATGCCTGACCCCACCGAAAGCGAATGCCAGAAGGGTCGATTCGCGCTGGAGAGCCGAATACGGAGCCGCGAGGAAGTGCGTGGAGTCCGCGTTCTCCGTGCTGGTGGGTGCTGGACTGCGATGGGGTCAGGTCACGACGTATCTCAGCCTGCGGCTCAAGGTGGCACTGGGCGTCCTGGCGCATAACCTCAAATTCACCGACATCAGTGCCGGAGCGCTCAGGTGTACACCCCATTTCATGGCCCCCTGAAAGCAGGCTGGGTTGTGGCTATCAAATCTGAGGGGGGCAGGAAGAGGGGCGGTTCTGGGCGACTCCATTCCTTCACGCGTCACCCTGAGGCTCGTGTGTGCTGGATGGACATCCACACTTCCTCGGCAGCGTCATCTGGTGTGCGTGCGGCTGTATCGCACACCAGACGATCCTGGTTCCACGACTGATAGTGAGCCCTGCCTGCTTCCACTTGATCCCAGGTTGGCGGAGACCATGATGCATGGTGAGCAGACCCATCTTGATACCGTGCAGTGACGCGCCGCTCGTGTTCGGCCAGATCCGAGCAGATGACTTCGACATTCAGCAGTTGAACGCCTGCTTGCACCGCAATGTCCGACCATGCCCTTCTGGTTTCAGTTAGCGGATTCACGCAGTCGGCGATCACCGGTAATCCTGTTGCGAGATTGTCCGCCGCCATGGCATAGATGGCCGCATACCCTTCGACCGTTACCTTTGGCATACCAGCGTGAAGGAGGGCTGCTTCCACACTATCAACGCGGAAGTAGGCCGCCTGGAGCCGGTGGGCGATCAGCCGGGCGAGGGTACTCTTTCCCGTTCCTGGTAAGCCTGAAAAAACAACAAGCATCATGGAAAGTGTAGGGTAAGCCATCGAGAACAGCCCGTTCGTTTCAGCAGAAACATCACAGACCCTGTCGGTCGTCAGGTGACGCGTGGCCAGGCCGCAACAATCTCTTTCGCGCTGCTCCCGCCTTGAGTCAACCCCTATTCTCGGTGATTCAGTTGCTGCTGCCCCAGTACGACAATGACGGCCAGCCCTTCGCCCCTGCCCTGTTAGCCGAGGTGAAGCGCCGCCTCACCGACGAGTTCGGTGGCCTGACCGCCTACGTGCGCGCGCCGGCCGCGGGGCTCTGGAAGGATGGCGGGGACACCGTGCGGGACGACGTCCTCGTGTACGAGGTCATGGCCGGGCACCTCGACCGCGCCTGGTGGGCCTCGTACCGCGAGTCACTGCGGCGGGCCTTCCGGCAGGACGCCCTGGTCATCCGCGCGTACCCGGTCGAGGTGCTGTAGCCCGGCCAGGACGCCGGTGGTCCTGGCGCGCTCAGGCGGTGGAGCGGTTCAGGACGGCCAGGAGTTCGGTGGCAGCGGCGCGGCCGGCCCGGTTGGCGCCGATGGTCGATGCCGACGGGCCGTACCCGACGAGGTGAACGCGCGGGTCCCGCGCCACCTGGGTCGCGAGCCGGCCGGTCATGTGGACGCCGCCTGCGGGGCCGCGCAGGTTCAGCGGCGCGAGGTGGTCCAGCGCGCTGCGGAAGCCGGTGCACCACAGAATCACGTCGGCGCGCAGCGCGCCGCCGCCGGGCCAGCGCACGCCGTGCGGGGTGATTTCGCTGAACATCGGCTGGGGGGTCAGGACGCCCCTGGCGCGCATCGCCTCGGTCGCGGGCGTCACGGGAAGTCCGGTGACGGACACCACCGACTGCGGGGGCAGCCCGCGCCGCACCCGGTCCTCCACGAGCGCCACGGCGGCGCGTCCGGCGGCCTCATCGAACGCGCCCGCGTGGAACAGCGGCGGGCGGCGGGTGACCCAGGTGGTGGTCACCTGTGAGACCTCGTCCAGCAGCTGCAGGGCGGAAATGCCGCCGCCCACGATGAGGACGTGCCGGCCGGCGAAGTCAGTGGCGGCACGGTAATCGCGGGTGTGTAGTTGCTCGCCGCTGAAGCGCCCGGCGCCGGGCACCTCAGGAATGAACGGCGCTTCCCAGGTGCCTGTGGCGTTGATGAGCCCCCGCGCCGCGTAGTTGCCGCGGTCTGTTTCGATGTGCAGGCGTGGGCCGCGGTCGCTGACCCGCCGGACCCGTACGGGCCGGATGACCGGCAGGGCGAAGGTCTCCTCGTACGCCGCGAAGTAGCGGGGTACGGCGACCCTGGCCTGCGCGGTGGTTTCGCCTCGGCCGAGGGTGCGCGCGAACGGCAGGTCGTGAAGGCGGTTGACCGTGCTGAGCGTCAGGCCCGGCCAGCGGTGCTGCCACGCGCCGCCCGGTGCGGCGGCGGCGTCGAGCACAACGAACTGCTCCTGCGCGTGCAGGCCGAGCTGCTGGAGGTGGTAGGCCGCCGACAGGCCGGCCTGGCCGGCGCCGATGATGAGAACGTCGGTGTTCAGAACGACGCCGGGCGGGGCCAGGCGGGGCAGTGCAGTAGGGGCGTCGGGCATCATGTCGGCCTCAGGGGGCGGGCGGTGAGGGCCACTTTCACGCGGTTCCCGGCGCGGGTGAACAGTCCGGGTGAGCGCTGCGCCTGGTGTGCAAAGCGGGCAGGGTGAGGCCGGGCGGGCGCGGAGGGGGCGGTTGCCTCCCCTGTTCACTTTAGTGCTAAAGTGAAATCCAGTCAAGGTCAGGCAGGAGAATCCTGCCGCCAGTACACCCGCAGGAGATCCCATGGACATCGGCATCGACAGCTTCGCCGCCACCGTCACCGACCCCACCACCGGCCAGACCCTCTCCGGCGCCGACCGCCTCAACCACCTCATCGAGGAAATCGAACGCGCCGACGCCGCCGGTCTCGACACGTTCGGCATCGGTGAGCACCACCGGCGCGAATATCTCGACGCCGCCCCGGCCGTCATCCTGGCGGCCGCCGCCGCACGCACCACCCGCATCCGCCTGAACAGCGCCGTCACGGTCCTGTCGGCCGACGATCCCGTCCGCGTCTTTCAGCAGTACGCCACCCTCGACCTTCTCTCGCGGGGCCGCGCGGAAATGATTGTCGGCCGCGGCTCCTTCGCGGAAGCCTACCCCCTGTTCGGCCTCGACCTTCACCACTACGACGTCCTGTTCGCCGAGAAACTCGACCTGCTGCTGAAACTGCGGGCCGACACGCACGTGCACTGGCAGGGCACCTTCCGCGCGCCGCTCACCGGCCAGGGCGTGTACCCCCGCCCGCAGCAGGCGCAGCTGCCCATCTGGATCGGCGTGGGCGGCACACCCGCCTCCTTCGCGCGGGCCGGCACCCTCGGACTGCCGCTGATGGTCGCCATCATCGGCGGGGACTTCCGGCGCTTCCGGCCGCTGGTCGACCTGTACCGCCAGGCCGGCGCCGCCGCCGGCCACCCGGCACAGACCCTGCGCGTGGGCGTGCATGCCTTCGGCTTCGTGGCGCCCACGGCGCAGGCTGCGCGCGACGCCTTCTATCCGGGGTACGCCCGCATGCTCGACACCATCGGCCGGGAACGCGGCTGGGCGCCCCCATCGCGCGCCCGCTTCGACGCGGAATGCGGGCCGGCCGGCGCGTACCTGATCGGCGGCGTGCAGGACGTGGCGGACAAGGTCCTGCACCTGAACGCGGTTCTGGGCGGCGTGGACCGGCTGACCTTCCAGATGACGAACGTCCTGATGCCGCACGGCCGCATGCTGCGCGCCATTGATCTGCTCGGCCAGGAGGTGGCGCCCCTCGTCCGGGCGCGGCTCGCGCAGAACCACGCGGCCGGTGTTCAGCCGCCGTTCGCCTGAGCCGGCCCGACGAGCAGGTTCAGCCGGCGCCCCGCAGGGTCTGCAGGAGATGAAGCTCCGTCCACGCACTTCTTACAGGCGCGCTCCAGGCGGCGCCTACCCTGCACGGATGTCCCCCTACCGCGGCGTGATTCTCGACATTGACGGCACTCTGGTCGACAGCAACGACGCCCACACCCGCGCGTGGGTGCGCGCCTTCGCCGACCAGGGCTTTGACCTGGAGTTCGGGCAGGTGCGGCCCCTGATGGGCATGGGCGGAGACCAGCTGATTCCCCGCCTGACCGGTATCAGGAAGGGCGACGCGCGCTACGAGGCGCTGAGCGACGGCTGGAAACAGCACTTTCAGGACGAGGAACTCCCGCACCTTCAGGCCCAGCCTGGCGTGCGGCCTCTGCTCGAGGCGCTGCAGGCCCGCGGGTTGAAACTCATCGTCGGCACTTCCGCGGACGAAGCGCTGGTGCAGGGACTCCTGAAGATCGCGGGCGCCGACGACCTGCTGACGGCGTACACGACCGCCTCGGATGTGGAGGCCTCCAAACCTGAACCGGACATCGTGCAGGCGGCTGTGACGAAACTCGGTCTTCACCCGCACGAGGTGCTGATGGTCGGCGACACACCGTTTGACGTGCAGAGTGCGCAGAAAGCCGGGGTGGACAGCGTGGCCCTGCGCTGCGGCGGCGACCACCGTTTCGAAGGAGCGGCCGCCGTGTACGACAGCCCCAAAGACTGGCTGGATCACCTCGACTCGTCGCCGCTCGGCGCTGCCTCCGCCGCTTCGCGCGGACGCTGACCGCGTCCCCCCGGAGCGGCGACCCAGCCCCGGCCACTGGGGTTTGATGAACCTGCCGTGATGTTTCAGCAGTCCAGCCTGCCTCTTGGGCGGCTACGCTGGCACAATGGCTCACCCTCAGGCGCGCACCATGTTCAGTGATGAACTGCTTGCCGTGGGCCGGGCCCTGGGGCCCGTCCAGCCGAAAGAAGTCGTCACGGATATCATCCTGCGCCCCGCCATTTCGTCCCTCGGCGCGGTCGCGGGCGCCGTGCTGCTGATCAACGCGCGGCGCGACCAGCTGAAGCTGATCACCCGCCAGGGGTACGCCGAGGACGCCGTGACCATCTGGCAGGACGGCCCCCTGGACCGCTCACTGCCGGCCACCGACGCCATCCGCCGGCAGGAACCGCTTTTCTTCGGGAATTCAGACGACCTCAAACGGCTCTACCCGCAGCTTGAGGAGGAAACCGGCGCGGTCGGCCCGGTCGCGAGCGCCGTGCTGCCGATTCTGCTTGACGGCCAGGCGCTCGGGGTGCTCGTCCTGGATTTTCAGGAGCCGCACGTCTTCACGCCCGCCGAGCAGCAGTTCCTGGTGACTCTGGCCCTGCAGTGCGCCGCCGCGCTGGACCGGTCCGTGCAGCACGCGCGGGTGGTCTCGCAGCAGCAGGCACAGGTAGACATCCTTGAAAGCATCAGTGACGCGTTCTACGCCGTTGACGAGGCGTGGCGCTTGACGTACGTCAACCGCCGCGCCGAGGCGTTCTGGGGGCGCAGACGCGAGGACCTGCTGGGCAAGGTGTACTGGACGGAGTTTCCTCAGGCGGTCGGCAGCGAACCCTACCACGCGCACCTGCGCGCCGCGCGGGAGCGGCAGGTGGTGCGGCTCGAGGCCCAGTCCCCGATCACGGGCTTCTGGATCACCATCACCATCAACCCCACCGCGCAGGGCCTCTCGGTGTACTTTGCCGACATCACCGAGCGCAAGGCGCTGGAGGCCAAGGCGAACGAAGCGACCCGGACGCTGGAGCGGCGGGTCCTGGAACGCACCCGCGACCTGCAGGACCTCAACGCTGAGCTGCGCGCGTACGCCATCGGCATTTCCCGGGACCTGACCGAACCGCTGCGCCGGGTCAACGCCTTCGTGGGCCTGCTCGAAGGGCGCCTCAAAAGCCAGGTGGATGACCGGACCCGGCGGCTGTTCAAGCAGGTGCGCGAGGAGACCCGCCGGGTGGGAGACCGCATGGACGAGCTCCGGCACCTCGCAGCGCTGGAGCGGCGGGAACTCAGGGAAGAGCCGCTCGACCTGTTCCAGCTCGCGGTGCAGGTGCGCAGCGACCTCGAGCCCCTCGTCCGGGGCCGCAAGGTCGCCTGGTCCGTTGGCCCCCTGCCGCGCGTCCTGGGCGACCCGCTGCTGCTGCGGCTGGTGTTCACGGAACTGTTCGCGGTCGCCCTGGACGCCACCCAGGATCAGGCGGACGCGCGCATTGGGGTGGGCGGGGAAGTGCGGGGCGAGGAGGTGGTGGCCTGGGTCGAGCACAACGGGCGCGGCCTGACGCACGCCCAGGCCACGCGCATCTTCGACGTGTTTCAGGTTCCGCCCGCCGTGGCGGGAGCCGAGGAGCGGATCGGACTGTCCAACGTGCGCCGCATCGTGGCCCGGCACGGCGGGCAGGTGTCGGCCAGCAGCGACGGTCAGACGGGCGCGCGCCTGCTGATTGCCCTGCCGGACCGGCTGGGGGCCCGGGGGCCAGTGTGACCTTCAGGCTGCGGCGTCCCGGCGGCAGGATCGCCCTGCTGGGCTCGTCTGTTACTGTGACCTATGTTCCGTTCCCTGCGCGCCCGCCTGCTGCTGGTTCTGCTTGCCATGATCGGCAGCCTGACCGCGGTGACCGCGGGTTCGCCGGCGCCGTCACCGGCCCCGCTCGTCTGCCTGGACTGCTGACCTGAGCTGCTGACCCGGCCGGCCGGGCGGGGCGCGCCGCCCGGTGCGCCCTCTCTCCGGCCACGCCGTTCAGGGCCGGGTGAAGCGCACGCCAGCAACCGGGCGACACGCGACTTCCTGCCCCCGGCACTGCGGGAGATCGGGGACAGGCCGTTGCCAGCCGGCTCGCACTTCTCCCCCGGACCGGGAAACACGACCTGAGTCCCCTGGAACTGTCTCTCCGCGTCGTCAGTGCTCTTCAGCGTCCTGCAGTCCCCGCCCGACCGAGCAGCGGTCCCGCACCAGACAGCAGCCGGTGCCCAGCGAACAGTCTTCGCTGGGCACCGGCTCACGGTGGTTCGTTGGTGGCGCAGACCTGACTACCAGTCAAAACTGGGCATGAGGGTGCGTAATGCCCGCCAGGACGAAGGCGACGGGTGGAGTAAGAGATCTTGGAGATGATCGAGGCCCAATCGGAACACGGACACCGCACGGTGTCCGTGTGGCTTGCGTTTCACGGGCTGCTTGGCGGCCAGGACCTGACCGGTGACGCAGGCCCAGATGAAGGCGGCGGACACACAGGCAAGCAGAGTTGAGACACGTTCCGCCTGCGTCAGGCCGGTGTCCTCCAGATTGAAGCCTCTGGTTTTGAGGGCGGAGTGCAGGTTCTCCGCCTGCCAGCGCTGCGCATACCGGCGAAGATTCACCGAAGCGTAGCCACGATAGGCGAGGTACAGGATCTCGCCCGCCGCATTCTTGGTGGCACACCGGCGCAAGGACACGCCGGAGATAACCATGAGGCGGTGCCAGCGGCGAAGCTCGCCAATCTGGAGCTTTTTGAAGCAGGCCCAGACCGGCAGGTTGCCAGCTCCGATGGTGGCTGTGGCTGGAAGACGAAGACAAGGCGCGATGCCGTGCGCGTCCAGAAACGCGAACCACGTTTTGCCGATGAACTCGCCGCCCCTGCCAGCAGGCGCCCGATGCGTCGCTCGGGGCAGCATTGAAGGAATCGGGTCAGGAGCGATTCACGCACCTGTTGCGAACTGCTCCCCCCGTGGGGGAGCAGGGTCCACATCAGCGGCAGGCTGAACCCGTCCCAGACCGCTGACAGGAGAAGAATATTGATATCCTGCTTGCCCAATTTCCAGTTGGTGCAGTCCAGAATCAGATGCAGCTCGCCCTCCGGGAGGAAGGACAAGGCAAAGCGCGCAAACAAATGGTCAGGGAACGCGAAGCGGACAAAGCGCCGCAGGCGCTGGTATCGCGTCTCCAGCGAGCCGGGCAAGTCGACATGGGTCTTCAGCGTGTACAGCACGACGCTGCGCGCCTGAATCATCGCGAGGATCAGCGCCGCCAGCACCTCGAGGCGGCGCGCATCGATGGGAAAAGCAGACCGCAAGGCGGTCTGCACGGTATCGTGTGGGTGTCGGCTCGGTCGTGTCTTCATCGCAGAAAACACGCTACACGAGCCGACTTTTCCGTTGCTTCACGAGTTTTGACTGGTAGTCAGCTGCCGAGGACACTACCGCTTTAAGACCTCTTCTATAGTCATACCGTATTCCTCGACGTAAGCTGTATCATTTCTATGATCATTGACAAAGACATGTTCTTGATGGTCGAATGATTGCAAAAAGCAGAAGAGGATTTTTAATTTTACCAAAGGCTCTTGCGAGCGCTTATACAAACTGATCAGGTCTTCCGTGTAACCTTCAATTGCATAGCCCTCTAAATTCCAGAGCACTTTGTCGAGAATAATCTTGTCATTGCTCTGCCTCAAGAGATACCGCACTGCTCTATGAGAAATCGAGTCTCTTGGCGTCATAATGAGATCGATCAGGACTGGAACACTGTGAACATCTACTTTGCCAGCGACTAAGTCTGCGGCGAGTTCTTGAGTCGTTTGCTCTCGATTTTCGTCAACCCGAAAACCCTCGAAGAGCGCGCTCAAGTTGCCCGAATTTTGAAGAGAAAGAAAGTTATAGATTGCCGCAGTATCCAAGAGAGCTCCTCAACCTTCTCCGACTGGCTTCTCCAACAAAGCGATTCACCACATCCAGTCTTTGTAGAAGGTGACATATGCAGTGTTGGCAAGTGTGCCCTTGCAGGTATCGCAGGGTCCAGCAGGATTGCTAATGCCTATATCACGCTTATCCCCAGTTGCAGAGGGACCAAAGGCCTTGGCGAGCGCCGTTTCAGCATGATCATATCCCGCAGCAGCCAGATAGCCCCATCTCGAATTTGCAGCGGTCTGACGCACAAGGGCTTTCGTGATGTCATTTGCGCTTCCATTGACCGTCACGACTACGGTGCCATTTTTGTATGTTGCTCCGATTGTGATGTTGTATGCACCACCACCATTTCTAACCTCACGGTAGACATAGCCGACATAATCAACCAAGTCGCGTTGAGTTGCCGTACAACCCGAATTGGTTTGCCAGGACGTAGAAGTATAGCAATGGGCCTGTCAGTTGATTTGCTGTGGAACAATCAATCCTTTCTCGTCTGAAGAAGATGTGCCTTCAGGCCAGATGAGATCAGCATCTGTATATTCGGTGCCAGGAACAACTCTCTGATGAGACGCTGTGGTGTTCAGAACTTCAGGGGTTGCATTTGTTCCACAGGCAGCGAGGGTGACGGAGAGCAAAACGGCAAGCCATGTCTTTTTATTCATATGCTCTCCTGCTTGAGATCCTCGCACGTAAAAATTAAAGATGGACGGAACGGTTCCAAACAAAAGAAATGTATCCGTTAATTACGTGCAACGTGGCCGCAAGTGTGGCAACAGAACTTCATTGATATTTTAGCTTCACAAATCGAATCTCACTTGATTTCACACCACTCTCACTGATCGAGCTTCTTTTGTGAACCTTCCAGCGATCACCCTGGCCATCGATTGGCAGGCCGTTGTTACGCTCCATGATCGCTGAAGGTCAGATGAGTCCTCCGACCGGAGGTGAAGCTCTGTGCGACCTCGGGCCAGCTCCTGGCCACCAGGCAGCTCGTGAAACGCAAGAAACACGGACACCGTGCGGTGTCCGTGTTCCGACTGGGCCTCGATCATCTCCAGGATCTCCTGCTCCACCCGTCACCTGCGTCCTGGCGCGCACTTCAGGCCCTCATGCCTAGTTTTGACGGGTAGTCAGGGCGCAGACTCCTGGCGTCCGGGCACTCAGGCTTTCGCGCGGCGGCCCTGGTCCGCCACGTCTTCTTTCAGGTCCTTGGCCCGGTCCTGAACGGCGTCCATGGTCTTCTCGCCGGCCCGGCGCATCTCGCCGCCCGCGCGGTGCATCGCGTCACTGGGATTCTGCCCCTGCATGAGGTCCTGTCCGGCCGACCGGGCGGCGTCGCCGGCCCGGGTGAGGTTCCCCTCGGCGCCCGGGTTCATGCGTTTCATCAGGCCCTGCACGCGTTCCTGCACCGCGGGAATGTAGCGGTACGCGGCGTACGCTCCGCCGGCCATCAGCACCAGACCCCACGGGAAGCCGCCGCGGTGACGCGAGAGGTCGCGCAGGTCCTGTCTCAGTCCCGTCAGGTCCTGGGACTGCCGCTGCAGCGCGGCGCTGAGCGCGGCCTGTTCCTTGACGAGGGTCTTGATCACGCGGGGGCTGATTTCGGCGGGCTGCTCCGTTCGGTGCATGGTCTTTTTGGCGTCCGCAGCAAGATTGTGTACGTTCATGAAGCACCTCCTGAAGGATGGACGGGGCAGGTGCAGCTGACCTGCGCCCGGATCACGGCCGGGGAACCGGTGGTCCGCCCGAACGACCCAAGTGTGCGGCGGCTTGCTGTCGTTCTCCTGTGGAGGGCCTAAATACCGCCCGGGGAAGTGTTGCGCGTTCGTTCAGCTGAGCAGGCGCGGCCTGCGCCCAGGCCGGGTCAGGAGCGCCGCGTGCCGGGCCGTCACAGCCACCCTTTCTCGCGGGCGGTGCGCGCCGCTTCCACGCGGTTGTCGGCGCACAGCTTTCCGATGGCCCCGGACAGGTAGTTGCGCACGGTGCCTTCAGACAGGCCCAGCGCGGCGGCCATCGCTGCCGTACTCGCGCCGGTTTCGGCGGCGCGCAGCACCTGGCGTTCCCGTTCAGTGAGCGGGTCACACTCGCCCCACGCTTCGGCTGCCAGGTGAGGATCAATGGCCCGGCCGCCGGCATGCACGCGCCGGATCGCCTCGGCGAGTTCGCTGGCTGGCGCGTCTTTGAGCAGGTACCCGCGCGCGCCGAGGTCCAGCGCGCGGCGCAGGTAGCCGCCCCGCGCGAAGGTCGTGACGATCACCACGCGCGTGCCGGGCGCGTCCCGCTGCACCCGGCCTGCCAGATCGAGGCCGCTCAGGCGGGGCATTTCGATGTCGGTGACCAGCACGTCCGGCCGCAGGGT
This sequence comes from Deinococcus taeanensis, assembly GCF_020229735.1. NCBI lineage: Bacteria > Thermotogati > Deinococcota > Deinococci > Deinococcales > Deinococcaceae > Deinococcus > Deinococcus taeanensis. Next base: position 377,358 of record NZ_CP083456.1, on the reverse strand, counting down.
CAGCGCGGCCTCCCACGCGGCCTCACCGTCCGCGGCGGCGCCCACCACCGCCAGGTCGCCTTCGAGGGACAGCAGCGCGCTGAGCGCGCCGCGCACCAGCGCCTGGTCTTCGGCCAGCAGCACGCGGATCACGCGCTCCTCCCCAGGAGCGTCTCTGGGCGCCCGGTCATGCTGTCACCAGGGAACCGCCCGCGCGTCGCGGCGCTTCGGGGGCAGGGTGGCCGTCAGGGTGGTGCCGCGGCGGCCGTCGCGGTGCAGGCTGCCGCCCAGCGCCCGCAGGCGCTCGCGCATGCCGGTCAGGCCGGTGCCTTCAGGACCGCTGCCGCCCACACCGTCGTCGCGGATGATCAGCTGCCAGCCGCCCCGGCCGGCGGGGGTCAAGCTCACCGTCACTTCCCGGGCGTGGGCGTGCCGGACGACATTCGTGACCGCTTCGCGCAGCAGCATCGCGGCGGCGGTTTCCGTGGCGGGCGGCAGGGCCGGGATGCGGCTGGTCACCGTGAGGCGCACGCCGCTGGCGTCCAGGGCCACCTTCGCGCGGGCGAGTTCGGCGTTCAGGCCACTGCCCTGGTACCCGCTGACGGCGGCGCGCACTTCGGTCAGCGCTTCGCGGCTGATGCGTTCCACCTCGCGGATCTCGGCGGCGGCGCGGGCCGGGTCACGTCCGGCGAGTTTACCGGCCAGTTCGCTTTTGAGCACAATCACGCTCAGGGTGTGGCCGAGCAGGTCATGCAGGTCACGCGCGATGCGTTCACGTTCCGCCTCGGCCGCCAGCCGTTCCTGCTCTGCGCGCGCCTGCGCGAGTTGTGCGTTCGCCACGCGCTGGCGGTAGGCGCCGTGACTGCCGTACGCGGCGACCAGGGTCAACAGCAGGTTCGGGGCGAGCCAGCCCAGGTCGCCCTGACCGTACGTGCCGTTCCAGAAGGGGATGAGCATCAGCAGGACGTTCAGGACCGCCAGCCACGCCGCGAGGGCCGTGTTGGGCTGGAAGCCGATCAGGCTGCCGCCGTAGATCAGGTACGCCCCCGCGCCGCCGGGCGCCAGCGGAAACAGCAGGCTGTACGTCGCGGCGCTCAGTGCCCAGCCGCCCACACTCCAGCGGGGGTCGGGGGGTCCCCAGAAGACCCGCAGAAACACGCCAGTGAACAGGGCGTTGAGGCCCCAGAACACCGCGGTCTCGTGCGGGAGGTGCGGCGCGTCCAGGAAAGCCTGGACCGGGTAGGCCAGGAACGTCAGCCACAGCACGGGGAACAGGTCCCAGAACCACCGGGCGCGTCCCGTCCGGCCTGGGCGGCGGGCAGGACCATCACGCTGCGTCACGGGTCACCTCCTCGCGAACAGCATGCCTGAACGGCGCAGCGGGCGGGACCGCAGGTGCGGTCCTGCCCGCTCGTTCACACCTCGCGGCTCTCGTCGCGTTTCAGACCCCAGGCGGCCAGCGCGCCGAACACCACCGTGAACGCCAGCAGGGCCAGCCAGTGTCCGGCTTCGCCGGCAGTCTGCCCGGCCACCGTGCCGCGCGCAATGGCCCCGAGGTGGGCGGCCGGGAGGAACGGCGCGACCGAGCGCACGAACGAAGGCAGCTGGTCCAGCGGCGTGAACAGCCCCGACGCGAAGGACATCAGCACGCTCACGAGGTTCGCGGCGACCTGCGCCCCGGTGGGCGCCACGAGAAACCCGATGCTCAGGCCCAGGGCGATCAGCGGCACCATGCCGAGCAGCAGCTTTCCGAGCAGCAGCAGCGCAGTGGCGGCCGGCAGGGTCACGCCTCCGGCGAAGTGCGCGAAGGCGTACAGCACGCTCAGGCTCAGGGCGCTGAAGGTCAGGGCCGCGATGACCTTGCCCGCGAAGTACACGCCCGCCGGGAGTGGTGAGGCGCGCAGCAGCCGCAGCCACCCGCCGGTGCGTTCCAGCGCGACCGCCGCGCCGAACGAGAACATGGCCAGAGACAGCAGCGAGTACGCGCCGAAATTCACCAGGATCAGCGGCCCCACCTTCAGGCCGGCCGCGGTGGTGTCGTTCACGGCGCTCAGGCCGAACAGCGCGAAGAACAGCACCGGAAAGCCGATGGTGCCGACCGCGAACATGGGATGGCGCCGCATGCGGCGCAGTTCGGCGCGCGTCACCTGAACCAGCGCGTTCAGGCGCGGCGCACGCGCGGTCGTCACGGGGGCGGGCAGGTCGGTGCGGAGGGTCCGGGTCATGCGGTCACGTCCTTCCCGGCAGGTCCGGCCGGGGCGGTCAGGGTCAGAAACGCGTCTTCGAGACTGGCGCGCGTCACTTCCAGGTGCGTGAAGGGCACGTCGCGGGCGTACAGGGCGCGCAGCAGCGCTTCCGGCGTGGCCGTGCGCAGCTCCGCGTGCCCGCGGGCGTCCACCGTGACGCTCTCCACGCCCGGCAACCGCTGCAGTTCGGTGAGCACCAAATCACTTGCGAAGCGCACGCGCGCGCCGCCCGCCTGCGCCCGCAGGGCCTCGGGCGTACCGTCGGCCAGCACCTGCCCGGCCCGCATCACCACGACCCGGTCCGCGGCGCGCTCCGCTTCCTCGAGGTAGTGGGTGGTGAGCAGGATGGTCCGCCCGGCGGCCTTGAGCTCCGTCACGGCGTCCCAGAACGCCAGGCGGCTCTGGGCGTCCATGCCGGTGGTGGGCTCGTCGATCAGCAGCACCTCCGGGTTGCCCACCGCCGCCAGGGCGAACGCCAGGCGCCGCTTCTGTCCACCGGAGAGCGCGCCGGCGCGGCGCTCCGCCACGCTGTCCAGGTCCGCCAGGGCCAGCGTACTGGAGACGCTGAGCGGCGCGGGGTACAGCGACGCGAACAGCGCCACCGCTTCCCTGACCTTCAGGGCCGGGGGCAGCGCACTTTCCTGCGGCATGGCGCCGATCCGGGCGCGCACCGCGCCGCGGCGCGGGTCGCCGCCCAGGACCCTGATCTCGCCGGCGCTGGGTGCGGCGAGGCCCTGCATCAGGCTGATCGCCGTGGTCTTGCCCGCCCCGTTCGGGCCGAGCAGCGCCGTGAGTTCCCCGGCCCGGACGCTGAGCGTCAGGTCGGCGAGGGCCGTGACCCGCCCGAAGGTCTTGCTTACCCGGTTCAGCTCGATCGCGTTCATGCGTTCAGCCTGCCGGATGAAGCGCGCCCGCCCCAGTGCAGGGTGTCAGGCGCGTGAGGTGACACCTGTCACCCGCGGCCCACCCAGGCCTCCGGTGAGGGCCGCACGCAGAGCGGCCAGCTGCTTGCTAGCCTGCAGCCATGACGGGGCAGGTAGTGGCGGGATGGGCCATGACGCTGATACTCGGGGTGACGGGGTTGCCCGTGGGTGCCCAGGGCGCAGACCTGCAGGAACTCGCAGGGCGGATGTTCCGGGACGCCAGCGGCGGGTCCCTCAGCGAGCTGAAGACCTGGCTGGCGCAGGGGGCAGACATCAATGACCAGCTGCCGGGCGGCGGGCAGACGGCCCTGATGGGCGCGGCGTCCAACGGCCAGTATGGGGTCGCCCAGTTCCTGATTGACCGGGGCGCGGACCTGACCCTGAAGGACGACGCGGGGCGCACCGCGCTGGACCGCGCCCGGCTGTTCGGGGACCGCCGCATGGCCGCGCTGCTCGAAGCGGCCGCTGCCCGGCAGGGCCCGGCCACCGCGGGCACGCCGCCCCTGAAAACCCCGCTGCCGAAGCCCGCTGCGCCGGCGGCCGCACCGAAACCGGCGGTGCCGGCCGCGGCCGGCGCACGGCCCTGGACGGACAAGACCCGGTGGCCGGCGGCCGGGCACTTCCGGGTGGGTGAGGCCGTGCAGTTCTGGACCCCCACCGGCTGGCGCCGCGGCGTGGTGCAGGAGGTGCGCCTTCAGGACCGCAAGTCCCTGATCGCCCAGCACGATCAGCCCACCTGGCGCGATGACTATCCGTGGGGTGAGGTGGCGCATGTCGCGCGCAGCGGGTACTGGACCGGTTTTTTCGTCGGCGACTGGCGGCTGGGCGAGGTGATGGCCGTGAACACGCGCGTGGCGGGCACCGACGTGGACCGCGAGTCCTCGTCCGCGGCGGCCAGTGAGGCGCTGCGCGTCAATGCGGACGGCACGTCCCTCTGGAAGGCCGGCGGCAAGGTCACGACAGGCCGCTGGACGCCCGCGGCGGACGGACCGGGCGTGGTGGTCCGGGACGCAGCCGGAACCGCCTGGACGCTGCGCAACCACACCAATGCCGCCGAACAGTCCATCCGGGGGCTGGAAACGGCGCGCCTGTACGCGGCCGGGAAAATGAGTGTCGCCGCGAACCGGCCGGTGAAGCGCTGACCGGCCTGACAGGTGCCCCGGGGCGTCACTGCCGCCGGTGGCCGAGGCTTAAGGTTGCCTGAAGAACCGGCGCGGGAACCGCGGTTCGCGTCAGGTGGCCCTGGCCATACTGGGCCCCGTGACGTTGTTCCGGACTGTCCGTGCCCTCGCCCTGCTCAGCCTTCTCTCCGCGCCCGGTCTGGCCGCCTCCGACCTGCTCGTCTCCCCCAGTGGCAGCGTGACGCTCGGTGGGCGCAGCGTGCAGCTGCGGACCGCTCCGCAGGTCAGCGGGGAGACGGTGCTGCTGCCCCTGCAGGAAACCGCGGCGCTGCTCGGCCGCCCGGCGCAGGTGAGCGGCCCTCTGGTGCAGGTGGGCCGCCTGGTCGTGCAGCTCAGGACCCGCAGCATGACCATCGACGGGGTGCCCTACGCCGGGCCGCTCGTCATCACGCCAGGCGGCGAGGCGCTGGTGGACGCCAAACTGCTTGCCTACGCCCTGGACGGGCAGGTGCTCGTCCGGCCGGGCGGCGTCGCCATCACCGGCGTTCCCGCCGGCGCGGCGCCGGCCACCGCGGCGCCCGCCCCGCCCACGCCCGTCCCGGCACCCCGCAGTTCCCCCGCCCCGGCCTCGGCGGCGCAGTCCACACCTGGCGGGGTGCCTGAGGCCCGGTTCGCCACCAACAAGGCGGTGTACGCGCCTGGGGAACGGGTGACGTACACCGACTTCTCGTTCGACCCGGACGGACTGAACCTCGCGCGCCAGTGGGACGGCATGAACGACGTGTTCTTCACGCCGGGTGAGCACCGGATCACGCTGGTGGTGACGAACAGCAAGGGCCGCGTCAGTGCGCCGTACGCCCGCGTCATCCGGGTGGAGGGCGCGCCGGTGAACACGCCGCTGTCCTACGCGCTGCGCTACGCCCCGCTCGGCTCGACCTTCCAGGACACCCGCAACCCGGCCTACCCGGCCCTGCTGCCCACCACGCGGCCCGGCGCGTCCTATCCGCTGCTGTTCAGTGACTCCCCGGAAGCGCCGTCGCGCAGCGGCGTGCTGTACCAGGACCGGGCGTCCGGGCGGGTGCGGGTGGTGGCGTACCACCTTAACCGGCTGGGCCGGCCGGCGCGCCTGTACGTGCTGGCGCGCGCACGCAGCGCCGGCGCCTCGGTGGAGGTGCTGCGCGAAGGCAGCGCGGGCGGCACCGGCATCGAGAGCGTGCTGGGGCAGGTCAGCGTCCTGGATTTCATGACCGGCGCGGGCCGCGCGCCGCAGCCCCTGCCGGCCCAGGGGGTCACGGCGCTGTACACCAGTCCGCCGCTCGCGCCGGAGCAGGGCGCGAAGGTCCTGCTGGACCTGCAGGTGTCGGGGGACGCGGACCTGAGTGTCGTGATGCTCGAAGACGGGCAGCCGCTGACCGACGAGACCCTGCGGGCTCTGCCGGTGCTGGCCCCGGACGCCCAGCATCAACGCGGCACGTTCCCCGGCGCCGTGCGGAGCCTGACGGTCCGCCTGGGCGCCGCCCCGGCGCGGGTCACGCTGGGTGACAGCCAGAGTGACCCGGCCCTGAGCGGTGTGGACGTCCTGACCGGCGCGCCGCAGCGCCTGAGCGGCAACTACGGCGTGCAGTACGACATCACCGTGGAGAACACCGTGCCGGGCACCAGCACGGTGGCCACCTTCGTGCCGCGCGGCGGGCCGTACCGCGGCGGGCTGGTGGTGGACGACGGCGCGGACCGTCAGGTGCTGCGCATTCCGGGCTCCGGCGTGCTGTCCAACGGCGACGCGCCGTTCGTGCTGTGGCGCACGCCGTCCAGGGCCTTCCAGATGAGCTTCATTCCGACGGGCGGGTCGTTCCTGCCGGTTTCCCTGGTGTTCTACCCGCATCCGGGCGAGCTGCGGCCCTGAGACCCGGCACGGCCCCGCGCAGGTTCGCCGGGCGGCCCATCACGCCACAGGCGGCGTGATGGGCCGCAGCCGGAACCGCCGGCCCTTGATGCTCAGCGCGCCGGACCCTGCCGGCGCCGCTCCGTTCAGCCGTCCGAGCGCCGCCGGCGCCGCCGCGCGGTCCACGGCGACGTAGGTGACGCTGCCGGACACCGTGATCCGGCCCACCTGGGTGCGGCTGAGGCCGGTTTCGCCGGTCAGGGCGCCGAGCACGTCGCCCGGCCGGAGCTTGTCCCGGCGGCCACCCAGAATGCACAGCGTGACCATCGGCGCGGGACGGGCGCCGCCTGCGCGCAGCGCACTGAGGTCGTGCCAGGCCACGGGCGCCCCCCGCCGGTCCTCCAGCAGCTGCACGAAGGGCCGGTCGTCCGGCGTGCACAGCGTCAGGGCGAGGCCGCTCTCACCGGCGCGTCCGGTGCGGCCCACGCGGTGAATGTACACGTCCGGGTCGCGGGACATGTCTGCGGTGATCACGGCGTCCAGCTGGGCGATATCCAGGCCGCGCGCGGCCACGTCCGTGGCGACGAGCACCGCGCAGCTGCGGTTGGCGAACTGCTCGAGCGTCTCGTCGCGTTCGCGCTGGTGCAGGTCGCCGTGAAGGGCCAGCGCGTCGAAGCCCTGCGCCCGCAGCTGGGCGGCGAGCGCCTGGCAGTGCGCCCGGGTGTTGCAGAACACCAGCGCGGAGCCCGGCTGGACGTGCCCGAGCAGGCGCCCGACCGCCGCGTCGCGCCCGCGCGGCTCCACCTCGTAAAAGCGCTCCTCGATCCGGTCACTGGTGGGCTGCGCGTCCACCCGCACCTCCACCGGGCGGTGCAGGAAGGCGGCGGTGGCCTCCCGGATGTCGTCGGGATACGTGGCGGAAAACAGCAGGGTCTGACGCTCCGGGGGGCAGGCCCGGACGACGCCGTGAATCTCGTCGTAAAAACCCATGTCCGTCATGCGGTCCGCTTCGTCCAGCACCAGGGTCCGCACTTGCGTGAGGTCCAGCGTGCCGCGGCTCAGGTGATCGCGCAGGCGCCCGGGCGTGCCGACCACCACGTGCGCGCCGTGTGCCAGTGACGCCGCCTGGGGCCGCAGCGGAATCCCGCCGGTGAGGGTCAGCACCTTGACGTTGCCTTCCGCGCGCGCCAGGCGCCGCACCTCGGCTGCCACCTGATCGGCGAGTTCACGGGTGGGGCACAGCACCAGGCCCTGCACTGCCGGCCGCGCCGGGTCGAGCCGCTGCAGCAGCCCCAGCCCGAAGGCCACGGTCTTGCCGCTGCCGGTGCGGGCCTGCGCGATCAGGTCCCGCCCCGCCAGCACGTGCGGCAGGCTCTGCGCCTGGATGGGCGTCATGGTGTGGTACCCCAGCGCCGGCAGCGTGGCGCGCAGGCTGGCCTTCAGGGGCAGGGTGTCAAAGGAAGCGGCCGTCACGGCGCGCTCCAGTGAGGGAACGGGGAAGCAGGCGGGAGACAGGGCGGCATGACGCCATTATCCGTGGCGCCGGCTGGCCTCAGAGCCGGGTGAGGCATTCAGCCCGGCCCGGCCGCGCCCTGCTCCGGCGACGGCTGGTAGTTGAGGATCTGCTGCCAGACTCCGTCCACGTCGGTCGGCATGATCACCGCCAGGTCACCGGCACGAGCCGCGCGCAGCGTCGTTTCGACCGCGTCCCGTTCTTCCAGCACCAGCTGAATCCGGGCGGCGGGAAAGCCGGCCTGCAGGGCGCCGGCGCGCAGCAGCGCCATCACCTCGCCGCGCGGGCGGCCGCGGCCGTCACTGCCCTCCCGGAAGATCAGGTCATCGAAAATGCCGGCCGCCGTGGCTCCCAGCGTCTGGATGTCCTCGTCGCGGCGGTCGCCGGGAATGCTCACCATTCCGATCAGGCGGGCTCCGGCCGGCCGCAGGTGCCGGAGCGCGGCCCCCTGGGCCTGCAGGCCCGCCGGGTTGTGCGCGTAATCGAGAATCACCCGGAAGGGATGCCCGTCAAAGACGTTCATGCGGCCCGGATTCTGCTCGAAACCCGTGCCGAACGACTGCAGCGCCTCACGGATCACGGTGAGCGGCACGCCCAACCCCCGGCAGATGGCCGTGACCGCCAGGGCGTTGGCGACGTTGAACAGTGCCTGCCCGCCGAGGGTCGCGGGAATGGCCGCCGCCGCCATCAGCACGCTCTCCTGGCCGCCTTCCACCACGACGATCTCGTCGCCGTCCGGCCCGCTGCGGCGCAGCACGGTCAGCCCGCCGGCGTCCAGGTGCGCGTTCACGGCTGCCGGCAGGTCATCGCCCGCCAGGCTGAACAGCGCCACCGGCGCGGCCGACTGCGCGTTCATCCGCAGGGTCAGGGGGTCGTCGGCGTTCAGCACCGTCAGTCCGTGCGGGCTGACCACCCGCACCAGCAGGGACTTGACCCAGCTCAGGTCCTCGAGGGTCTCGATGCCCCCCAGGCCCAGATGGTCGGCGTCCACATTCAGCACGGCCGCCACGTCACACCGCCCGAAGCCCAGACCTTCCCGCAGCAGGCCGCCGCGCGCCGTTTCCAGGACCGCGGCCGTCACCTCCGGGTGGCGCAGCGCCATCCGGGCGCTGCGCGGGCCGGTCGCGTCGCCGGTATAGATGCGCCTGGCCCCCACGTACACGCCGCTGGTGGTGGTCAGTCCCACCCGCTCCCCCGCCGCGCCGAGCACATGCGCCGCCATGCGCGCCGTGGTGCTTTTGCCGTTCGTGCCGGTCAGGGCCACCAGCGGCACCCGGCTGGGCGCGCCGGGCGGGTAGAGCCGGTCCATTACCGCCCCGGTGATCCGGCGCGCCGAGGCCGGCGGGCCCGCCAGGTAGGGCCCCAGGTCCGGACCGGCCCGCAGCGCCACAATCCCGCCCCCGGTGTCCCGGACGCTCCGGCGCAGGTCCGGCGCCACGAGGTCCACTTCAGCGGTGTCCAGGCCCAGGGCCAGCGCCGCAGTGCGCGCCAGGGCCGCATTCTCAGGATGAACGGCGCCGGGGTCCGGCCTCCCGCTCAAGGCGGGTGAGGGCGCGGCGTCCCGCTGGCCTTCACGGGCCTCCCGGACGCCGGCGACTTCTCCCCCGACGACCAGGAGGTGGTGGAGCACGCCGGGCAGGCATTCCTCGACCAGCGCCGCTGGACCCTGCGCCCCTGGACGCTGGGCCACCTGCTCGAACGCCCGGCGGACCACCTCCTCGCCCGCCAGCGGGTGCGGAGCGCCGCGGCCCGCCGCTGGCCCCAGGGCCCGGACGAGCACGCGCCCGCCCAGGCGCCGCGCGGCGCGCGCGGCGTCCTCGGCTGAACGCACCACCCGGCCGTCCGGCACCGGCACGCCCAGCTGCTCGAGCCGCTCCCGGGCCGCTGGGAGGTCCTGCGCGGTCACCACTGCCAGGTGCGGCGTGTCGCCCGTGAGACTGCCCAGCAGCCGGCGGGTGTGGCGGCCCTGCCCGAGCACCACCGCGCCCAGCCCACCGGACCAGCTGACCGGAATGTCGCGCCGGTGAGCCTCGTCCAGCAGTGCGGCCGTGACCGGGTCCGGCGTGGCGTCACGCACGTGCCGCCGCAGCTGGCCAAAGGCGCCCGGCAGGTCGGCCGTGAGCCCGGCGCCGGGCTCGCCCGTCACCAGGTCCAGGCCCACGGGACCGTGCCCGCCGCCGGTCAGCAGGCGGTCGATCAGCGCCAGGGCCAGGCCGCCGGCCAGCAGCCCGGCCGGTTCACTGTGGTACTCGAACAGCACCTGAACCACGTCCGGCGTCCCGGTCACCGGCCGGCTCAGCCCCCCGGTGACCACGGCCCCGGCGCGCCGCTGCAGCGCCAGCGCCGTGTCCTGAATCAGGTCGCCCAGGGTCACCGCTTCCGGCGCCGGGACCCCCGGGTCAGGGAGCGACCCGAGCGCCAGGGCGTCCAGCGCAGCCTGAACGCGCCCGCCCAGTGCGCGCACCTGCGCCGCGGGCCAGCCGCCCGCCTCGCCCAGCTGCAGGGCCAGGCGGATCATGGGCGTCAGGGCGTAGATGTGCGGTCCGCGGTACACCGCCCGCTCCAGCACCCTCATGGACAGGCCCGCGTGAGTGCGTGAAATGGAAAGCAAGAGCCGGGAGCGCGCCTTAAGCCTGACATGGTGCCTTTCACCCTAAAGCCCGCGCCGCCCGGCTGGTCCGCAGCTGCGTTCAGCAATTGCTGAGCGTCGCCGCTGCCGTTCCCATCAGCACCCCTGGCCGCGCGCTCAGGGGGCGGACCCGGCGGCCCAGGTCCGGTCCGGCGAGGTGCGCGCCGGGTGCCCGGCTTCAGCGCTGCGCGCCCGCCTGGTACGGCCGGTCCAGCCGCCGCTCGACCTGCCGGAACAGCCGCGCCGCCACGTTGGACAGCACGAAGTAAATCAGCCCGACCGCCAGGTACAGCGGCACGGGCTGATACGTGACCGACACCAGCCCGCGGGTGGTCAGCAGCAGCTCGGTCACCGTGATCACGCTGGCCAGGCTGGAGTCCTTCAGCAGGCCAATGAACTGGTTGCCCAGCGCCGGCACCGCGGTTCGGGCGGCCTGCGGTACGAGCACCAGCCGCAGAATGTCCCAGGGCCGCAGCCCGAGGGCCCGGGCGGCTTCCGCCTGCCCGCGGGCCACGGCGTTCAGGCTGCTCCGGAGAATCTCGGCGGCGTACGCGCCGGCAAACAGACTCAGGCCCACGACCGCCGTGTTGAACGGGGAGAGCCTCGCCTGCGGGACAAGCTGCGGCACGGCGAAAAACAGAAAGAACAGCTGAACCAGCAGCGGCGTGCCGCGGAACGTCTCGATGTAGCTCCCGGCAAGCAGATTGAGGGCCTTGACCCGTGACAGCCGGCCCAGCGCGGCCAGCGCGCCCAGCGCCAGCCCGAACACACTGGAGAGCAGCGTCAGCGAGAGGGTCAGCTGCGTGCCGCGCCACAGGGCGCGCAGCGTATCCGGCGTAAACACATCAGCCCACATGAGCGCGCTCCTCCGGGCCAGGACGCTGGCCGCACGGAGCGTCGTGCGGCCAGCGGCTCAGGCCCTTACTTCCCGGGGGTGGTGATGTCCGCGCCGAGATACCTGACGCTGATCCGCTTGAGCGTGCCGTCGGCGCGCATCGCCGCGAGGGCCTGCTCCACCGCCTTTTTCAGTTGCGGCTGGTTCTTCCCGAGGGTGATGTACGGGTTGTCCTGTTGAAGCACCGGGCCGCTGGCCCGCAGTTTCTGCCCGTTCTTGATGGCCATGTTGCCCACCGTCCGGGTGGTGATCATCCCGGCAGCGCGGCCAGCGGCGAGCGCCAGGAAGATTTCCTGCTCGCCGCTGTACGTGGCGATGGTGGGGTACTTGCGGTCCCGGAGGAACTTCTCGAACACCGTGCCCTGCGCCACAGCCACGGGCGCTTTCCCGAGGGCCGCGAGGCTGCCTGCTTTCGAGGACGCCGGCACGAACAGCTGGAACCCGTCGTAGTAGTACGGCTGGCTGAGGAAATCAACCGCGCGCGCCCGTTCCGGCGTCTTGCTCTGCGACGCGACCGCCAGATCAAACTGTCCGGCCTGCAGCCCGGCGATGATCGAGGGGAATTCCGTTTTGGTGATGCGGACCTTCACGCCCAGACGGCGGGCTATTTCGCGCGCGACGTCCACGTCGAATCCCACCAGATCGCCGTTGGGGCCCGGCTGTGAGAACGGGGGGTACTCGCCGCTCATCACGACGCGCAGTTCCCCCCGTTTTTTGATGTCTGCCAGTTCGGCGTGACCGACGGAGAGCAGGGTCAGTGCGGCGGTCGCGCCCGCGAGCAGTGTGCGTTGAATCATCAGAAGTCCTCCTTGGTGGCTGGGGTACCTGGAAGGTTCAAGCTAACCCGGCGCCGGAGGACCTCATGCACAGCGTTCGTTTACAAAGAGCTCGCTCGGGCGCTGTTCAGGTCCGGCGGATTCCGCCGACGCGGCCTGCCGTCAGCCAGTGCGCGCGGGCCGGTGTCAGGCGCGGCCCAGGAGTTGCATCCGGAACTCGCGCGCGTGCCCGCCGAGGTCTTCCGTGACCGACACCCGGAACCGGGCGCCGTCGTGCATTTCCAGCACGCACTCGGTACCGGGGGCCAGGGCCGTCAGGGGGTCACGCAGCGTCACGCGCATCACGCCGCGGCCGCCTTCCAGCGCCGCGAGACGCCCCGGCACGGCCTGCGCGCCGAGGTGGGCCACCACGTCGTTGAAATCACGCATGCGCTCAGGCGTCTCCCATCATCAGGCCCTCGATGGTGTGGCCCTGAACAATCGGTTCGAGTTCATCCACCACCCGGCAGATCAGGTGCGCCCGGACCGACTCCGGCAGCTGCTCGTAGTACGCCCGCGTGAACTGCAGGTCGTGAAACTCATCGTGACCGGCGCCCGGCGCGTCCACGCCCAGCACCAGCACCGGGCGCGGCTTGTCGCTGACGTTGGCGGTGCCGCGGTGAATGGTGAGGGCGCTGCGCACCGAAATGTCACCCATTTTCGGGAGTTTGCGCTGTGCGAGCGCCTGGTACCGGGGGAACAGGGCCACCGGCGGGAACATGCCGTGATCGTAGTCGGTGGGGTCATCCCACTGGGTGCCCGGGGCAATCTCAAAGGGCCCCATGTCCTCTTCGACGTCCACGGTGGTGAGGTTGAACGCCAGGGAATTCAGGCGCCGGTCGACGAGCGTTTCCTTCCCGGCGCGGAAATCACGGTGCCACGGCTGGTCGCGCGCGCCGGGATTGGGCACGTCGAAGCCGATCTCGACAATCTTGTAGTCCGGGCCGAGCACACTGGCGCACACGGTCTGCACCCACGGGTGGGTGATCAGGTCGAGAAAGCCGCTGATGTCCTGCGGGTGAATCTCCACGTAGTGGCGGTTGGTGCCGCGCCCGACCGCGCCGCCTGGACGGGCCAGGGCCTGCTGGTAGAGCGGCGCGAGCTCCTCCCCCAGCCGGGCCGCCCACTCGCGCGAAAAGGCGCCTTTGAGGCCGAGGATGCCGTCGCCGTACAGCGCGGCCATGATGGCCGGCACGTCGTACTCCGGCGAGGCGTACGGGGTGGCGTTGATCTGGGACTGAGGGGAAACAGCGGGGTCTGCGGTCATCCGGTCCTCCTGCGAGGGGTCATGGGTGTGGGCGGTGCGGATACGGGCATGCTAGTCCGCCGCCTGGCCCGTCCGGGTGAGCCGGCATTGAGGATTCTCCGCCCCAGGTGAGCGCCCGCGGGCCTGCCCGGCCAGGGCGGCCCGGCAGGGCGCCCGGCGTCGCCGCCGGACGTCAGGCCCGCAGTGGTGGTCAGCGTTCACGCCTGCACGGGCAGCGCCCCGCTGACCGCCAGTGAGGCGCCAGCAGGCAGGGCAGCCGTGCGGCCGGTCTCCAGGGACAGCGGACCTTCCCGGCCCGGCGGCCTGTGACGCACCGGGGAGGACCGGCCAGAGCACGGAGGGGACGGCCAGGGGGCCTCAGCAGCGGGCGCCGCTGGCCGGCCGCAGCCGCTCGGCGCGGGCCACAGCTCGCCCCGCGGGTGCCGGGCGCCGCGCACCTGCGCGCACGCAGCGCCGGCCGGCGTGCCAAGCTCGGCTGCGTGAGCGCACATGACCAGGCGAACCAGGCACTGATCGAACTGCTGCGGGAGCATCTGCCCGCCAGCGCCGCGGCGGCCCCGGACCGGCCCCCGGCGTCTTCCCTGCCGCCCGCCGGCGCTGACCCCAGCGAGGCGCGGCGTGCCCGGGGGGGCTCAGCGTTTGGGCAGCGTGAACCCGAACGTGGCGCCGGCGCCGGGCACGCCCATGGCCGTGACCTGCCCGCCGTGCCGGTGAATGATGCGCCGCACGTTCGCCAGTCCAACCCCAACCCCTTCGAACTCGTCGTAGCGGTGCAGGCGCTGGAAGACCCCGAACAGCTTCGTGGCGTACCGCGGGTCGAAGCCGGCGCCGTTGTCCCGCACGAACACGGCCCACTCGTCCGGCCGGTTCTCCGCCCAGACCTCGATCACCGCGGCGTCGCGGGCCCGGGTGTACTTCAGGGCGTTTGACAGGAGGTTGAGCACCACCTGACGCAGCGTGTCGGCGTCGCCCATCACCACCGGCAGCTCACCCACCGTCCACGTGACCGCGCGGCCCTGGCCTTCCGGCCGCAGGTCCTGACGCACCTGCTCCACCACGGCCCTCAGGTTCACCGGCGTCACCTTGAGCGGCAGCCGGGACGTGCGCGACATGTCGAGCATCGCGTCGATCAGGGTGTTCATCCGCCGCGCGGCGTCCTCGATCACCGTGAGATGCCGCGCGGCCCTGGGGTTGAGGCCGTCGCCGAGCTGCCGGCGCAGCAGTTCGTTGAACCCGATGATGTGCCGCACCGGCGTGCGCAGGTCATGCGACACCGAGTACGCGAACGCTTCGAGTTCCTCGTTCGCGTCTTCCAGCTTCCGGCGCTCCTCGAGCAGCTGAACGACCCCTTCGCGCCCCTCGAGGGCCAGCCCGAGACTGCGCACGGTGGTTTCCAGCACCGCGCGGTCCGCGGCGTTCCAGCGCCGCGCTTCAAACAGGGTGACGTTAAAGGCGCCGGCCACCTCGCCGCGCACCAGCACCGGCAGCGTCGCCACGGCCTGCACCTGCCGGAAGAGACCCGGCGGCTCCGGCGTGGGCGCCGGCGCGTCCCCGAGGCGCTCGTGGAACAGCGGCTGGCCGGTCCGGTCCGGTTCGTCGAGCACCGGCGCCTCACCCACCGGGAAGCCCGCGTCGATCACGGCCTGAAGTGCCGGGGAGACCGGCGCGCCCACCTGCGCCGTGGCGTGCCAGTGGCCGCCGGATTTCTGGTAGTACAGCGCCAGGCTGCGGGGCAGCAGGGACTGCACCATCGTCAGCGCCCGGTCGATCAGCGCCGCCGGGCCGTTGGACTGGGTCAGGTCGCGGCTGAGTTCCGCAAACGCCTCGAGCGCCCGCGTGCGGGCCTCGAGTTCCTCGTTCTGACTGCGCAGGAAGCGCGCGGCTTCAGCGCGGTCGAGCGCGAGCGTCAGGCCCCGCCCGACCGCGCGGACCAGCGCCCGGTCGCGTTCCGTCCAGTGGTGCGTGTTTCGCAGCCCGAAGATCATCAGGTGATCGGCCTTGCCGTTGACGATCAGCGGGGTGGCCGCGGCCGCGCCGTACGACCCGGTGTGCGGAATGCCTTCACGGTCCGGGTCCCACGCGTCCGTGAACACCGCTCCGCCCGCCTGCAGCGCCCGCTCGATCACCGGCGTGCTGCCGGGAAGGCCGGAGCGGAGGTGGTCGAGCAGCGGTCCGGTGAGGTCCTCACTCCAGACCTGGGCGACCCACCGGTCATCCCGCCGGGTGTAGTAGGCGATGCTGCCGTCCTGAAAGCGGGTCCGCAGCAGCGTCACGGCCTGGCGCGCCAGGGCCAGCACGTCCGTCTCGGTGCCCACGGCCTCCGTGAAGGCAACGAAGGCGTCGAGCGCCGCGGTCCGCGCGTTGAGTTCCTGTTCCGCCGCCGCGCGCTCAAGCGCCAGACCCAGCGTGCCGGCCGCACGCCGGAGCAGGTCGCGCTCCCCGTCACGCCAGTCGCCCGCCGGACTGCGCCACACGGCCAGGAGTCCGGCCAGCGCGCCGCCGGGAATGCGAATGGGTTCCACGGCAAACGCCATGGGCGGCAGGCCGGCCACACCGCCGCCGGCCGCGGAATACTCCGCGTAGTACCCGGCCTCTCCGGTGCGTGCGCACGCGGCGAGCAGCGCGGCCCCGGCCAGCGGAATGCCGCCGTCCAGAAACGCCGCCATGCCGGGCCACACCTTGCCCCACACGGTGGGCGCGCGCAGGACCCCCTGCTCCAGCATGACGACCATGGCGGTGCGCGCCTTCAGGATGTCCCCCAGCAGCGGCAGGGCCAGGTGCCCGACGTCGCCGGGCCGCCTCGCGGACTGCAGGGCGTCCCCGAGTGCGGCGAGCGTGTCCGCCCGGGCGCGCTGAGCGGCGAGTCGCGCCGATTGCGCGGCGACCTGCCCGTTGAGGCCGGTCAGCAGCCGGGCCCGCCCGAAGCCGATGGCGCACTGCGCCGCGAGCGTGCGCATGAAGCGCCGCTCGTCCTCAGAAAAGGTGTGCGGTTCCAGGAAGTCGATCACCAGCACCCCCAGCGGCTGCTGGTCGAGGTACATCGGCAGCACGGCGGTCGCGGCCACCGGGGCGGTCGCGCCGGTCCGCCGCTCCACGTTCGGGTACCGGCGGGCCAGCTCGCGGTCCTCCTCGAAGTACAGGGGCGTGCGGCGCGTGATGGCGTCCGCGGCGGGTCCATCATCATCCGTCAGGGCGCCCTGCCAGACTGTGGCGGCGCCGTCGGCGTACCCGACCGTGGCGCCCAGACGCAGCGCGTTCCCGTGCTCCGTGGCCAGCAGCACGGTGGCCGCCGACGCCTGCAGGGCCTCCACCGCCGGGTGCAGGATCACGTCGAAGACTGCTTCCTCGGTGTTCGCCCAGGCCAGCGCCTCGGTGACGTCCTGCAGGCGCAGGGCCAGAGCTGTGGGGGGAGCGGTCACCCGGTCAGCATACGGAAGCGGCCGCGGCCGTGGGCTCACCGATCTTCAATGAACCTGCATGTCTGCGTCTGCCGGGCGAACGCGCCGCGCCTGCCGCCATGACCAGGGGCCTGAGCGCGGGCCTGCACTTGCCAACGCCTCAGGGGGGCGCACGGCCACGGCCGAGGTTCCATCTGGCCCGCCTGAGCCGCGCGGTCAGGCCGTCAGAATCAGAGGCTGGTCGCGGGTGATCATGACCGTGTGCTCGAAGTGCGCGGCGAGGCCGCCGTCCGTGGTGCTAAGGGTCCAGCCGTCACGCCGCGTCCGGACGCGCGGTGACCGGCCCGTGGACACCATCGGCTCCACCGCGATCACGAGCCCTTTATGCAGGGTCTGGCGGTCTTTCGCCCGGTAGTAGTTGGGCACATTAGGCTGCTCGTGAAGCGCGCGGCCCACGCCATGACCGAACAGTTCGCGCAGAACGGTGAAGCCGCGCCGCTTCACTTCACGCTCAATCGCCTGGCCGATGGCGTTCACCGGCCGCCCAGCGTTTGCCGCCGCCACGCCCGCCCAGAACGCCGCTTCGGTGCACTCGATCAGGCGCAGGGCGACCGGGGCCGCCGGGGGCACCGCCACGGTCACCGCCGCGTCCGCGATGTACCCGTTCACGAACGGCGTGACGTCCAGACTCACCACGTCCCCGGCGGCCAGTGCGCGCCGGGTGGGCAGGCCATGCACAATGTCGTCGTTCACGCTGATGAAGACGTTCACCGGGGCGTTGTACGTCATGCGGGGCGCCGACCGTGCCCCGTGGTGCCGGAACACCTGTCCGGCCAGAGCGTCGAGCTCGGCGGGCGTCACACCCGGACGAATGGCCGCCTTCAGGGTCCGGAGGGTCTGCGCGACGACCTGCCCGGCCCGCTGCATGCCCTGAAGTTCAATCTCAGTGGTGATCGTCATTCCCCAATGTACGGCGCCGTGCCCGCGCGGCACCTTCGCTTCGTCAACGCCGCCTGACCCTGGTGCCAGTGGGACCGGCGAACGCTGGTCGTGACCCACCGGCAGGGAAGAAACGTGAAGTTCCGGGGGTACGGCGACGGCCGCAAGCAGGGCCTCAGGAGGGGCCTCACGAACCACGCGGCCAGCGGGAGCTGGGTGCCGACCTGCAGCCGGGCGGCCCTTTACCCTGTTGCTGCGCGCAATCTCCGCCCCTCAGACGCGACCAGACAACCAGACAGGCGCCGGGCCACGTTCACGCTGCGGCTCGCCTGGACCGGGGCGCGCTCCCACCGGACCGTCATGACCGCGTGCAGCCCCCATGACCGCGTCACGCGCGTCAACAACCGGGACCGGCGTCCACTGCCCACGGCGCGGCCGGGCATGGGGGGACGAGGGGTTTCCCCTCGCTGGAACGCGGACTCCACGGCCGGCACCTCCACCGCGCTGTGCGCGGCAGCCGCGGCGCTCTCCAGGCCGCGCCCGGTGAGCCCCCCGGGCCTGGTGATCCCCCCGCAGAAGGACCGCCGCGCCGTGGGCACGACCGTGAAGTCTGTCTCAAGGGCGTCGGGAGGCGCGCAGCGGAGCAGGCCGCAAAGATGACCTATGACTGCGTGGGGAGCGCTGCTGGTGACAGTGATCTGGGGCAGCGTGGCCGCGGCGGCCGTCCCGGCGGCCGTTACCCTCAGGAACATCCGGCATGAGCCTCAGGCGCGGAACAACTGCGGGCCGGTGACGGCGCTGACGGTGCTCGGGTACTACGGCACCCGGGTCACGCAGGCGCACGCCGCCGCAGCCCTCAAGGACAGTCCCAGCGACCCGCAGGTCACCAGCCTGGAGCTCGCCGCGTACTTCGGCCGCGCCGGGTTGCGGAGCGTGATCCGCTCGGCTGGTGATGCGCCGCGGCTCCGGGCGCTCGTGGCCGCCGGATTTCCGGTGGTGCTGCAGCAGCGGCTGCGCGAGGGCAGCGCGGTCGCGCATTTCCGCACCGCGTACGGCTACCGCGCCGGCCACTTCCTCATCAGCGATCCCCTGCTCGGCCCCGCCCTGCGCCTCACGGACGCGCAGCTGATGGCCTTGTGGGCGTACTACAACGGGGAGTACCTCGTGGCGTACCCCCCCTCCCGCGAAGGGGACGTGCGGCGGATTCTGGGCGAGGATTACCGCGCGGCCGGGAACTGGCGGCACCTCAGGGCGCACGCCGGGGAGGACGTGAAACGCCGTCCGCAGGACCCGTACGCGTGGTGGGGTCTGGCGAAGGCGCAGCTGCGGCTGGGTGACCTTCACGCGGCCGTAAGCGCGTTCGACCGCGCCGTGAACCTCGGCGTTCCCGCAGCGTACTTCCTGTACCGGCAGGAGGCGTTCGAGGCGTGGACGCAGGCAGGGCAGCACCAGAAGACGCTGAACGTCACGGAACGGGCCTTGAACCTCGACCCAGGCAGCAAGGAACTGCGCCGGTTCGACGCCCTGGCCCGCGCCGCCCTGAGGCGCTAGTGGGGGGTCAACTTTGGTTTGTCAGAGCTCCAGAATCCGGTTCACGAAAGCCGTGAAGCGGGTTTCATCGGCTTGGGCGTGTGGATGCCGCCAATCGACGAGCCGTACTGCCACCAGCCTCGCCTCACGGTTCACCACCAGATGCTGCCCCAGTGACCCGTCATGCCTGAACCCCACAAGGGGACCGGTGCGGACCGCCACCCACTTCGTTCCTTTGGGAAGTGCGGGCGGGACCAGGCCCGTCACGTTCATTCGAGCCACCAGACTCCCCTGCGTGGAAAACGTCCCCACCGTCTCCGCCAGAGCGCGCACCTGTTCATCGGTCCCGCCAGCCTCCTGTACCGCCTGAACATGCTCCGGCGTAATCTCATAGTGCGTCCAGGTGGGTAAGGTCCACCACAGCAGGCCGATACTCTCCGTGAGCTTGGTGGCCGGTTGGGTGCTCAGGCGCATCCAGGCCGGGTCGATCAGAACCGTTTGTTCGAACGCGCCGTCATTGCGGGCCAGTTCCCCAAGCCGGGCGAGATCCAGAGGTCTCAGGCGCAGGCCACTCATTCCATGCGGATTTCCGGCAGTGTCATGGTCCCAGCCCCAGTCCTGGATGCCAAGGGGAGTGAACAGCTCCTCGCGAGCGAACTCATCCGCTTTCCGACCCGTCGCCTGCTCAAGCAGGCCCAGGATCAGATTGACTGCTTTGTTGTTGTAGGAGAACACGCTTCCTGGAGCGTGTTCGAGTTCTGCACTCAAGGCCAGCTGCACGAAATCCGGGCTGGGGTAGATCTCTGTACCGGCGTCCGGCGTGTTCTGCAACCCACTCGTGTGCGTCATCAGGTGGCGGAGAGTGATGTCTCGCTTCTGTCCTTGTCGCCACTCGGGATAGAACTTGCTGACCGCCACGTCGGTGCTGGGGAGCAGCCCCAGGGTGAGGGCCCGGCCGACCAGCAGGCTGACGATGGCCTTGGTGAGGCTCATCGTTTCAATCGCGCGGTCGCCTTGCCCGTCGAGAATTTCATTCACAAGAGGCTGACCGTTGTGAAGAAGCACCAGGGCGCTGGTATTGGTGCTCCGGGCTTCATTGAGCAGGGCCGTGAGCTGATTCGTGGCGAAAGGCATCATCCCACTGTAAGGAGGCCTGGGGAGAAGCGCAGTCCACTCTGTGGAGAATGGTGATCGGTCCCACCCTCACAAAACAGACAGACCAGTGCTGACACTCCACTCATTCAGTGCCCAGCTCGCTTTGATGAAAAGGAGTGTAGAAGATAAGCTCTGGCAGCTGAAGTCTGGA
Source organism: Deinococcus taeanensis (assembly GCF_020229735.1). Taxonomy (NCBI): domain Bacteria; kingdom Thermotogati; phylum Deinococcota; class Deinococci; order Deinococcales; family Deinococcaceae; genus Deinococcus; species Deinococcus taeanensis. The sequence goes on along the minus strand of NZ_CP083456.1, from coordinate 356,915 downwards.
GTAACCACCCGACATGCTTGGAGACATTGACAGTGAACAGGTGGCCCTAACCGAACACGAGCAGCAGCCTTGGCATCACCATCCCTACTGGCAGGTAGCCCGTCGAGACCTGATTGGTCCTCTGTCCGGGGCGCAGCACTGCGAACTCTCGGAGCAGCGGGCCGAACCAGGCGGATACGTTCCGATCCATCACCATGACGTAGAAGAAATCATCACCGTCGTCAGTGGAACCCTAAGCGTCATGGTGGGCGGCCAGTACTTCGAGATGCCTGCCTCCACCAGTGTGGTGATCCCCCCTGGAGTCGAGCACGGCTGGCGGAACAAAAGCCAGTCATCCGCGATATTCCTGGTGTATTTTCCGGCGCTTGACCCTGCGTCACACTGGCGCGAGCCCAAAAGCAAGATTTGAGGCGACGACGCCTCAAAGTGAGCTGGACAGCGGACTGGTGGCCTCCCCCCTGCCAGCGGGGCCACTCGGTCCTGCGGCGCAACCGGGCCGGGAAGGGTGCTGCGGGGCCCCGGGATGGGGGCAAACGGACCTGGACGGCCGTTTCAGAAGCGCAGCGCCACCCGTGCGGTCAGGCGGGCAGGGTCACGGCGACGGGTCGAGCAGCACGACTTCTGTTGCGCCAGGCATGCCGGCCTGCGCGGCGGCCAGTTCCTCGAGCGTGCACGCGGGCGGCAGGAGCGGCGAGGCGTGAAGCGCCAGAGCAATCCTCTCCCGGGCGCGGTCGATCAGGCTGTCGCGCGTGGGCGCCGTCACGCGGAAGTGCAGTGACGGCACCAGGGCCACCCACTGCGGCCCGTCAGGCGACAGCAGGGTCAGGAACGGCGAGGTGAGCATCTTCTCACTGTGCACTTAATCTGCTCTGAACCCTATCCCCCAGGGTCGTCCCCCGGCGGGGGGGGCGGTGTGGGGGTGCGGCTGGCCCAGCGGGTGCATCCAGGTGGGGGGCTGACGGCGCCGGGGCGAGCCGTTCACCCGGCCGATGGTCTTCTCACGCTGTTCAGGGGGCCGCGCGGCGGCCGGCCCCTGCGCCCGCCCAGCCCCCCGCTCCGCGCCGCCGTTCGCTGCGCCCTGCGCGCATTCTCTAAGCTGAGGCCCATGCTGCTAAGGCGCGCCGTCACCACTCTCGGGTGGAGTGTCCTGACTTTCGGGACCCTCGCCACCGTCAACTCGTACCGGTTTGTGACCACCGTCCACCGTCTGGAACTGCCTGGGCTGACCCGCCGGGTGCGCGTCGCGCACCTGAGTGACCTGCACTACGGTCTGTTTGTCGGGCGCGGCACGGTCCGCCGCTGGGTGGACGCTGTGCTGCGCGCCCAGCCGGACCTGATTGCCATCACCGGCGACTTTCTGGATAGCGGGGTCGGCAACCGGCGCCACCGCAAACTGATGCAGGAACTCGCCCGCCTGAGGGCGCCGCTGGGCGTGTACGCCGTGTGGGGCAACCACGACTGGACCAGCCTGAACACCAACGCCACCCGCACGGCCTTCGCCGAGCAGCTGCGCCTGCATGGCGTGCGGCTTATCAACAATGCCGGCCTGCAGGTGCGTGAGGACCTGTACGTCGCGGGCGTCGACGACTGGTGGTTCGGCACGCAGGACCTCACCGCGGCGCTTCAGGGGCACACGGGCGGCGCCGTGGTGCTGCTCGCCCACAACCCCGACTACCTGACCCAGGTGCCTGCCCAGGTCAGCCTGACGCTCAGCGGCCACACCCACGGCGGGCAGATCCGCCTGCCTTTGTTTGGCCCGCTCAAACGGCGCTCGACCCTGCTCAACGTCCTGCGGGGCTGGGTGAGGGGGACGCGCATCGTGCAGTCACCGGATGAAGGAACGCCGGCCGACACGCCGGACGGCCAGGCGCTGGGTTTCGTGTCGCAGGGCCTGGGGGTGACGGGGGTGCCCATGCGCTGGGACTGTCCCGCCGAGCTGGTGATCCTGGACCTGAACCCTGTGGATTGCTGATCCGAGCATCCGTCTGGAGCAACCTGACGGTCAGCAGGCCCGAAGACTCGACGTCTCAGTGCTGACCAGCCGTGGCCGGTCGAAGGTTCGCCCGGTGCCCTCCACCGCTCCAGCGCAAGCCATGGACCAGGACTGGTGCCGGCGCCACGGGACCCCAGCCTGGCCGGGTGCCCTCACGTCACATCGGCCTGCTGCCCCGCCCAGAGGATGAATGCCTGGGCCTGCGCATTGAGCGCCGCATCGAACGTCCCGTCCGTCTTCCACTCGGGGACACGCTGGGCCAGTCCGGCCCACGGCTCTGGCAGGGCCATGCGGCCCCAGCGGACCGCGGCCGGCTTGCTCAGCAACGCGCCGCTCTCCAGCGTCGCCAGCATCCGGCAGCCCGTCTCGATCACATAGGCCGCATGCGAGCGGGGCGATTGCCAGGCCGGATCATCCGGCGTGCGGGCAAACCCCACCCAGTCCCGCAGCCGTTCCCTCACCGCGCCACGGCATGCGGACGGGGGGACCGGCGCGATGAACGTGTCCGGCGGGGGCCCGGACAGGGCCTGCATCCCCTGGAGCACCGCCCACCGTTCCAGCAACCAGTTCGCCCCGTGCGCCCTCCACGCCAGCGTCTCGCCCCGCCCCAGGGTCGGGTGCTGTTCGCCGGGTCGCCACGCCCACGCGGCGGACCGGGGCAGGTACGCCAGCTCGAGCTCGTGGGCGAACGGATGCGCCAGGGTGGCCACGCGCTGGTGCATCGCCTTCACGGCTTCGAACGCCCGCTCGCTCAGGGGCCGGTCCACCACGCAGAGCAGGTCGATGTCACTCGTCTGAGGGTCGAAGTCACCCAGCACCAGGGAGCCGCGGAGGTAGACACCCAGCAGCTGACGGCCCAGGACCGCACGCTGCTCGCCGATGAGGTGGGTGATCAGGGAGGCGATGTCGGCAGGGAGCATGGCACCAGTGTGAAGGGGGCTGACCGTCCGGCCGGGCCACACTTCTGCCCGGGTCAGTCGGCCCTCCCGGGGTGCACGGGGGACCGCCTGACAGGCCGCCCGGTGCTTCCGGGGCCGCCTGCGCCGCCCGGTCCTTGAGACCGCGTCCGGCCGCGCCGGCCCTTTCGCCGCTGGGGCGCGGGCGCCGCAGGGCCGGCCAGGAGGCTGGACACTGGCCTCACGGGCGCTCCCGAACCCGACGCCAGAGCACGCAAGTGTTAGGAAACACTCGTGACCAATCAGACGGCAGCCATCACCTCGGCGCGGCACCATGGGGCATGCATGTTTCCAACCATCCTGAGCCGCTTCTCGAACGTGCTCACTGGCGCAGCCTGGACGGTGAGTGGCGCTTCGCCTTTGATGACGCCGCCGCCTGGCAGCATCCGGACGACGTGGTCTTTGACCGGGTCATTCAGGTGCCGTACGCCCCGGAAAGCATCCGCAGCGGCATTCACGACACGGGGTTTCACCCGGTGGTGTGGTACGGCCTGAGCCTGCAGGTGGAAGACTGTGAGCAGGTGAGCACCTGCGGCTCGGACGGCCGCCTGCTGCTGCATTTCGGCGCGGTGGACTGGCAGGCGTCGGTGTGGGCGGACGGGCAGCTCGTGGTGACCCACGAGGGGGGCCATACGCCGTTCGTGGCGGACATCACGCGTCAGGCTGGCGTCGCGGCGCGCGAAGGCCGGCCGCTGGAGCTCGTGGTGAGAGCCGAGGACGACCCGCACGACCTGGCCAAACCGCGCGGCAAGCAGGACTGGCTGCCCGAGCCGCACTCCATCTGGTACCTGCGCACCACCGGCATCTGGCAGACCGTCTGGCTCGAACGCGTGCCCGCGAGTTACCTGCGGCGCCTGAAGCTGACCGGCGACATGGAAGGCTGGAAGATCACCCTGGAAGCCGACATTGCCGGGCAGTGGACGCCCGGCACGCTGCTGCGCCTTCAGCTCAAGAACGGCGAGGACATTCTTGCCGACGACCGGTACTACCTGCAGCGGCCGGACATCTCGCGCGTCATTCCGCTGCCGGACCCCGGCATCGACGACTTCCGCAACGACCTGCTGTGGAATCCCGACCATCCCCGGCTGATCAGCGCGGTGGTGGAACTCCTGCGGCCCGACGGCACGGTGATCGATCAGGTGCGCAGCTACACCGCGCTGCGCACCGTTGGCGTGCGCGGCGGGCGGTTCATGCTCAACGGCCGCCCGTGGTACCTGAGGATGGTCCTGGACCAGGGGTACTGGCCTGAAGGGCTGATGACGGCCACGGACGATGAACTCCGGCGCGACGTCGAACTCAGCCGGCAACTCGGATTTGACGGCGCCCGCAAACACCAGAAGATCGAGTCCCCCCGCTACCTGTACTGGTGCGACGTGCTGGGCCTGATGGTGTGGGAGGAGATGCCCAGTCCCTACCGCTTTACGCCGCAGGCGGTGCGCCGGCTCAGCCGCGAGTGGGAGGAGGTGCTGGAACGCGACTACACGCACCCGTGCATCGTTGCCTGGGTGCCGCTGAACGAATCGTGGGGGGTGCCCAACCTGCCCACCAACCCGGCCCACCGCGATTACGTGCAGGGCCTCTACTACATGACCCGGACGATTGACCCCTCGCGGCCCATCATCGGAAATGACGGCTGGGAGCACGTCGCGACTGATATCGTGACGATCCACGATTACGCGGCTGACCCCAAGGTCCTTGAGCACCGCTACGGGACCCTGGCGCGGACCACCACGACGCTGCAGGGCCTCGACCCGGCCGACCGCGCCGTTCTGCTGCCCGGCTTCAAGGCCGCCGAGCACCCGGTGATGCTCTCGGAATTCGGCGGCATCGCCTTCCTGCCCGAGGGCACGCCAGGCGGCGCCGCGTGGGGCTACAGCCAGGTGGACAGCCGCGAGGACTTTACGGAGATGCACCTGTACCTGATGGCCGCCGTGCACGCCTGCAAGGGCCTGTCCGGGTTCTGCTACACCCAGCTGACCGATACGTTCCAGGAACGCAACGGTCTGCTCAATGCCGACCGGTCACCCAAGGCGGACGTTCCCACGCTGGCCCGCAGCAACCAGGGGCTGCGCAACCCGCGGGACACCGGCGTGGACCCCCTGGACAACCCGGCCGGGTCCGAGGAGAGCTGGAGTGACCGCCTGCTTGAAGGCCTGCTCGGCGACGACTGAAGCTGGCGCCGGCCCGCTGTGGCCGGGGGCCTGAGGGCACCAGCGTCGGTGCCACCGGCGGGCCAGCGGGTCCGCCTGGGCGGGTTCATTCACCGCGGGTCTTTCGCAGCTGCAGGCTTCCCTCCTGCGCGCCGGGCCGGGCAGTCCGGCGGGGTCGTGAAGCCGCCTCACGCCTGGAACGGCCGAGTAGGAGCCGTTCCTGCGCGCTGGCGCTCATCTGAGGCACCACGGCGCCATCCACCCGTGTAGCGTGCAGCGATGAACACGACGCTGAACCTTTCGACAGCAGGGTTAAGCCTGGGCGTTCTGGCCGCGGGCCTCATTTTCGCGTACGGGGTGTGGCTGGGGCGCCGGGAGACCGGCTGGAGGGCGGCTCAGGGAGTTCTGGCAGCTGTGGTGCTGGGCTCCCTGCTGCCGCTGCCGTTCCTGTTGGGCGTGCCCTTCATGCCGGGGGGGCAGTTCACGACCGTCAGCGGCGCGTTTATGCTCGCTGCGGCGAACATCGTCCAGGTGGGCCTCATGTTCCTGCCGTGGCTGGTGGCCGGCAACTGGCTGGAGATTCTGCGCCGCGAAGGCTCACGCGCCTGAAGGCATCGCCTCCGCTGCCGGCTGCGGCCCGAGCCGGGGCGTGATCCGGCGGACGCCCGCCGCCTGAGCGCGGCGCCGGTGGCGGCTCATCCCCGGGACGTGTACGTGCATTTCGACAATGACATCGGGGCCCACGCCCCGGCCGACGCGCTTGCCCTGGCCCGGTTGATGAGCGGCGGCGCAGGGGCCACCGCCGGCTGACCGGACCCGACCCCAGCCTGAGGAGCCTCGGCCGGGCAGCCGCCGCAGGGGAAGCGGCGGCCGCTCTACAGGTCCGCCTGCAAGCCGAGCCGCCCGCCTGCCCGGAGCGGCCCCCGGAGGGTCGTGACCTGCACGTTCCGGCCCCTGCGCCCTTCGTGGCCTGCGCCGTCCCTTCAGCCTTCCAGGGCAGGGAGGGACGCGTACTGCGGTCGGCGCGCGTGCCGGCAGAACCGGACGAGGGCCTCGATCTGATGGACCAAGTCGTCGAACTGCAGGCCTTTGACCCAGTAGGCCCCCACCAGCAGGTCGTACGCCTGCTGGATGTCGGCCGGACTTTCCGAGGTGGAGAGCATCACCACCGGCTGCCCGCGCAGCTGAGGGTCCTCGCGGATGGCGCGGAGCACGTCCAGGCCGTTCATGACCGGCATGTTGAGGTCGAGGATCACCACGTCGGGCCGGTCGGCCGAGTGGCGGCGCAGCCACGCCAGGGCCTCCAGGCCACTCTGGCAGAGGTGAAGCTTCACGGCCTGCGCGATGCGGCCGAACGCTTCTTCGGCCAGCAGGCAGTCGGCGAGCTGGTCTTCCACAAGCAGCACCTTCAGTGGCGCCTGAACAGTGGTGGGCATTGGCTTATGATGGCACGTCTGGCCTCATGGGCGGCCTTTATGGAAGCGGGCGTGCTGCCAGAAGCCCACGAAGTCCTCGATCTGCCGCACGAAGCCCGCGAAATCCGCCTGCTTGACCCAGTAGGAACTGACGACCAGTTCATACGCCTGTTGGATGTCACCCGGCTGATCGGAGGTGGTCAGCATCACCACCGGGAGCGGCCGCAGCACCGGATCCTCGCGGATGGCCCGGAGCACGTCCAGGCCGCTCATGCCGGGCATATTCACATCCAGGACGATCACGTTCGGCAGCGGGTTGCCCGGGTCGCGCAGCCAGGCCAGGGCCTGGTCGCCGGTCGCGCACAGGTTCACCCAGACCTTGGCTGGCAGCAGGTCGAAGGCTTCCTCGGCCAGCATCCGGTCAGCTTCATTGTCGTCCACCAGCAGGATGGAGAGGGAATCCGGACGAACATTAAGCATAGGTTCATGATGGCAGGGTTGCCGCCCCGGCGCATCGGCTTGTCAGCGTAGGCCCGCGCCGGCCGGCCGGCGCGTCAGCTGAAATGCCCAGCCAGCCGCCCCACGCGCCAGAGCTTACCGGCCAGACCCGGCGGGGACCACATGCCCCAGCGATCACCCGGGGGACGCAGCTGCCTCAGCTGCTCAGGCGTGTCGATGCCCCCCGCGGTGGCCATCAGGTCCACTGCCTGCGCGAGGTGCATGGTGGCCTGAACCGGGGAGGAAGCGGCCGGCGCCGGCAAGCAGGGCTCGGCGCCGGCCCGGGTGGTGCAGCAGATCGCTCACCACGTGCGGGTCTGCCCGCATGATTCAGGTACGCTGAGCGCCGCTGGCCCACGGGGCAGGGCGATGGGTCGGAGCGGGGCGGCGGCGCCTGGATGATGCCGATTTCACCCGCCCCCATCGGCCTGAGCGGCTCACAGAACCGCGGCCGGCCCAGACCTCGCCCGCCGGAACAGCTGGTCAACGCGGTCCGGCGCGCCTGCTCACTCCCGACCGCGTTGCGGGGGGCTTCCCCTGGCGCGTGACGGATTCACTGTCTGGCACGCCTTTCACAGTGAACGGTACCCGAGGGGCACGGGTCTGAGGGCCCCCACCGGGTGCTTCCCGGCTTGCATCTGAGCTGTGCATCACGTCACACTGTGCGCATGACCAAAAAGACGACGAAAGCGCCCGCTGCCAAAGCTGCCGGGAAAACCTCCACGAAAGCGGCGGCCAAAGCCCCCGCCAAAGCCGCGGCCGCGGCGCAGCCCGCTGCCCCCACCAAGGTCGCCAAGACCCAGATGGTCGACCAGGTGGCAGAGAAGACCGGCCTGACCAAGAAGCAGAGCGAAGAAGCCGTGAGCGCCATGCTGGAAGCCATCGTGGGCGCCATCAAGGGCGGCCAGAGCGTCGGCCTCCCCGGCCTGGGGACCCTGAGCGTCCGTGAAACGGCCGCGCGCACCGGCGTGCGTCCCGGCACCAGCGAGAAAATCCAGATTCCCGCCGGCAAGAAGGTCGCCTTCAAGGTCGCCACGACCCTCAAGGGCAGCCTCTAAGCACCGCAGCGGCGTCAGAGGGGAGACCGCGTTGGTCTCCCCTCTTTAATGTTCTGGGAGGCCGGGTGGCGTGCCCGGGGTCGCCCGGCCGGGGCGGGTCACCCGCCGACGTGAACCAGCGGGCACTTTCTCACGTCTGGGGCCACCCCCGGCAGAAGTTCCTGCGTGCGCAGCGGAGTCTCCTCTTCCCCAGCGAGCAGGACGCGCAGGCCGCTCGGGGCGGGTGCTTGTGCATCCGAAGGCGCCGTGCTGCGGCGCACCCGTGACCTCCCATCCATGCAGCGCGGCGGTGCGGTCCGCGGGGGGCGCTTCCACTCCCGGGCGCGCTGAAGTCGACGGCCGCCCGGCACCGGACCGTTCCCCCGGCGTTCGGGCGGCTGGCGATGAGGCGCGTGGGGGGCCAGCGTGCGCCTGGGCGGCGATGCCGAGGCTCACCCGCTGGTCACGGGGAGGTGGCGCAGCGGTCACCGCGCAGGATGACGCGCCGTACCGCCCAGGTGCGCGGCGGCCCAGTGCGCTCCCCGCATGGTCCACGCCTAGCGTCTCTTTCCCTGACCCGGCCCCGTTCTCATGACGGAGCGCCTCCAAGGAAGCCCTGGGCCGGCTGGCCGGAACATTGGCCGCTGTCATCGAAACCGGCCGGGCGGGTCCGGCCTTCAGAGCGGGGACGACGTCAAGCGGCGCGGCGCCGGTCTCCGGATGGTCATGCTCAGCACTCGTGACCTGCGCGATGAGGGGGTTCGCGGCGCGGGTCTTCGGCGCGGACGCCTCCCGCCTGAACAGCGTCTCATTGGAGGCGGCCTGCGCGACGGGGACATTGGGGCTCAGCGTGCGCGGCCCAGGTCACGCGGCGCCCGGGCTGCCCAGCCCACTGCATGTTTTCCTGGGCGCTGCCGGCCACGCTTGCGGCGCATTCACCCGACCCACACCCGGCGCGCGGCGTCAGGGCACCGCGAGCAGGGTGACACCCACGTCCCGCACGACGCGCATGGCGGCGCCTGCTCCGGCTTCGCCCAGCTTGCGTTTCAGCATCCGGAGGTGCCCGTCCACGGGATCACCGGCGGAGCCCTGCTCACGCCACAGGCTGCGCTGCAGCTCGTCGCGGCTGTGCAGGTAGCCGGGCCGCTGCGCGAGCAGCCACAGCAGGTCAAATTCAGGGCTGGACAGCGGGACGTCCTGGTCGCCGGACACGCACCGCCGCGTGTCCGGCAACAGCCTCAGCCGTCCGACGGTCAGGGGCGCGTGCTGCGGCGCCGCGAGGGCCACGTGAACGCGGTCCGTGAGATCGGCAGGGTCGAACGGCTTGGTGACGTAGGCGTCCACACCGGCGCACAGCAGTTCGATTTTCCGCTCCACGCCGTCCAGGGCCGTGAGCACCACAATCGGAACGCTGCTGGTGCGGCGCACCTGACGGGCCACGGTTTCACCGTCCACGTCCGGCAGGCCCAGGTCGAGAATCACCAGGTCCGTGGCGTGCTGCTCCAGGGCCTGCAGGCCCGCCGCGCCGTCCACCGCTGTCACCACGCGGAAGCCGGCGTCTTCCATATCCAACTGGACGAGCCGGGCGATGTCCGGGTCATCCTCGATCACCAGGATGGTGCGCTGCCTGTTTTCACTGTGCCTGTCTGCCTTCACACTTCAGGCAATCACACCCCGGGGGAGCGCTGGGGCCAGAGGTGCTCAGGTGACCTTGTGGTTCCAGGGGCGGCCGGGGTGGGGGCCGGGGGGGCGCCGGCGCCGGAAAGTCCGGGACGCGGGCCGTTACTCGCGGGCGTGGTCCAGGGCGTTGCCGAGGGTCGTGGTGACGTGATGGTCGAGCAGGCGGTAGTACGCCACCCGGCCTTCTTTGCGGTACGTCACGATGCGTCCGGTACGCAGCAGACGCAGCTGATGGCTGACGGCGCTTTCGCTGATGCCCACCACGGCGGCGAGGTCACAGACGCACAGCTCGGTGGCCTGCAGGGCGCTGAGGATCCGGATGCGGGTGGGGTCCGCCATCAGTTTCAGGAACGCGGCCGCCTGCTCGATGCAGGCGTGGTCAGGTTGGTGCGTGCGGGCCAGGTCGACGGCCTCCGGGTGCAGGCAGTTCACGTCACACACGTCATCCTGAGTGGCGGCTTTCACGCTGTCAGTGTAGGGGGCGCCGCGCCGGATGAGCGTCCCTGCGTCACTGTCCGGTGGCCCGCGCCGCAGACCAGCGCGGCCGGGCCCCGCTCAGGCGGGGTGGGGCGCAGGGCTGGCCGGAACAGGCGCGGAACGGTGAGGGGCCCAGCGGAGCAGGCGCAGGGCGTTGGCCGTGACCAGCGCCGTGGCGCCGGTGTCGGCCAGGACCGCCATCCAGAGATTGGTGTGGCCCAGCAGGGTAGTCACGAGGAAGATGGCCTTCAGGCCCAGGGCGAACGCAAGATTGATCCTGATGTTGCGCATGGTGGCGCGCGAGAGACGCACGAGGTCCGCCACGCCGGTTACGCGTTCGTGCAGCAGGGCGGCGTCGGCCGTTTCGAGGGCCACGTCGGTGCCGCCGCCCATGGCGATGCCGACGTCACTGTGCGCCAGGGCGGGCGCGTCGTTGATGCCGTCACCGACCATCGCCACGCCGCCCTGCGTTTTGTACCCGTCGATCACGCGGAGCTTGTCTCCGGGCAGCAGGTCGGCCTGCACCTCCAGGCCCAGGTCGCGGGCGATGGCCTGCCCGGTGCGGGCGTTGTCGCCGGTCAGCATGACGGTCCGCACGCCCAGCGCGCGGAGTTCCGCGATGGCGCTGCGGGCGTCAGCGCGCGGTTCGTCGCGGAGGGCAAGAATGCCGAGAGGCTGGGCGCCGTCCAGCAGCAGCACCGCGGTGCGCCCCTGTTCTTCCAGGCGGGTGAGGCGGGCCTGCAGGGCGGCGCTCAGCGGCGCGAGGCTGGCGGCGTGGCGGGGCGAGGCCACGCTCAGGGCGCGGCCTTCGGCGGTCGCGGTGACGGCCCGGCCGGGAATCGCCTGCGCGTCCATCACATGGGGCAGGGTGAGGCCCGCCTGTGCGGCCCTGGCGGTGATGGCGCGCGCCAGAGGGTGGCTGCTGCCGGTCTCGACGGCGGCGGCCAGGCGCAGGACGTCCTGCGTAGGGAGGTTCAGGCCGATGATGTCGGTCACCTGGGGCTGCCCGGCGGTGAGGGTGCCGGTCTTGTCGAACGCGACGGTGCGGACGCGGCCGATGGTCTCCAGGGCGCCGCCGCCTTTGACGAGCAGGCCGCGGCGGGTGCCGGCGCTGAGGGCGCTGGTGATGGACGCGGGGACGCTGAGCACCAGCGCGCAGGGGCAGCCGATCAGCAGCAGGCTGATTCCCTTGTACAGCCAGTCGTGCCACGCCCCGCCCAGCAGCGGCGGAAGCAGCGCGACGAGCGCGGCGACGAGCACGACGCCCGGCGTGTAGGACCGGCTGAACCGGTCGATGAAGCGCGCGGTGGGCGCCTTGTTGCCCTCAGCTTCCTCGACCAGCTGAATGATCCGGGCGATGGTGTTGTCGGCGGCCGCGGCGTTCACCTGCACCCGGAGCACGCCGCTGGCGTTGATGCTGCCGGCGTACACGTGGTCGCCGGGACTTTTGGTGACCGGCACGCTTTCGCCGGTGACGGGGCTGTCGTCGAGACTGGAGGTGCCGCTCACGATGGTGCCGTCGGCCGGAACGCGGCCGCCGGGGTTGACCTGCACGGTCTGCCCCACCTGCAGCTCTGCGGCGGGCACCTCTTGCAGGCCGGCCGCGCCGACGAGCAGCGCAGTGTTCGGGGTGAGAGCGGTGAGCGCCTGAATCCCTGCCCGGGCACGCCCGGCGGCGACACCCTCGAGCAGTTCCCCGACTGCGAAGAAGAACACCACCACCGCGCCTTCCGGGGCTTCGCCGATGGCGACGGCGCCGATCGCGGCGAGGCTGACGAGCATGTTGATGCTGAACGGATCACCGAGGCGCGCGCTGGCGAGCGCTTTCCGCGCCAGGGGCCACACGCCGAGCAGCGCCGCGGCGACGTAGCCGGCCGTGGCGAAGCGGGGTTCGGCGAAGCCGAGGAGCCACGCGGCAGCCAGGAGGACGCCGGAGGTGATCACGAGCCGGCCCTGCGTGGTGCGGGACCACGCCAGGCTGGCCGGCGCGCGGCGGCGGCTGTGACCGGTGAGGTCAGGCCCCGCCTGGGCAGGCTGGGTGGCGGGCTGGGCGGCCGGGCTGAGCAGTGAAGGGGCGTAGCCGAGGGCTCTGAGGTTGGTTTCCAGCAGCGTGCGGGGGGTGCGCCGCTCATCAAGGTGCAGGGTGAGGGTCTGCCTTGTAAAGCTGGCGGTGACGGCTGCGGTGCCGGGAAGGGCACCGACCATCCGCTCGACCTTCAGCACGCAGCTGGCGCAGTCCATTCCGTCCACGCGGTACGTCAGGGCGCCGGGGTCAACGCCAGCCTCGGGGCGGGTGACGGAAGTCATAGGCACATGATACCTGAGCGCCTGCTCAGATGTTTGTGACGCCTGGCCCCTGAAGCGCGGCGGACCCTGCTGGGGCGCCGGCCCGGTGCCCTCCAGCCGGCCCGCTCAGCCTCACTCTGCAGGCGACCTGATCTCGCAGCTTGGAGGCAGGCACTGGGACAGAGTGTTCCGGGCTTCCGTGCACACGCGCTTGAGAAACCCGGCCCGCGCCCCGGGCCAGCAGTGAGGCCTGGAGCGGCGCCCGCGACCGACCTGCCGCCCACGCCGCTGTCTCCATGATTTGTGACATACGTCACACCAAAGATGGAGGAGGGTCGTTAAGATCAGCGAATAGTTTCCAAGTAGACCGTGATTGAAAGCGCGCGATACACTGGTACGTGCGCTTTTCCGTGTTGGAAACTCAGGAGTTGATTATGGCTGTAGGTAAAGTGAAATGGTTCAACGCAGAAAAGGGCTTCGGTTTCATTCAGACGGAAGGCAGCCCGGACGTGTTCGCACACTTCAGCGCCATCCAGGGCAGCGGCTTTAAAAAGCTGAACGAAGGCGACGAAGTCGAATTCGACGTTGAAGAAGGCCAGCGCGGCAAAGGCCCCCAGGCCAAGAACATTGTCGTGACCAAAGCGGCCCCCGTCAGCGAGTACGGTGGCGGCAACCGCCGCGACGACCGCTGGTAATTCGTACCCTCAATGAAAAAGAGCCCTTGCGGGCTCTTTTTTTGTTGCCGGCCGGGCGCTGGAACCGGCTGCTTCTCCAGGCCCCAGCCCCCTCAGCCGGCTTTACACCAGGCGGACCGTCAGCCGAGCCGGGTTCTGCGGTGGGAACCGCGCCGCCGGCCCATAAAGCGCGCCTGTGCAGACCCCTGCTGAAATCCGAGCTTGCAAGTTGGATTTCAGTCCGGCAGACTTCCAAAGCTTCTGACGGGCCGCCCTTGTGCAGCCCATCAGAGAAAAGGGGATTCATGCGCAAACGTCACCTGTTTACGGGCATGCTGCTGTGCAGCTTCAGCCTGTCGGCGGCCACCACCTACCCGGTGACCATCTCCCACGCTGCGGGCACCACCACACTGACCAAACGGCCGCTGCGGGTCGTGGCCCTCGGCCCTCACGCCCTTGACCTTCTCCTCTCCATCGGCGTGCAGCCGGTCGGCTACGGCGAGGCGTCCACGTTCCTCAAAACCCCGGCCTTCGGGTCCCCCATCCGCGACATCAAATACCTCGGCAGCCGGGTCACCTCCAGCCCCACCAACGTGGGCGACCGCTTCAACCCCAACCTGGAGATTCTGCTGTCCCTCAAGCCGGACCTGATCATCGGTGAGGACTACGCCGCGCAGGTCTACCCGCAACTGAGCCGCATCGCCCCCACGCTCCTGTTTAAAGGCATCGACCGGAACGAGTGGCAGAAGACCCTCCCCCTCATCGCGCAGGCACTCGACCGGGAGCCGACCTACAGCAAGGTTCTCAACACGTACCGCAGCGGCGTGCAGACCGCCAAAGCCCAGCTGGCGGACGCCACCCGGAACAAACGGGTGCTCGTGGTCTGGACGGCCGGCGGTGACGCCAGGAACACCTTCACCATCAGTGACAGCCGCGACTGGACCGGCGGCCTGCTCAACGACCTGGGCTTCAACGTCATCGACGGCGACAAGAAAGAAGCCGTGGTCAGCGTCGAAGGCCTGGCCGCCATCAACCCGGACGTCGTGATCGTCCTGGCGGCCGGCGCCAGCACCCCGGCGCGGGCACGGGCGGACTGGAACGCCAACCCCATCACCCGGCAGCTGCGGGCCAGCAAAGCACAGCAGGTGTACTTCTTTGACTATCACCTGTTCCGCCGCATCCGCGGCCCGATCGCGGCGCAGCTGATCGAGCGTCAGATGGTCAAGCAGATCGTCAGGTAAAGCCTGGCCGCCAGCGCGTCTGCACGCCCGCCTCCCATCCGGACTGGCCCGTCAGGGCGTCCAGACCCCCGAAAGGGGAGCAGCTGCCCAACCTCATCCCGCCCCCGTCAGTGTGACCACGCGCGGTCTGCTCCGTTCCTCCGGGAACTGGCCGGGCCGCGCGCTCACGTCTCCTGCCCCACACAGGACGGTTGCAGCGTCCCAGACCGCTCAGAGCCTTCAGCTGTCCGGATCGGCCTGCCAGTCGGTCAGTGTGTACGCCCCGGCCACCATGCCGGCCAATCCCAGGAAATACAGCCGTTCGCGGGACTCATGCCGCAAGGCGGCCAGCCCCAGCAGCACCGGAAGCGTGCCGAGCTCAATCTTCCCGTGCAGCGGGAACGGCAACACGCGCTTCAGGGCTGGCGGGAAATCAGTGAGCGCCGTGACCCCCAGGTACGAGGCCGCGAGACCCGCGGACAGCGCCTGCGCCTGCGGCGAGAGCCCAAGGAGACGGGGCCCGGCGAGCATCAGGGCGCAGGCGGCGTAATCGACGATGCCGTGACGGGTGGGGGTCAGAGGTTTCATAGGTTCAGGGTGCGGCGCCACGGTCTCATCCGGGTGGCAACCGGTTCAGGCACCCTTGAACGAGCCTGCGGGGAAACTTAAGGCCCACGCGTGAAGGGCAGGGTGACCGGTCCGCGCCGCCTGGCCACCAACTCCCGGGGATGACCAACCGCTTGTCCGGGCAAGCCTCACATGGCGGCATTCGCCGACGTCATCGGCCCGTGGTGTGAGGTTGCGCCTGTGGGCCAGGAAGCATGCGGCTGGAGACGTGCTGTATCTGCCTGCGCCTCAGTCAAGGTGCACTGGAAGGTGGGAAGTGGAAGAGCCTGGCATAAGCACCTGGGCGCTTCGTTGTTCGCTGTCTCCGCCGTCGCCGACCGGGAAATATGCACAGCGTCAGTGCAACAGACGGGACCCCTGGCGCAGGACCGGACGGAGAGCGTTTCACCATTTTCGTTAAGCTTTCACTCGGGGTGCCGTGATGACCGAAGCCTTGTGGGAGCAACCACCGCCCGGCGCCGCGTTCTATGACGCTTTGCAACAGCACGCCCAACGGCTGATGCGGCAACATCACGTTCCTGGGGCTGCCATTGCAGTGCTGACGCCGACCGAGGAGCGCGCCTTCACACTGGGAGTGACCAACGTCGAGCGCCCGCAGTCCCTCAGCCGCGACACCATCGGGCAGATCGGCTCGATCATGAAGCCCTTCACGGCGCTGCTGCTCCTGCGTCTCGTCGAACAAGGCCTGCTCGACCTCGACGCGCCCATGCGGACCTACCTTCCTGAATTGCAACTGTCCGACCAGCACGCCACGCAGCGGGCGACGCTCCGGCATGTCCTGATCCATACGGGCGGCTGGCGGGGTGACGTGTTTGCGAACACCGGGGACGGTGATGATGCGTTGGCGAAGATGGTTCGGTTGCTGGCCGAACAGCCCCAGGTGACTCCCCTTGGCGCTTACTGGTCGTACAACAACGCCGGCTTCTACCTGGCCGGACGTGTGGTGGAGGTCGTCACCGGGATGCCGTTCGAACATGCAGCGCGCCAGTGGCTGCTCAAACCGCTTGGGTTGGATCATTCGTTCTTCTTTCCTGCGGAAGTGATGACCCGTCACTTTACTGTCGGTCATGTCCGGCAGAACGACCAGACGGTGGTGGCCAGACCCTGGAATCTTCCCCGCAATTCCGCGCCTTTCGCTGGCCTGGCCTGCTCCCTGGAAGACCTGATGCAGTTCGCGCGTTTCATGCTGGGCGATGGACGCAACGCCCAGGGAGAACGACTGCTCAGTGAGCAAGGGATGGCCTCTCTGCTGCACCCGCAGCAAGAGACGACGGACGGACGTTGGGTGGGCCTGACGTGGAACGTGGCGCTGGTGAACGGCGTGCAGGTGGTGTCGCATGTCGGTTCAACGGGCGGGCAGACAGCGGTGCTGGCATTGGTTCCGAAACTGGGGGTCGCTCTCGCGTCGATGACGAACGCCGCTGCGGGTCTGGAGATGAATCGTGCGTTGCTGGACTGGTTTTACCAGCATCTCCTGCACGACGAGCCCCGGGAACCGGTCTGGCTCACGTTGAGGCACGATGAGCTTGTGGAGTACGAGGGGCGGTATCAAGTTCCCGGAGACCGACATGGCTTTCGGGTCACGGCCAGCGACGGTGAACTGATCTTCGCGTTCCAGCGGGGTGAAGGCCCGGAGGTGTTTGCTGAAACAGATCCCTGGCCCCCAGCCCGGCTGGCTTTTCATGCGAATGACCGGGTAACAGTGCAGGACGGGACTCTCAAGGGAATGAAGTTCGATTTCCTGCGTGTAAACGGAACGGTTCGCTATCTGAGGGCGTTCTCGCGGATCATGGTTTGTCAGCCATAAGGTGTGAGGCGCTCGGCGTCCCACCTGGCAAGGCCTTTGCTTGATCCTTTGTCGGCAGTCGAAATCCTCTTCCTGCCGTGCTCAGTCCACCGGGGCCGTTCACAGGAAGGCCTGCTGGGGGCCCTGACACCCGGCAGCGCGGACGCCCAGGCCCCCTTCCTTTGCGGCGGTCCGGGACACGCTGACCAGCAGGACGTCCACCTCGGTCGACATGGAACTGCCCTTTTCGTGCGACTGGCGCTGGAGCACCGCCGGGTAAAGCAGCGCGGTGCCGGACACGCCAGGGTGAAGAGCCGGAAGCTCAGCTCGCCGCGCGGGCCCGGCGCACCGGGTCGTCCGGCGCCGCGTCCAGGACGTCGCGTTCGTTGACGCCCGGGTCGAGGCTGACCAGCCCGGCCCGCAGCGCCCACCGCGCGGCGTGAACGCGGTTGCTGACGCCCAGGCTCGCGTAGATCGCGCACAGCTGATTGCGGACCGTTTTGTCCGACAGGTTCAGCTGGAGGCCGATCTCCTGGTTCGAGTACCCCAGCGCCAGGTTCCGGAGAATGTCCAGTTGCCGCGGGGTGAAGATGCCGCTGAACGGGGAAGGCGTGAGCTGCATAGGTGTCCTTGTGCCGCCGGTGTGGCGGGCGCCTCAACACGCCGAGGCGGGAGCGTGACGCCCCCACCTCGGTCCGGTGACGCGGACGCTCAGCGCAGCGCGCCGGCGTCACTCTGAATGCGGTACGCCCGGCCGCGGCTGTCCGTGAACGACAGCGTCACGGTCCCGCTGCGGGGCAGGGCAGGCAGGTCGAAGGCGTAGAAGATGACCCCGAGGTTCCGGAAGTCCGACTGGCCGCTGGGCAGCACGAAATTGTCCCGGTACGGGCCGTCCACCACCGGCCGGGCGGTGTAGGTCTTCCCGGCCACGGTCAGGGTGGCGGGCTTGTAGAAGTCCAGGTAGCTTTTTTCCCGGTTGGGGGTCAGGGTGACCTTGTGGGTCAGGTACGCCTGCTGCCACTGCTCGAGTTCGTCGTCCACCGCGTACGGACTGTGCGAGTACACCCGGAAGACGAGCTTCCCGGCGTACGTCCGGGCGAGCGCCGCGGCCTGCGCGTCTGACAGGGGCTTGTTTTCCAGGTGCGCGAGGTACGATTCGTACCGCAGCCGCTCGAAGGGCGTGCTGAGCACCACACCGTCGACTTCCGGCGAATTGGGTTTCAGGATCAGGTCGTCGTTGTAGGACTTCACCAGGTAGGGGCCCACGACGTACCCGCTCTCGCGGGTGTTCATGGCTTCCCCTTCCTGCTTGGCCTCCTGAACCTGGGCGGCACTCAGGGCGGGCAGCACGGCGGACGCGAGAGTGCTCAGCGTCAGCGCGGCGAGAATCAGCGCGGCTCGTCTCATCTCAGGGAAGGGTGTAGATCGCCACGCGCGACCCGACGTTCTTCACGCCGGCGGTGCCTTTGGAGGTGTTGCCGGCCGCCACGGCCATGTACTGCTTGCCGGCGACCGAGTAGGTGGACACGCCCCCGCCGATCGGCGCTTTGTCGATGTTGTCCTTGAACAGCACCTTGCCGGTTTTCGAGTCCAGGGCGTAGAACGTCCCGTTCATCGCGCCGGCCAGCACCAGGTTCCCCCCGGTGGAGGTCACGCCGCCGACGATGCGGATCGACGGCAGGTCGTAGCTCCACAGCTTCTTGCCGGTCGCCGCGTCGAACGCCGCGGTGCGGCCGATGGCTTTCTCCGCCGGGTCGAGTTTCATAGCGCCGCCGAAGAACAGCTGCCCCTTGATCAATCGCACCTCGCCGAGTTTGACGGTCCCGCACCAGTCCACCGCGTTGACGAACAGCGTCTGGTTGGCGGGATCGTAGGAGGGCCCGGACCACTGGGAGCCTGCGCTGTAGTTCGGGCAGATGTCCAGCCCTTCGCGCGTGGTGGGTTTCTCCTGGTTGGTGACCTTGATCATGGCCTGCTTGAACACCTGCTTCTGGGCGGCCTCGTCGTACCCGAACAGCCAGCCGGCCTTGGTGGCCACGGCCATGCGTTTCTGACCGTCCACGTCGTACAGTACCGGCGCGGCGGACGTGTCGTAGTCCTTGTCGTCGTTCGGGATCTGCTGGTAGTGGTGGCTGTACGCCCCGGTGTTGGCGTCCAGGACAGTCACGGTGTCGGTGTACAGGTTGTCGCCGGGCCGGTACTGGGCCGCGAAGTCCGGCGCGGGGTTGCCGACCGAGATGTACACCTTGCCGGTGTCCACGTCGAGGGTGTAGCTCGTCCAGGTGCTGCCCCCGCCGGTCGTGGCGGACGCGGCGCGCTTCCAGGTGTCGGCGCCTTTCTGGGTGCCGGTGGGAATCAGGTCGAAGGTCCAGGCCTTCTTGCCGGTCTTGGCATCAAAGGCGTACATGTGGGCCTTGACGCCCCAGTCCGCGCCGGCCTCCCCGATCAGGATCTTGCCGTTGTAGGCGACGGGCGCCGCACTGAGGAAGTACCCGGCGGTGGAGTCGGCCACCCTGGTGTCCCACAGAAGTTTGCCGGTGCCGGCGTCGAGCGCGATCAGGTGGGCGTTCGGCGTGCCGCGGTAGATCACGCCGTCGGCGATGGCCACGCCGCGGTTGGTCTGCAGCACCGAGGTGGAGTCCATCTTGTACTTGTGCACCCACAGGGCCTTGCAGGTGCGGGCGTCCACCGCGAAGGTGCGGGTGCTCTGGGTGAAGAACAGCACGCCGTTGTACATCTGCGGCGTGACCTGGAAGCCGCCGTCGTCGCCGGTTTCGAAGGTGCAGATCCGCTTGAGCTGCGCGACGTTGCCGCTGTTGATCTGGTCGAGGCTGGAGTAGCGCTGGGCCTTGTAGCCTTTGTTGTACATCAGCCAGGAGTCGGTGGCGGCGTCCGCGCCGTTGAGCTGGTCCTGGGTGGGGCCGGTTACGGCCGACACCGAGCTCATCAGTAAAGCAATGCCGGTACTCAGCCAGAAACGCTGTGTTCTGCCAGTCATAAGTCCCCTTGTGGGTGTTGAGTTGTGGACGTGACGGCCTGGGCCCGGACGGCCCGACCTTATTTCTTGAAGCTGTAGGCCTTGAGGTTCTTGGTGGCGAGCGCGGTGGTGCCGGGTTTGAACCCGTTGGTCTGCAGGACGTAAGCCAGCACGCTGAGGTACTCGGATTCCTTCAGGGCGCCGGGTTTGGTCATCGGCATGGTGCTCGACATGATGAAGTGGAAATCATCCACCGTGTTGCTGGCCCATTTCTTCAGGAAGTCCGGCCCGGCGAGCTTGGGCGCGCCGCCGTTGTTGAGTTTGGCGCCGTGACACGACGCGCACTGCGCCTTGTAAACCTTGGCGCCGGCGTCCGCCTGGGCCTTGGTGAAGGCCGGCGGCTTGGCCAGGGCGGAGGACGCCAGACCCAGCAGAATGAGAACCGATGACCGCTTAATCATGATGGGCCTCCTGAACCATGGGAAGAATCAACTGCGTGAGTTCACGGGTGGTGTCCTCCACGGACGCCGCGCCGCGGTACAGGCGGGCCTGGAAGAACCGGTCGAGCAGCGCGAAGACCGCCTGCGCCAGCACTTCTGCCGGCACGCGGGTCGTGACCCAGCCGCGGCGCTGCGCCCGCTGAAACAGGTCCTCGTAGGTGTGAATAAACGGCAGGAGCCAGTCCGGGTCGTTGCTGTGCGCGTTGAGCACCAGCCGGGTCAGGTCGCGGTCAAGGGTGATCAACCGGAACAGCTGATCGATGCCGTGCGAGAGCCGCTGCTCGAACGTCCACTCGTCCGGCCCGTCCAGCACCACGCGGGTGGACGCCTGCCACGTTTCGATGGTGGCGGTGATGAGGTCCTCGTAGGCGGCTTCCTTGCTCGGCCAGGTGCGGTAGAAGGACGGTTGGGTCAAGTGCGCCGCCGCAACGATGTTGCTGACCTTCGCGCCGTGCAGGCCGTGCTGCGCGAACTCCCGGATCGCAGCGAGGCGCAGCCGCTGGCCGTTTTCCAGGTGACGGCGCGTCTGGGGATGCAGTGGGGTCAGAGCCGGACGCTCTATCTTTCTCACCTCCTTTATTGCTGTGTGCCGACAATCTAGAAGCTGGTAGATGTACTCTCAAGTAGCCACCGAGTACCCTGAGCAGTGGTCTACACCACACCTTCGGCGCGGGGCCACCACCAGCCTTCGGGCGACGTACGGCAAGGCGTGCACTAATGCGTGCACTCTGGCACAGGCCGCCCGCACCTGCAGCGTCTTCGCCCCCGAAAAGCCGCACGCCCGCGGGGCCACCTCGCTTCCCTTCGCCCACACCAACCGGCGCGGTCCTGCCTCGCCACCGATGGCACCCGCAGCGTCACCCTCGCCGGACACGCCGGCATCCCCCCCCAGCCGCCGGGCAACTCGTTACTGAACCTCAACCCCGGGGGGCGTCCAGCGGCAACCCGGTCCCGACGACAGCCGGGCCACCCGCACGGGCTGTACGGCCGCCTGACGCTGCCTGGTCGGCGCCCGGCACAGCAAACGCGCCACGACCAGCCCCGCGCCGGGCCCGGCGAGCCCCGCTGAGGGCAGCGGAACGAAGCCCTGCGCCGCCCACCGCACCTCCCGCGCCGGGCGCCCCACCGGCCACGCCGGCGCCTTGTTCCTTTTTGAAGGTTTTCCCCCCGCGGCGGCCCGATCCCGCGTACACTCCACACTAAGGGGCCGTCCCAGGCCCACGGCCGCTCACCACCACACCCACCAACCCCTGCCCAGGAGAACCATGCGAACACAGAAACTCGGAACGAGCACCCTCGAGGTCCCCGTCGTGGCCGTCGGCTGCATGCGCATCAACAGTCTCGAGAAACCCGAAGCTGAGCGCTTCGTTCACGCGGCCCTGGAGGAAGGCGCCACGTTCTTCGATCACGCCGACATCTACGGCAGCGGCGCCTCCGAAGAGATCTTCGCCGACGCGATCGGCATGAGCAGCAGCGTGCGGGAGCGGGTCATCCTGCAGTCCAAATGCGGCATCCGCCAGGGCATGTTCGACTTCTCCCGCGAACACATCCTCTCCTCCGTCGACGGCATCCTCCGCCGGCTGAAGACCGACTACCTCGACGTCCTGCTGCTGCACCGCCCCGACACGCTCGTGGAGCCCGAGGAGGTCGCCGCCGCCTTCGACGAGCTCGAGCAGGCCGGCAAGGTCCGCCACTTCGGGGTGTCCAACCAGCACCCGCATCAGATTGACCTGCTCCGCCGTTACGTCCAGCAGCCCATTGTCGCCAACCAGCTGCAGCTGAGCATCACGAACACCACCATGATCAAGAGTGGCTTCAACGTCAACATGGAAAACGACGCGGCCGTGGACCGTGACGGGTACATCCTCGACTACTGCCGCCTGCACGACATCACCATCCAGCCGTGGTCACCCTTTCAGTTCGGGTTCTTCGAAGGGGTCTTCCTGAACCATCCCAAGTTCCCGGAGCTCAACGCGAAGATCGACGAGGTGGCCGCCACGCACGGCGTGAGTAACACGACCATCGCCATCGCGTGGCTGCTGCGTCACCCGGCGCGCATGCAGCCGGTGATCGGCACCATGAACATCGACCGGCTGCGCGACTGCTGCCGCGCCAGCGAGGTGCACCTCTCCCGCGAGGAGTGGTACGCCATCTACCGCGCGGCCGGCAACGTCCTGCCCTGAACCCGGCGTGGTCCCCGGAAACGGTCTCTGGCGGAAGTGCCCCCGAGAGCGCTGCGCCGCGACATGACGCCGGGTGACCTCCCCGCTCAGCTGACGTTACCCGGTGTGCGCAAACCGCGAATGCCGGACCTGACGCTGGCGGGGTCCGGTCTCTAAGCGCCCTGCCAGGTCACCTGGTTGCGGCCCGCGCGTTTGGCAGCGTACATCGCCTGGTCAGCCACGCGCAGCAGCGCCTCCTCAACCGGCGCGTCGGCTGGAAAGGCCGCCACACCAACACTGACCGTCACGGTCAGCTGCGCCCCGCCCGGGACGACAAAGGCCGGGTGCCCGGCCACCGCCTGCTGCACCCGCTGCCCCACCGATACGGCCGTGGCCTTGTCGGTGTGCGGCAGCAGAACCACGAGTTCCTCCCCGCCAAAACGTGCCACCAGATCGGCCCGGCGCACCTCGCGGCACACCACTTCAGCCAGTTCCCGTAGCACGAGGTCCCCCACCTCATGGCCGTAGGTGTCGTTGACCGCCTTGAAGTGGTCGACGTCCAGCAGCAGGACCGCGCATGAACCGCCCTGGCGCCGGGCCAGCTCCACCTGGCGGCGCAGCCGCGCCTGAAATTCACGGCGATTAAACAGGCCGGTCAGAGCGTCCCGCATGGAGAGGTCCCGCAAGGTGGCCTGCGAGTGGATCATCATGGCGGCCCCCAGCATCAGACTCAGCACAGTCACCAGGAAAGCGGCGGTCACCAGAACCGTCAGGGTGCGGTTCCACCGGGCCGCGTCCGCCAGCTGCTCCTGGGTCCGGATGCGGTCTGCGTCATGCAGCGCGCCCACCCGGTCCGAGAGGGCGCGGACCTCCTCATCAAGCGCGTGAATTCGTGCGTGAATCACCCGCAGCCCCATGGCGTTGGGATCGGGCAAGGCCAGCAGAGCCGTAATTTCACCCTGGAGGTCCCGCCAGGATGACGCGATGGCCGCGAAGTCCTGAGGGCGGCTGCCGCTCCGTACCGAGAGGGTCTCACTCAACGTTCCGTTGATCTCGCCGGCCAGCATCCTGAAATGCATGCGCTGCTCAGAGTGCCCGTCAATATGGTAATGGTGGACAGGAAGCGCCGCGCGTTGCAGCAGCTTCTGAAGTTTGAGGGTGACTTCAATGCGCTGCGTGGTGTCCTGCGTGATCCGGGCGCTGCGCTCGAAGGCGTGCTCCAGCGTCCGGAAACCGTACCCGGCCAGCCCGACGAACAGCACGGCAGTTCCCGCCAGCCCCAGCACCAGTGGGTGACGAACCCAGCGTTTCATGGGGCGTCTGTGGGAGGTCAGGTTCACCGGCATCGTTCCTCCATCGAACTGGGTCGCGCCACCTGCCTGGTGGTACCGGCCCGGGACCTGCTGTCGATGTTTGGACGCTAAACCCTCTGTCCTGACAACCGTCTGACCAGTTGGCAGTCCTGCTGGGGGTACACCCGGCGGCCAGCAGGACTCAGCAGACGCCCAGGCCCCTGGTCACTCCGGCATCCCTGAATGCACTTCTCCTATGAGCGGTGTGGGCCGCTTCGTGATGCACGACCGCGTGACCCAGGCCGTGGATGAAATGCTCTCCAGCCGCGGCATCCGCGTCGGCCCTTGGCCGAACCTCCGCACCGGCTGAACCCCTTCACCTGCTTGCACCGACACCCCAGGGAGCTGGGGTGCCTCCTGTTTCATCCGAACGCTGGTGTCAGTGTCACGCAGCCACGCCGCCGCAGCACGCCGCCTCTCTCCTGACCGGCATGCCCCCGACCTGGAGGCCACCTCATCTCAACGCGGCCCTCTCCATCCAGGTCGGCTTGCCGCGTTCCCCGGTCCGCGCGTCCCGCCCCCTGTTCTCTCCCTTCCCGCTCCTCCCCACGGTTCCTCGGGATTCGCACGGCCCCTCAAGCCAGTCCTGCACAAGCGCATCCTCGGCACGGACCATCAACTGATCCCCAGCACGGAACGCCCGACACCGATCATCCTGGGAACTGTGCTCTGGCCTTCACCCGACCGGGCGCACCGAACGATGACAAGCCGGAGGGACACACTGCGGCGGGCAGACCCCGCAGTCCCGCTGCTCCTCCACCTGAAGATTCTGAATGGTCACTGTCCTCTCCCCTTGCCCTGACCGGCAGCGCCGAACGACGACACGACCGCGAGAGCCCAGGGTCTCGCCGCCCGACCTCAGCCCGACGATCTTGACCGTACCCACTTCTGTCAGCCGTTGACCCGATACACCCGCCAGCGGACCGACCCACTGCCCCGCACGGCAGACGGTCACCGGAGTCCGTTGCTCGGCCGCTTGACGACTGCTCACCGTCATCCTCCAGTCCAGCTCGAGCCGACGACATGCCTCAGGAGTAACGCACTCAGATTCCGTCCACTTCTGCCCACGCCCCGACCGAACGTGCCGGACGGTGACCCGACAGCGAGACACCCAGGTCCATCGGGAGCGGGCCGCGTTGGTCTGTTCCTGCCGGGGGACGTGACGGGGCAGTTGCCTTCCCGGGTGACGGTTCATGCAAGGGGGGGAGCGGCTCGGGTCGGGCGCGCTGGTGCCTGGACTGCGCGGGGTGATGGTCCGGGTGGAGGCGTGGCCAAAGGTGGAGCGCGGCGGGTGCTGACTGCTGGTCCGGGTGCCAGTCGGCGCGGTGAAGTGTGACGTTCGTCCGGCCAGGGGGGATGGCGACGCCGGTCGCTCCGCCGAGTGACACGGGCTCTGTGTTCGTTGACCAGACCTGGAGCTGAGGGGAGTGAGGCGCGAGGCCTCGCTTCTCTTGTGTTGACTTGACCGGCAGGCTGGGGTCTGACGACCCGCGTCCGCCGGCAGGAGAGGACATGATCAAGCGCAAGGTGTTCAGTCCCGCAGAGATAACGGCTCTCCTGTTGGCTGCGGGATGTGCGGGCGAACGGGCGGGTGCTGTGCCCGGTTCGTGGCGTGACGCCCCGGGTGTCGGCGGACGGCACCACGGTGCTGCTTCCCCTGCTCACCGGAACCCGGACCATCATGGAAGCGGGGCGGCACCGCGAAGCGTCCGCCTTCGGTGGTGGTCAGGGGGGTGACGCTGGTGTCGTTCGGGCGGACCTCCAGGATGAGGCGGTGCTCTCCCGGGCGGCGGCGCTAAGCTCACGTGTTGGAAGCCGGCGCCTGGCTACTTGATGGACTTCTTGATCTTGTCGACCGCGTCTTCCAGAATCTTCGAGGTGTCCACCCCGGCCTTCCCGACGCCCAGCGCCACAGCGTCAGTCCAGGGACCCCAGACCTGACCCATCTCGGCCACGTTCGGCATAGGTGTCCCGTCGGAGATCACGCGTCCGAAGCCGCTCACGATGGGGTTGTTGCCCAGTCGCGTGCGTACACCGACACTGACCGGAATGCGGCCGCCCGCCTGATTAAAGGACACCTGCGCGACGCTGCTGACCAGACCACGCGCGTACGCGCCGGCTTCAGTCTTGTGTGTGCTGTAGGCATTCATCACGATGCCCTGGACACCGACGAATGGACTCCAGGGACTCGGCGCACCGGGCGGGGTAGGCACGGCGGCGATCCCGTAACTGATGCCGGCTTTCTTGATGTCGCCCATGTCCCAGGGTCCGGTCACGATCATGGCCGCCTGCCCCTTCATAAACGCGGCCTTGGCGGCGTCTCCGGTCATGCCTTCGGGGACGAGCTTGTGTTTGTAGCGCAGGTCATTCATGACCGAGAGGGCCCGGGCGGCGCCGGCAGTGTTGAGCCCGATGTCCTTGGTGTCCAGAGTGCCGCTGTTGTTCTTGAAGACGTAGGCCCCGTACGCGCTGAAAAACCCGTAGTTCACGTAGGCGTTGCCCAGGTCGGTCAGGAAGCCGAAGCGGTCTCCGGCAGTGTTTCTCTTTGCCACGCTGATGAACTCGTTCCAACTGCCCGGCGCGGTCGGCACCAGTTTTTTGTTGTAGACCAGAGCGACAGACTCGGCAAACATCGGCAGGCCGTACAACGTGCCGCGATACGTCAGGGCGGTGAGGGTGGTGCGGTCGAAGTCTGTGCGGCGCTCCATGTACGGCTTCATGGGTTCCAGCACGCCGGCCGTGACGAGCTGCCCGAAGCGGTCCTGCGGGAGCGTGACGATCAGGTCTGGGCCTTGGCCTTTTTTGGCGCTTGCGATGAGCTTATCGGCGATTTTATCGAGGGGAACCTGCACGAGGGTGACCTTGTTGCCGGTCAGGCGCGTGTAATTGTTCGTCTGGGTGCGCAGCCACGCGACCTCGGCGGTGTCGCTGAAATGGCTCCAGACGGTGAGGGTGGTGGCGGCAGCGGAACTGGACAACAGGAGGAGGGAAAGGGGGAGCAGTTGTTTCATGGGGATCCTTGGGAAATGAGACGGGGCGACCGGCAACGACCTGAAGAATGTCGCGCACCGGTCTGGTGCGCCGCGCCGCGTCAGTTCGCGGTTGATGTTCAGTTTGGTACTGCGTCCATCATGGAACCGGCTCCACGGCGTCAACTGTTGATTTTCCGTCATTTGCCTGCTCACCCCGGTGGGGGCGTTGAGCGGGCATCGGCGGTGCGCTCCCTACAGCGCCTCGACCCGGTTCTCAACCCCGCATTGACAACGGAATTTGTGCGGTGAAACATCTCTGGAATCAAGAGTGATGCCTGGGCGTGGCGCGTGGATTCACGAGTGCCACGGTACTGAGTGCCGTGGCCTGTGCGTTGCGGTGCTGGCGCAGTGAGGGGCCAGCTGCTGCGCCGAAGGACCGGCAGACTGATGTCAGTCAGGGCGTGGCCCTGGGCCAGGCGTTTGGCGTGATGACCTCAACCGCGTCGCGTGCAGGCTGGGGCCGGCGCGGCTACGGCGGGGGAAGCACGGGGAGGGGCAATGACCGGCGGGCGATCCTGATGCCGGACCAGGAACCCGGGCTTCACTTTGGCTCCGCGGAGAACGCTTCTGCGTTTTGTGCTGCTGTGATAACGGCCCGGGTGACCCACGAGAGCAGGGTTCGTCTGTCCGGGCGAGCGGAGACACCGCGTCGTAGAGACGAAGCAGTCAACTCGCTGACGGGCGTTCATCGCGTCAGACTGGGGCGTCTCAGCTGCTCCCGCATCTAAAGAATTCCTTGACAGGAGACGTCGTTCGGCCGTTCGGCATCTCCCTACAATTGTGAGTATGAGAAAGCCCTTTGCTGCTCCTGTGGTGCTCCTTGCTCAGCTCGTCCTGGGGTCCGCTTTTGCTCAGACCACGCCTACGCCTGCGCCGACGACCCGGCCCCCTGCCGCCTCGCCTGTTGCTCCCGTCTCGCCGGCGCCCTCAGGGAGCAATGGGGGCACCACCACGCGCACGGCGACGGACCCCTGCCAGCAGTTCAGCGTTTCCGCCCCGGGCAACACCCGCCTGACACCGGAGCAGGAAGCTCAGCGTGCCGCCAGTGAGCGCCGCTGCATCGAAGCGAATACGGGCAATCCCGACGTGCTGCTGGATATTCCCAACCTCAGCGTCGAGGAAATCACTCTGGAAGTCGAGAACCTCCGGGCACATGTGGCTCTGGACGCCCAGCTGGCCAACCTGCTGCGTCTCACGGCCGGCGCGGACGTCTCCATCGACAAGGTCAAGCTCACCATTAAAGGCGTGCGTGCCCAGGCTCTGCTGAAGGTCAACCTCGATAACGTGGCGCAGATTATCGACCGCACGCTCACCACCATCGACCGCAACCCCCAGATTCTTGAGCGCCTGCTGACCAGCGTGGACAACGCCGTCGGAACGGTCGGGAATGTGGCCAACACGGCCGTGCAACCTGGCGGTGTGGTGGACCGTGCCGTCGGGACCGTCGGACAGACGCTGAATAACGTCACGCAGCCCGGAGGCGTGCTCACCCAGACCGTCAACAGCCTGGGGCAGACGGTCCAGCGCACGATTGATGCCACGGGGAACATCGTGGAACGGACCGTCACCTCCGCGGGGCAGGTGCTGGGCCAGACCTTGACTGTCGGCAACATCAGCAGTCTGAAAGTCCTGCGTGAAACGAACAATGCTGCCGGGCAGATCGTGCGGCAGTTGCAGGACACCACGGGCGCCGTCTTTGAGGTCACGCTGGACAAGGACAACCGGGTCATCGCGTACCGGCTGTTGCAGGCCGCGCCGACCACCGCACCTGCGCCTGGCAGCAAGTAAGGTCCAGCTCTGAAGCAGGGGCCTCCAGTGGAGGCCCCTGCTTCTCGTCAGTTTGGACGGCGTTGGTTGCGCCTTCAGAACAGGGGCAGGATCAAGGGCAACGTCAGGGCTATCCCGTTGAGACTCAAGGACGTGGCCATTCCAACGCTCACGCTGCCGAGCGAGGTGGACAGACCAAGAAGGGCATTCAGCTGCTGCGGGGTCACGCTGGGCCGGCTGTTCTCTGCGGTGTTGGACGTTCCATTGAGGAGGGCGCCCAGGGTCACCGTGCTGCTGCCGTACACCAGCACCACTTCGCCAAGTGTGGTGCTCTCAGTCACAGGCTGCGCCAGCTGAAAGAGGCGGCTCGCGCCAGTGCGCGACAGGCGAAGCAGGGTCCCTGTCGAGAGCGTCCCTGTGATCCGGAGGCGGCCGGTGGCATCGAAGGTGGCGATCGGCTGGCGGTTGGCGTCCAGAATTTCAAAGGTGTAGGACGTGGCGGCCGGGGCGGCGGTCGCGGCTGGCGGCGGCGAGGGGGGCGTCTGCGCCGTGGCAATGGCGCAGGTCATCAGGATCGTGCTCAGCATGAGGGTTCGTTTCATCGTTCACCAGAATGCGGTCACTGGGAGGGGGAACACGTAACAACAAAGTCCGTCTTGGGAGGCACCGGCGCGTGACATCACAGAGTTTAGCCAGCCGGGCTGCGGTGCAGTTGAATCGGATCTGGAGGAACACCTCATCAGGTGGACTCGTGAAGGTCAGTGATGTTCATGACTGTGCCCCGGTTTCTGCGTGGCAGGAACTTCGTGGGGGATATCCAGGGCCGCAATCCGGCACGCAGACCACGTGGACAGGAAACGCAGAAACCGGAGAAATCGGTTCTCCCACGGTGCCGTTCAGAGATCTGCCGCAGAAGACGATGAACTCGGGGGCCTCAGGCAGGCTTCAGCCACGGCCGTGATATGGCGCAGGTCGGTGCCGCAGCAGCCACCGAGCACCGTAATCTGAGGTTGCCTCTCGAGAAGCGCGCGGTAGAGCAGCCCAAGCTCTGTCGGATTGCCAGCGTCAAGTGCCGTCATGGTGTCCAGTTCCTGGTGACTACAACGCGAGGCATTCGCGCGCAGGCCACGAATTCGCTGAGTCCAGCCGGCGGATTCACTCAGGACTGCTCCAAAGTGATCAGGGTGAGCGCAGTTGATCATGAAATAAGCCGGAGTATGACCAGTCGCCTCATCGACCGCCGTCACCGCGTCCATCAGGGAGTCACCTGTGGGCAAGCGTCCATCGGTCTCCACCGTAAACGAGACGGACACCGGCAGATCGACCTGTGCTGCGGCCAGGGCGATCCCGGTTGCCTCGTTGATGTTGGTCATGGTGAGCGCAGAAAGCATGTCCACGCCAGCCGAGGCGAGCACCCGAGCCTGATGCCCGTGGTACTCGGCCGCCTCCGTCACGCTCATGATCCGGCCGGCGTCATACCCGTCGCCACGGGGGCCGATACAGCCGCTGACCACGATCTCCACGGTATCGGTGGCAAATTCGGTCCTCAGGCGGTGCAGCAGTTCGACCGCCGCGATGTTGAGTTGGTCGAGCTCGGCCTGTCCGAGCCCGAGCGGCTCGGCCCAAGCGGGACTGGCCCGCCAGGTGGCACTTTCAAGAATGAACCCGGTGCTGAGCCGCTGGGCCAGTTCCAGATAGGGCCGGTAATACGTCTCCAGGGCTGAGCGTCCCTCTCGGGTCCCGAGCAGGACGACGGAAGCAAACCAGGGAAGATCAATGCCGTGGTTGAAGAGGAGATCGGTCTCCAAGCCGCCGTCGGTCAGGACACGGCGCTGGAGCTGAGGGAGCGGTACGTTCACCTGGTCCTCCATTCATCGGACGGGTTCATGTGAGTCCGAGGCAGCGAGGTGTCCAGCTTAACACTGCACTTGAACGCTCAGGGAGAGTTCCCCTTATCCGGTGCTGGGCGCTTTCGCGGGATTGGTGGTCACGTCGGAGGTGCACTGTTCTGGAGTGGGAAGGCAGATGATTGTGAGCAGTAAGCGTGCTCCCAGGGATCGACACGCCAGATTGTGCGCGCCGCCTCGCGGTAGGTCGCCCGGACTGGCAGGCCGCTGGCTTTCCTGTGGAAGGTGCCAGGACTTCTCTGCTCTAACAATGATCACGGCGTACCTCCGTATGGGCTGGTCAGCGCCTGCTGTCCGGGTTATCCGATGATTCCGGTGTCACGGCTGTCCATGTTCGTTAACGCAGCAGACGCGCGGTTTTGACAATTTCTTTGGTTGGCAGAGGCTCACCCTGCTCGGCCGCGCAACTCAGCAGGTACTGTTCGAAGATCGCTTCTCCCGTGGCATCCAGGGCGCTGCGGACGCCGCTGAGCAGCGTCAGGATCTCCTGACAGGGTCGCTCGTCCTCGACCATTTTGTGCAGGCCGCGGACCTGCCCCTCCAGGCGGCGCAGGCGGTTCAGGACGCGTTGCTTCTCTTTGTCGTTCGGGCTCAGGGGGGCAGGGCTGGTCATGGTCGGTTCTCCTTATCATGGCGCAGGAGGGCTTGAAATGGGCGGCATTCACTGGGCCCAGGTGGCGGGCACTCACCTGGCCGTCCCGGTCGATGACGAAGGTGCTGGGGTACCCGCTGACCTGCAAGGCCTGGCGCAGCGCACCCCCATCCACATTCGTCGCGTCGGGCACGCCCACGCTGTCCAGGAAAGCACGCACCTCTGCCGGACGCTCTCCCCCATGGATCAGGATGATGGGCTCGCCGGCGCGTCAGGCCCGCGCGAGTACAGGAAGTTCCGCGCGGCACGGTCCGCACCAGGTGGCCCAGACGTTTACCACCGCTGGCCGGCGCAGGTCGCCGGAGGCGACAGAGGAGGTCTGCCCCTGAGGTGACACCCGGGTGACCGGCACGTGATCGGCGTTCAAGGCAGACTGGGGCGCTGGGCTGAACAGCTATGGGAAGGCCGCCGCGGTCACGGTCAGCAGCAGGCTGCGGGGTAGCGTGGGTGGCCACTGACGCAGGCGCATGAGGAGGTACACCAGGCCCGCCGCTACACCCACGGGCCACGACCAGCTGCCGGCGCGGACATCCAGTACCGTGAGAAGGCGTTCGGGAATGGTCGGCGCCAGCTCCGACCAGTGCGGCAGGGCCGCCGTCAGCCGGGCCGTGACCCGGGTAACGAGCGCGGCGGTCCCGGCATGTCGAAAGTGCGACAAACCCAGCCACGTCCCGAACGCAAACAAGACGGCCAGACGCTCCCACGCGAGCACCAGCGTGCCGAGTTGCAGGGCGTCCGGCGTGAGGTTCACCGGGTGGTCGGCAGGCCCGCGGCGGTCCAGGCATTCATTCCACCGTCGACGTTGAACACGTTCCTGCGTCCGGCGTCCGCGAGGATCTGGCTGGCCTGGGCGCTGCGATTGCCGCTGCGGCAGATGACGTAGATCTTCCGGTCTTTCGGGACTTCGTTCAGGCGGGCAGGCAATTCCTGAAGGGGAAGCAGCCTGGCCCCCTGCACGTGCCCTTCAGTAAACTCAGCCGGCGTGCGGACGTCCAGGACGAACTCACCGGCCTGCTGTGCGGCATGCAGATCCTGAACGTTCACCGTGGTGTAAGTGTCCTGCGCGGATGGAGCGCAGGCGGCGAGCAGTACCGTGATCGCGGCGGCCCGATGCGGCGCGAAAGGGTGTTCATCTGACGGCCCCGACGGCGAGGACATCGTGTGGACTTGACGCCTTCAGAGGGTTGGTTGTCACGCACCGGGTCATAGGAACCTCCAGGAACCCCACAGGGTGTCCATCATTATACCCCAGGGGGTATCTATGTCCGTGCGTGTCCATGATTCAGCCCTTCAGTGCGGGAGGCGGTCTTTGATCACGCCGTACAGGTAGGTGCCCAGCAGGGCGAACGCGAGCACGATCATCACGGGCCAGATTCCCGCGCCCAGCAGGGTGAACACCGGCCCGGGACACACGCCCGCCAGCCCCCAGCCCACGCCGAAGGTCAGACCGCCGAACACGTACCGCCGCCAGCCCTTGTCCTTATCCGTGATTTTAATGATCTGTCCATCGCGACTGTTCACGCCACTGCGCCGGAGCAGGGCCGTCGTGATCATCCCGGTCAGCACAGCCGAGCCGATCAGGCCGAACATGTGAAACGACTCGAAGCGGAACATCTCCTGCACGCGGTACCAGCTGGCCGCTTCACTCTTCACGAGGACGATGCCGAAGTACAGCCCCGCGAGCAGATAGACCAGCACGCCGGTGGCTGTCTGGGTAGAGGATGTGGATGGCGCATGTACGCCGGGAATACCGGGGGTCGTTCGGGTCATCGGATTACCGCCATGAAAAAGGGAAGGAGGAGGTTTGCACTCAGGATGCCGCCAGCGAAAAAGGACACGGTCGCGATCAGGCTCGGGCCTTGCAGGGTCGAGAGGCCCGTGATGGCGTGCCCGCTGGTGCAGCCGCCGCCGTAGCGGGTCCCGAATCCCACCAGCAGCCCGGAGATGGCCAGCAGCGCCCACACGCCCGGGTTGCTCAGGTCGGTGAGTTCCGCCGGCATCAGGCCGGGACGCACCTGCACGCCCAGCTCCTGAATGGACTGCACGCCCGCGGCGCTCAAGCGGGTGGGTTCCGGGTCGGCCAGCAGGGCGCCTGCCACGAAGCCACCGAGGATCAACCCACTAGCGAACATCAGGTTCCAGCGTTCCGCACGCCAGTTGTACCGGAAGAAGCCGGGTTTCGCCGAGTCCGGCAGCAGGATCGCGCAGGCGTGCCGCAGGTTGGCCGAGATGCCAAAGCCTTTGTTGCCCAGCCACAGCAGGAGGGGCACGGTCAGGCCGATCAGGGGGCCGCCGATGTACCAGGGCCAGGGCGAGCGAAGAACATCGAGAAATTCAGTCATGGAGGACCTCAAAAAAAGGAACCGGGGCCAGGGGAGGCCCACGGTCGGAACAGGGGCAGGATCAATGTGTGGTAGAGACGGAGTGCCGGGCTTCCGCAACTGGAGTGGGATGCAGGACTTTGGGCACGTTGGTGGCCAGAACGTACGCGCCCATCACGACCAGGAAGCCGGCAAACCCGCGTTTCAGGCTGTCGTTGGAGATGTTCTTCCCCACCCGGGCTCCGAGGAAGCTCCCGGCGATGCCGATGATGGTGAACAGTCCGATCAGTCCCCAGTTCACAGAGAGGTCATGCTCAGCGAGAACGTGGACGTACTTGTAGAAGCCCGCGAAGCTTTTGGCGGCGATGATCAGCAGGCTGGTTCCGACCGCGAGGCCCATGGGGAGTCCGCCCAGCAGGACCAGTGCGGGAATGATCAGGAATCCGCCGCCAACCCCCACGAGGCCCGTGAGGACCCCCACGCTGAGGCCTTCGAGCGCGATCTTGACGGGGGAGCGCTTGTGCGCCGCGCTGCCCTCAGGACTGGCCTTCGTGGGCCGGAACATCATGACCGCTGCAACCAGCATCACGGTCGCGAACAGCATCAGCTGCACCACGCCGGAGAGGAACACACTCAGGGCGGCTCCCCCGTACGTGCCCAGCACACCGGGAATGCCGAACCACAGCACCGAACGCCAGTCGATCTGCTTTTTGAGCGCGTAGGGAATGGCCCCGAAGAGACTGATGCCCCCGACAATGGCGAGGCTCTCCGCGATGGCGAGCTTCTCAGGCTCACCGACGAGGTACACCAGGACCGGCACGGTGAGGATGCTGCCTCCGGACCCCAGCAGGCCCAGGGAAATCCCGATCAGGGCGGCACCGATCCAGGCGAAGATCATGGCTGCTCGCCGCGGTTCAGGTCACGGCCCTCGCGCATCCAGGTCAGGGTGCCGCCCGAGAGGTTCATCAACCCGGTTTTGCCCTGAGCGGCGAGGTAAGCGGCGGCCTGGGAGGAGCGGTTGCCGCTCGCGCAGATCAGAACGGCGGGGGACGAAATGTCGTTCTCACGGCCGGCCAGTTCACTCAGGGGCAGGCTGACGGCGCCGGGAATATGGCCGGTGAGGTACTCATCGCGTTCGCGCACGTCGATCAGCTGGGCGCCTTCGCGCTTCTTTGTTTCGAGTTCAGCGGTAAAGATGTCCTGGTAGGTCATGGGGGTTGTCCTTTGGATTCAGGGGTGTGCCGTCACAGGTGGGCGGGCGTGGTCTGGCTCCTGACGGGGTGGAACGCGCGCCTGGTGAGGACGTCACGCTCCACAGCTGGGGGTGCTCAGGCGCCGGTCTTCTGCCTGGCGACGGAGGCGTAGCCTCCGTCCAGGTCGGTGATGTTGTCGAAGCCTTCTGCACGCAGGACACTCACGGCGGCGGCGCTGCGAGCCCCGCCCTGGCAGTGCACGACCACGGGCTGGTCACGCGGGATCTGGTCCAGGTTCTGGGTGAGGCGGCCGGCATGCAGCTGCACGGCGCCGGGCACGTGCCCCGCGTCGTATTCACTGCGGGCGCGGACGTCGAGCACGAACGTCTGGCTCAGGTCGCCCAGTTCGCTGACGGGTGTGGCTTCCTGCGGCTGGAGGGTCAGGCCTTCGAAGCTGCCGGTGTACCCGTTGACGCGGTCGATGCCGGTCATCCACAGGCCGTGACGCAGCTGCTCGGCTTCCTGGGGGGTGCGGGCGAACAGGACGTACTCCTTTTCCGGGTCAAGGAGCCAGCCGGCCCAGGTTTCGAAGGTCTTGCCGACGGGCAGGTGCAGGCTGCCGGGCACGGCGCCCTGCTGGTACTGGGCGCGGGGCCGGGTGTCGATCAGGCGGACGCCGCGTTGCAAGGCGTTGCGCAGGTCATGGGTGGACAGGGCCTGGAGTGGCTGAACGTCACCCAGCAGCGCAGGGCCGGCTTTGTTCTGCCGTTTCATGCGCCCGTAGTACGAAGGGGCGTCCGGCTGGCCTTCGAGCAGGGCGGTGGTAAAGGCCTCGACGTTGTTGTCGGCGAGGTGGTCAGCCCACCAGGCGAACTGGCGTTCATAGCCGACGGTGGTGCTTTCCACGGCGCCGAGGGCTTTGCCGCAGGCGCTGCCACTCCCGTGGCCAGGCCAGACCTGCACGTAGTCCGGCAGGGTCAGGAACTTCGTCTGGAGGCTGGTGAACAGCTGCTGCGCGCCGATGAAGCGGGTGTCCTGGCCTCCAGCGGCTTCGTCGAGGAGATCCGGGCGGCCCAGGTCACCGACGAACACGAAGTCACCGGTGAGGAAGATCACGGGTTCCGGGGTGCGGGCGCCGTCGGTGACGAGGAAGCTGAGGTGCTCGGGGGTATGGCCGGGGTATGGACGGCTTTCAGGATGATGTTGCCGAGCCGAATCTCCTGGCCGTCGCGGAGGCCTTCGTGAGGGAAGGCGTACTGCCAGTCGGGGCCGCCTTCGTCGCTGAGGTACAGCGTGGCGCCGGTGCGTTCGGCGAGTTCGCGGCTGCCGGACAGGTAGTCGGCGTGGATGTGCGTTTCGGTAACGGCGATGATCTTGAGGCCTTCCTGGGAGGCGACGTCGAGATACCGCTGGACGTCTCGGACCGGGTCGATCACGATGGCGGTGCTGTTCTGCTGGCAACCGATGACGTAGGACGCTTGGGCCAGGTCGGTGTCGTACAGGCGTTTGAAAAACATTTGTTCCTCCGGTGAGTGGGATTCCGCTTGGAATGCCCTGCTGATGACCGGACTGTATACCCCTCGGGGGTATAGGTCAATCGCTTTTGGAAGGTCATCGGAACGCCTGATATGACGCATCAGCAGGGGTGATACGACCTGGGGCTGGAGGGCTAAAATCACCGCAGACAGTTCTCAAACCCCCTCAAAAGGCCGGATGTTGTCCTTACCGCTCACCCTGTTTCGCCGAGCCACGTTCCCGTCGGCAGACGCCTCCGGACCCCGTCCATGGCTTTCCCGTGGGGGAAGGGTCCGTCGCTGTTCAGGCCCTGCTTCTGCTTGCCATCGTGCTCCTGCCGGTCCTGGAAGGGCGCCACTCCTCGAAGGCCGGGAGAGCGGTGGGCCTGCCCCTGCGGCTCACCGGCACCGGACTCACCGTCTGGGCGGCTCGCTCCCTCGGGCGCAACCTCACGCCTCTACCCGAACCGCTTCCACATGCCACGCTCGTTGAAGCGGGGGCGTACCGATTTGCGCGGCACCCCATCTATGGCGGTCTGCTGCTAATGGCCCTCGGGTGGTCCGCTGACCGATCCAGCCGGCGTGCGCTTCTCCTCACAGGAGCGCTGGGCGCCCTGTTCGAAGCCAAAGCGCAGCGCGAAGAACGCCGCATCAGCGCTCGTTTCCCGGCATACGGCGCTTACCAGAAGCGGGTACAAAAGTTCCTTCCTGGCGTCTACTGAGCGGGCGGGTGCCTGCCCAGTCTGTGCCGGCGGGCAGAATCTAACAGTCAGGTCAACGTACTCAGGACTTCAGCGACCGCAGTGGGCAGGAGGGCCTGGGGGGCCGACACCACGTGGTACCCGAGGGTCACTTCCGGCGCCTCCAGCCCCAGGCTGACCAGCAGGCCATGGTCCACCTCCGGGCCCACCAGACTCCGCGGCAGGATCGCGACCCCCAGCCCGGCGTGTAATGCGGCTTTAACGGCCAGAAACCCGCCCAGTTCGAGGACATGTCGGGGCATCACGCCTGCCCCATCGAGGAGTTTCGCGGCCCGCTTGCGCACGCCGGA
Source organism: Deinococcus taeanensis (assembly GCF_020229735.1). NCBI lineage: Bacteria > Thermotogati > Deinococcota > Deinococci > Deinococcales > Deinococcaceae > Deinococcus > Deinococcus taeanensis. The sequence continues at coordinate 319,688 of NZ_CP083456.1, read as the reverse complement.
CTCGGGCATGGGTTGCAGCAACGTTTCACGCGCCAGAACGCCGGGCGTCACGTACCCTTCACTGGCCAGTGGGTGGCCCGGTGGAACGATCAGGCGGAGGTCCTCACTGGAGAACCGCCGCGCTTCCAGGCCTTCGGGCAGCGCCTGGCTGGCATCCACCGTGAGGGCGGCGTCAAGTTCTCCCGCGGCGACCCGGGCGATCAGGTGAGGGGTATGACCGGAATGCAGGCTGACGGTGGGCACGCCGCTCTGAAACTGGCCAGCCAGGGTGACGGCCCGGACCGAGAGGGTCCAGGAGGCGCCCAGGCGCACATGGGACCGGCGCCGGTCCCGGTGTTCACCGGCCAGGTCGGTCACACGTTTCATGCTGCGGGCGATGGCCTGGGCGTGGGGAAGCAGCTCCCGGCCTTCTGCGGTCAGAGCGATGCCACGGGCACGCCGGGTATACAGTGGCGCGCCGACGAGTTCAGCCAGGGAGCGCAGTTGTCCGCTCACAGCCGGCTGACTAAGGTGGAGGTATTCGGCCGCCTTGCTGACACTGCCGAACTCCGCCACCGCGTTGAAGGTGACCAGAAAGTCCGGGTTGATGCGCATCCTTGAACTGTAGCAAGCACGTCTACACCGCTGGAAGCGTGGCTCAAAATGTCCGCCAGCTGGCTCTGTGAGCCCATGAGTTCGGCGACGGTACTGAAGGGCCACCAGATCAAGAATGCGCATAGGGAAGGCTCCTCAGGTCGACAGCTGGAAGGCAAGGTAGAACAGGCCCAGGACCAGCGTCACGGTGACCAGCGCGACCGGCATGGGGTAGCGGCATGAACTGCCTGAAGCTGATGGGGTGGCCCTCACGGGCAGCGATGTCCGACACCACGATATTCGCCGAGGCGCCGATGAGAGTCAGGGTTCCGCGCAGGCAGGCCCCGAGCGAGAGGGCCCACCACAGCGGATCCATCTTCACACCCAACGTGGCTTGCAGCTCTTTGAGGACGCTGGCCATGCTGATGGTGAACGGAATGTTGTCCACGAAACCGCTGATAATGGCGCTGGCAAAGCCCACCAGGAGAATCCCCAGGCCAATGTCGCCACCGATCGCGCCCGTGAGGGCCGTGGCCACCTGTTCGCAGACGACCACATGCTCCAGCGCGCTCACCACGATGAACAGGCCCATGAAGAACAGCAGCGTCGCCCACTCGACCTTCTCGAAGAGTTCCACCGGGGACAGGTCAGCGATCAGCAGCAGGAAGGTGCTGGTGGTCAGCGCAATCAGGCCCGCTTCCAGCTCGATCGGGTGGCCCACCATGAACAGCCCGAGGGTGACGGCGAACATCTCCAGCGCCTGGCGCATCAGTTTCGGGTTCGTCTTGATGGGGCGGTCGTCAGACAGGATCTGCTGGAGGCGTTCACTGGCGCCGTCCGAGTTCAGTTCGCCGCGCCAGCGCATCAGGAGATGCATCAGGGCAATGCTGACGAGGGTGCCAGGGTGGCGCAGGGGGCGACGTTCACCAGGAACTCGCCGAATCCTTTGCCGGCGACAGTGCCGATGATGGTGGGGGGTCACCGACCATGGTGGCGGTGCCGCCCGTGTTGCTGGCCAGGATGACGGCAATCAGGTAGGGCATGGGCCGGAGGCCCAGCCGGGTGACGACGGTCACGACGACCGGCGCCATGAACAGCACGGTGGCGACGTTGTCTAGAAACGCACTGAAGGCGGCCGTCAGCAGACTGAAGATCCACAGCTCACGGACGGGTTCGCCCCGGGTGAGGAGCATGGCGCGCCGGGCCACGAGGTCGAAGAAGCCGCTGCGGCTCAGGATGTTGCCGATGTTCATCATGCCGAACAGCAGGGATGGTGGTGAAGTCGATGCTGCCCCAGGCCTGGTCGGGGGTCAGCAGGCCAACCACCATGACCGCGCAGGCGCCGAGGAGGGCCGCAACCGTGCGGTGGACGTACTTCTCAAGCAGGATCATGGCGTACGTGAGGACGAACAGGGCAATGGCAAGCACGGTGAGGGTGGTGTCACTCAGGTGCAGGCCGAGCGTCTCAGACAGGGTGGCGTGGGTGGGTTCGGTCATGGTTTATCCGGTGGGTAGAGGCTGGAGGTGAACGATAAGCAGCACGATCAGATCGGTCACGATCAGCGCGCCAACAAACGTCGCGAGGAACAGCGGCAGGTCGCGCTCGGACAGGCGACTGGCCTCCTGGGAAAATGGCGAAGGAGGAGTCTGCTAACAGACTCCTCCAGTTCGGCGTATGGTCGCCGGTACCCGTCATGACGACAGGATTGTGGGTTCAGTGTATAAGGTCAGAGCGCAACGCATGGCCAGTGATGCGGGCCGGTGGATCCAGGTTTCACCAAGGACCTGGGCGCCGGAGGGCGGGGTTCTCGTTACACGGTCGCGTCCGGCCCATCGTGTGGACCAACGCCAGCCCGCGCGGCGGCACCTGTGGTCCGGCTGCCCAGCATCAGCCACGCGGCCCCCAGCGTGGCCGCCAGGACGGACGCCAGGAGAACGCCCAGTTTCGCCTGCGTGAGCAGGGCGGCGTCCTCAAACGCCAGATTGGAAACGAACAAGCTCATCGTGAACCCGATGCCCGCCAGCAGCCCGGCGCCCACCATATGCATCCAGGTCACGCGGCGGGGGAGCGAGGCCACCCCGGCGCGAACGGCGAGCCAAGCGCCGCCCACCACGCCCAGGGGCTTGCCGACCAGCAGGCCCAGGATGACCCCGAGCGAGACCGCGCCGAGGCCTCCGCTGGTCACGGTGACCCCCGCGTTCACCAGGGCAAACACCGGCAGCACCAGGAACGTGACGAACGGATGCAGCGCATGTTCCAGTCGGTGCAGCGGGCTTTGCGCACGTTCGAGCAGGTCTTCGAGATCCCGCAGCCGTGCGCCGACCACCTCGCCGCGTCCGGGCCGGGCGGCGTTCGTCAGGGCCGCCAGGTAACCGGCGGGGTTGGGCTTGCGGATGGGCACTGCGAAGGCGAGCAGCACACCGGCGATGGTGGCGTGCAGCCCAGACTTCAAGACGAAGAACCACAGCAAGACACCCAGCGCGGCGTACAGCTTCAGGCTGAAGGCCCCGCGCCAGCCGGCATACAGCGCCGCGCCCCAGGTGAGGGCCGCCAGAGCCAGGAAGGTCAGGTCGAGGCTGGAGGTGTAGAACAGGGCGATCACAATCACTGCCCCGAGATCGTCGACGATCGCGAGCGCCGTCAGGAAGACTTTGAGGCCCAGGGGAATCCGGGAGCCGAGCAGGGCCAGGACACCCAGGGCAAAGGCAATGTCGGTGGCCATGGGAACGCCCCACCCGGAGATCCCAGGTCCGCCGGCGTTCAGCGCCAGGAACAGGGCGGCAGGAACGAGCATGCCGCCCAGTGCCGCCGCGACCGCAAGCGCCACACGGCGGCGGGAGGACAGTTCACCGATCAGGACCTCCCGCTTGATTTCCAAGCCCACCAGGAGAAAAAACACGGCCATGAGGCCGTCGTTGACCCAGTGCTCGATGGAGAGGTCCAGGCTGGCGTTACCCAGGGACAGGGCCAGGTGCGTGTGCTGGGCGGTCGTGTAGGTCTCACGCCAGGGGGAGTTGGCCCAGAGAAAGGCGATTAGGGCCGTGCACACCAGCAGCAGGCCGGCGAAGGACTCACTGTGGGTAAAACGAGCGAAGGGGGACTGCGGTGCAGACATCGAACCTCCAGAAATAAAAACGGAGTCCGCACGCGCGGACTCCACCAGGTCAACGTATGGCCGTTGGGACCAGCCGCAGGGCGGCTTGCTTCCCGCACAGCGTACCATCCGTCTACGGCAGCGCGCGCCCTGATCTGCCTTAATCCACGGCCTGCGCGCTCCAATCCTTGTGCTTTAGCACAAACCTTGAGTCTCGCCGGAGCAATGAAAAAACCCCCAACGTGGTCGCTGGAGGCGGGAGCATCGGGCTTCACCCGGCCGGGACACTGTTGGAACTGGTTTGTGGAAGGAGTCTGGCCCTCAGCTTCCTGAGCCGGGCCTTGAAGTCGCTTCATGGGAACGGCGGTAGACCACGTTGATGACGCCAGGGAGCTGGGGTGAAGTTCTGGCTGTCTGGGCCTGGACCTTGCCGTGGGGCTCATGGACGTGAGACGCTGGTCCGCTGCTGTACAGGGCGCACCGTGCCCGCATGACAGGCTGCAGGCAAGCGTGAAGCGCGATGAGGGCCAGAGGGCTCGGCACCAGCCGCTCGAAGCGCCGCTCCGACGCCGCCAGACCCCTGGCGTCTGCCACTCGCGCCCGGATCATCCTGCTCAGTGCAGCCCACCCGGCGCTCACGATGAGCGAGATCGGTGAGAAGGTAGAGCTGTGTGACGACACCGTCAGTGTCTGGCGACGACGCTTCATTCAGCACGGGGGCCAGTATGGCCCCGCAGAACCTCCAAACCCACGGCATGCTGCTGCCGAGAGAGAGACATGAGTGGTTCCTTTTCAAAGGAGAGCGAGGATGAACCTACCGCGCCGACGCCAGACCCGGGGTCCAAGCGCTTAAGAAATAAATATCCGCCCGTTGCCGCTCAAGCCACAATGCTTTCTTGCGTCCAAGACGACTTTTACGTGCCCGATGAGTACGTCTTGAGGGACAGTAGAAGAACGTCTGTGAGACCTCGTGGGTGGACCGTTCCTGTGGTCAGGCGCCACCACGAGCCGCCCTGGCGCTCGGGGACCTCCCTTCTGGCCGAGTTCGATGCTGGACGCCCGCTCCGCAAGACTTGCCCTCCGCTCTGCACGCGCCTTCGCGCTCACCTGATCCGCCCGGGTCTGCTGCACGCCCACCCAGGTGCACCACCCGTTCCGGGCAATCAGTAACCAGCGGCCCTGGTCCCACGGGCAGGCCACGGCGACGCCTGATTCCGCCCCGAACTCCCGTCCCGCAACGCACCGAGGGCGCCGGCCACCGAACGCTCATGTCGCAGGTCCCGGACGCCCGCAGGGTCAGCGGCCCTTCACCCATCACCGCTGGCAGTAACGCCAGTCCTTGACGGTCCACCAGATCGTGAGCGTGCGCCGGCCCGTCCCCAGCGTCCGCTGGGGACGGGCCGGCGCGGCAGGGAGGGCCGCACCCACGGCGGCGCGACAGCCGGAGAGACCGGGTGTCGACGTGGACACGGGCCCGGTCACGCTGTGCCGGGTGTCCGCAAGGAGAGCCTGTGACGATACGCCCGTTCCCCCTCTGCATCATTTGTGAGCGCGCGCCTGGCAGAGTCAGCCTGTCCGGCGACCCCTACTGCCTGCGCACAAAGGCAGGTGGAGGCCGACATGATGACCGACGACCTGCGCCAGCAGGTGCTCGCCGACATGCAACCCGCGCCGACCAGGATTCTGACGGCCTGGGCGGCAAAGTGGCACGCAGCCGGCACCCTGACCACAGCCCGGGCGGTGGGCCTGGCCGAGCTGGCGCTGACGATCCTGTCGGAGGACCTGATTGCTCTCGCGGCTGTGCTGCGGGAGCCGTAAGCGGCCGCGTGAGCTCAGCGCCAGGAACGGCAGCGAGGCAAGCGGGCCGCTGAGGGGCAGCGGCGGCCAGGGCGCGGGGCCGGTCACCGACAGGCTCAAGTCGCTTCCAGCTCACACCGTGAGGGATCCCACCGGCAGACACACCGCTGAGCGGATCAGTGGCGGGCGGCCGGGAAGACCGGCAGGTGAAACAGGCGCCGCAGTTTCGTGACGGCGGCCCGCCACCACCTGGGGCTCTCACTGGCCTGCCCGTGTGCCGCTTCGCGCAGGGCGGCCTGGGTCGCGGCTTCCTGGCGGTAGCGGCTCAGCTTGTCGAGGCTTCCATTCATCATCGGGTCGAACTCGCTTCTCATGGCTCAGCTCCTTGCGCGGGTGGAACGGCACAGTCGTGGCGGCGGGCGGCCCTGGGGCCTGACGCGGCGCGGGCCTGGACCGACGCCTTACGTTAAGAGCCGGTCATGGTTCTCAGCACCGTCAGTCCTGGGGGGGCATCACCGGCGCACCTGGGTAAAACCTGGGGGGTCAGGGGGCGTCCGGCCTGAGCCCGGCCGCGGACGTCAGGCCGTGATCCAGGGCCCAGCGGGCCAGTTCCACCCGGTTGTGAACCTCGAGCTTGCCCAGCATGCTCGAGACGTGCTTGCTGACGGTGGTGGCGCTGATGTGCAGGCGCTGCGCGATCTTCTTGTCCGGGACGCCCTGCGCGAGCAGTTCAAGCACGTCCCGTTCCCGCCGGGTCAGCGGCGCCACGCGGTACGGGGAGGCGGGGGCCGCCAGCTGCGTGAGCAGGTCCTGAACCTCCGGGACAATGTCACCGAAGCTCATCGCTGCGCCCTGGGCACGCCAGTCCAGGTACGGCCCGCCCAGCGCCGCGCGCAGGGCGGCGTCCAGCCGCTGGGCGTGCGGCAGGAAACAGCTGTCCCAGGGCTCGCCGGTGCCGGCCCGCATGGCCTCGCTGCAGCCCACCAGCCGGCTGGCCAGCTCCAGCTGTCCGGCGTCCCGCGCGTGAAAGGCCAGGTGGGAGAGCAGGGTGTAGCGCAGCAGGGCGTTCGGCACCCGCAGCGTGTGCGCCCAGGCCGCCGCCATCCGCAGCAGCGCGACGTCCTTTTTGCCCTGCAGGTACGCTGACCAGCTCAGCAGGCCGCGGGCGAACGCCAGTCCCGGCTCACTGTTCAGTTCCAGGCTGAGCACCTCAGTCCGCTCGAAACAGCGTTCCGCGTCGGCCGGCTCTCCGAGCCGCAGGTAGGTCACGCCCATGTTGTTGGCCACGTCATTGAGCCGCTGGCGGTTGTTCGTGCCCTCGAAGATCGCCTGGACACGTCTGAACTGCGCCAGGGCGCGTTCATGGTCTCCGGCCTGGGAATGCACCGACGCGCTGATCAGCAGCACGTCGGCTTCCCCGGCTTCGTTCCCCAGCTGGCGGTAGAGTTCCCCCGCCTGCTCGAGGGCCCCCTGGGCCTGCTCCAGCTGCTGGAGGTGGCGGCTGGTCAGCCCCAGGGCACACAGCGCGTCCGCCAGCAGCGCCGGCTCCTCGCCCACGCCCGGCAGCGCGAGCACCTGACGCAGCCAGCCGTGATGCGTGAGCGTCGCGTCGCGGTCCCAGTACGCCCCAAGGGCGCGCACCAACCGGAGCGCGCGTGACGCCTGCTGCGTCTGAATCAGCCAGTGCAGCGCGGCGCTCAGGTTCGCGTCGTCGGCCCGCAGGCGCGCCAGCCACTCCTCGTCGTAACCCCGGGCGCAGCGCAGGAATTCCTCGGCCAGCGCCAGGTAATGGTCGGCGTGGCGGCCGCGCAGGACCCGCGCCTGAGGGTGCCCCTCAAGCATTTCGGCCGCGAAGTCCCGCACCGGAACGAGCAGGCGCCAGCGGGGCCCGGGCCCGTCCGCCGGCTGAACGAGGCTGTGATCCACCAGGCCGATCAGTGCCCGGCGGACCTGAGGCAGTGCGGTCACCGCTTCGAGGGCCGGCAGGGTGAAACTGCCGGCAAATGCGCCGCACGCCGCGAACACCGCCCGCTGCTCCGCCGTGAGCAGGTCTGCGCTCCAGCGGATGGCGCTGCGCAGCGAATGCCCATGATGGGGTCCGTCCCTTGGTCCGTCCGTCAGCACCTCAAGGGGCCGCTCCAGCCAGGCGAGCAGCCCTTCGGGCGCCACGACGCGCAGCTGCGCCGCGGCCAGTTCCAGGGCCAGCGGAACGCCCTCGAGCAGCTGGCAGATCCGCACCACGGCGCGCTCGTTGCCCGGCGTCAACTGAAAATATCGACCTTCCGGGCGCAGTCCACGAACAGCTGCGCCGCCGGCCCCACCGGACCCGATTCAAGCGGACCGGGAACAGGCAGGGGACCCAGCGGAAGTTCATGCTCGCCGCGGACATGCAGCGCGGCGCGGCTGGTCACCAGCAGCCGCAGCTGCGGCGCGCCGGCGGCGAGGGCGGCGACCTCCGACGCGGCCGGCGTGAGGTGTTCGAAATTGTCGAGCACCAGCAGCAGACTGCGGGACTCCAGGTGCGCGAGCAGGTCCGCGCACGCCTGGCTTGGCACGCGCAGGGCCTGAGCGATGGCGGGCACCACCTCCGACGGCGCGCGCACCTCCGCGAGGCTCACCCAGACGGCGCCGCCTTCAAAGTCCGGTCCCAGGCGGTAGGCGAGGTCCAGCGCCAGGCGGGTCTTTCCGATTCCGCCGGGCCCGCGCAGGGTCAGCAGCCGGATCCGGCGGTCGCTCAGCAGGCGGCTGGCGATCAGCAGCGTGTCTTCCCGCCCCACCAGAGTGTTCGGTCGCGGCGGAAGACGGCCCGGACCCCATGGGGCCGTCACGGCTCACCCGCCGCGGCCGTCCGGCCGCCGAACCTGCGCGGGCGGGCAGGCGCGCGGCGTGGCAAGGAGCGCAGGGTCGTTGAAGGCATGTCATCCTCGCTGCAGGGCACGAGTGGCCGGAGGCCGAAGGTGACCCCAGTGTGCCACGCCACGCGCCGCGACAGGGTGCGCCACCGGCACGTGGGCTGGTCAAGCGCGCACAGCCCGTCAGGCTGGCCGCGGGACGACCAGGGACCCGGAACACGCAGGCGCCAGGGCCCCCGGCGACACTGGCCGCGCCCGCGCCCAACGGCCCAGCGCCTGCTCGGAGACGGCCCAGCTATCGGCATGCCCGGCACGTCAATGCCGGCGTGGTCCACGCCGTCCGGGGCCCGGGATTCCTGACGCGCCACACGGCGCCTTTGCCCTGCCTGGAGTTTCGTGGGCGCACTGGCCCGGCGACCCTGACGTTCAGCGCGGCCAGGCGGGACGGCCTGACTTCGGTCAGGCCGTGGTCATCGGTGGTTTTAGCGCACAGGCTCTTGCTCAGATCGAGTCTGCACGGCCCACGCTGGTGGATGTTTCTGGGGCGACTTCTGGCGTGCTGTGCGGCGCAGGAGCACCGGAAAGCGCCACACTGCGCTTCTCCAGACGTGACGCCGCCAGGCAACGAAGAGGAGCCCCCGCCCTCCACGGCCACCCGGTGGGGGTCGGAGTCAAGGGAATGACGTGTTGCCTGACGGTCGCCTTCTCTTGTGCCTGCCTCAAAGCACTGGACATTCGCGTGCAGAGGAGTACGCTGAATGTTATCTCCGGGAGCATTGACCGTGACGGACGAACCTCGGGCGCCTGCCCGTCACGCGAGCCTATGGCGCAACCGACTGGAGTCTGCGACCTCGTGCTTGATGCACCAGGGGGACTGATGAGAAACCTGCTTCTTGCGGCCCTGACCTTCACCCTCGCCGCCTGTGGCCAGACCGACCTCGCGGCCCGGTCAAGGACGCCGGCCCTGACCGCCCAGGGGGTGCGCACCTCCAGCTCCATGAACAACCTGCAGATCTCGGGGACCGCGGTCTACGACCTGAGCGCGAGCACCTGCTCGGGCCCTCCTGGCGGCTACGAGGACTTCGTGAGCTACCCGGGGCTCGTTCTGAGCGGCAGCTTGCAAGGCTGCTTGTACACGAAGGTCGACACTCACAAGGAGACACCGAGCGGGGTCTACCTGGAAGAAGGGAGGGAGGTCTTCGTCGGCAGCCTGAATGGCGGACCGATCGGCGTGTTCGCGACGACCTACACGTTCGAGAGTAAGTTCTCCATGGGCACGGAAGTCCGTGGACGGTGCCAGCACCCCTTGGTGGCAGGCAGCGGCACCGGGGGGTTCGCGGGGGCCACCGGGCGCCTCGACCTCAAGGACATTGTGGCTGACCCAAGCGACATTTACTACATCTACAGGGGTCACATCAGTCTTCGGTGACCGACTGGCTCGCTGTCCTTCCTTGGGATCATGGATTCAAGGGAATGACGCGTTGTACTGGTGGATAAAGAGCCAGACGACGGTTTCCAGGTGAGACTGACGCCGGCAAAACGACAGCGAACGGCCCACCAGATGGGCCACCCGGGCGCGCAAGGTGGCGTTCAAGCGCTCGATGGGTTGAGTGCCGCCGATGCGGTGGAGTCCACCGAAGACCACGCTCTTATCGGCCGCGAGGCGGTCCGTGTCACACACCGCGTCCAGGTACGGTGTTTCCAGACTGTGCCACAGCCCATACGCACCCAACGTGTCACGTGGCCCCAGGAAGCACCCGACGATCCGTCGGGTGTGCCGGTCCATGGCCAGCCAGATCCACAGCGGGCGTTGATGGTTGCTCACGAACGTGCATACCTCATCGCATTCCAGCACCCTTCCGGAGGGTGCTGGAATGCTCAGGCTTTTTTTGTCACGGAGTCCGAGCTGTCCAATTCGTGTGGCACGACGCGGGCAAGTGCTTTGAGGTGCAGGCGGAACCAGGAGCGCCTGACCCCTGTCACCCGGCAGATGCCCTTATGGGAGATCCGTTCGGTGAGTAACCGGTCGACCAGGGCGACCTGCTCACTCGAAATGCGGTGCCAGGTCGGGTTGAGCGTGAACTGGGAGCTACACGCCCGACACAAGTGGCGTAGCTTGCCGCTGTGGGCATGGCCGTTTTTGACGATGCGGACGGCGCCGCACTGCGGACACTCCAGACCGTTCATGCTGCATTTCACACCCGTCATGCTCAAAAATCCACGACCTCCCAGAGCATAGGGTTGACAGGCCTTGAATACCGCTCTATATTTAAGAAATCAAGGCGCCTCATCGGCGCCTTTTCCCTTGGTGCGAGGGCGCCGGCCGTGCCGTGCCGAAGGCGCCCTGCCGCTTCTAAGCGGGGCGGTCACCGGTGACCCTCAGGGACCTTCCGTCAGACGCGCTCCCCGGAGCAGCGCCCCGAACAGCTGCGCCACCTCGTCGTCGGTGAAGTCCTCCGCGGCGTCACCCACCTGCACCTCCGCCACGCTGATCCCCGGCACGGCCGTGGGACGGACGTCGTTGACGAGCCACACGCCCCGGTCGGCGGCCAGGCCACGCGCCGCGTCCCAGAGCGGCTCCGGATCCCCGTCCATCAGCACCTGAAACCCGCTGGTGTGAGGCACACCCGGCCGGACGCGCAGGCCCTCCACCTCCGCGAGCCGGGCGGCCATGGCGCGCGCCCTCGCCACGTACGACGCGACGCGCGGCAGGTGCCGGTCCAGGCCGTCGAGGGCAGACACCACCAGCGGAAAGGACCGGTACATCACGCTGCCGTGCCGCGCCAGCCAGGGGCGCGCCTCGTCGATGAAGTCCTGCTCCCCGGCCAGCACGCAGCCGCCCAGGCCGCCCACGTCCTTGTACAGCGAGACGTACACCGAGTCGGCCAGGGCCGCGATCTCGGTCAGGTCGCGCCCGTACCCCGGCGCGCTGCTCCACAGGCGCGCGCCGTCCAGGTGCACCGGCACGCCCCGCGCCCCGGCCCACGCGCGGAGATCGGCGAGCGCCGCCCACGGCGGCAGCTGAAAGGCGGCCCGGCGCAGGGGCAGCTCGATCACCAGCGCGCCGAGCCGTTCACGGACGGCGGTCAGATCAGCGCGGGTGAACGGCCCCTGGGGACTTCCCACGCGCAGCAGGGTCAGGTCGTGCAGGCGTTCGGCGGCGCCGTCCTCATCCAGATCAATGTGACTGAGCGGGTGCAGCGCGACCGCGCGCGTCAGGCGCCGGTCGGTATGAACGCGCAGGGCGGCCATCTGGGCCACGGTGCCTTTGGGCACAAACACCGCCGCGGGCTTGCCCAGCAGCGCCGCGACGCGCTCCTCGAGCAGCTGCACCGCTTCACCCTGGCCGTACTGGTCGATCTCCAGCGCCGAGTAGGGTGAGGTGGCCAGGCGTTCGAACCACGCGCGCGGCCCGAGCGGCCGGTGAAGGCTGAGCACCCGGGTGCAGGCGGCGCGCAGTTCGGCGTTCGACGCGGGCGTGGCAGGCATGGGGCATTCTTTCATGCCCCTTGAAGCGGCTGCGGTTAGACCGGCGCGCCACGGACAGGCGCCTGTCCCTGGCGAGGCAGTGGGCGGACGCTGCCCCCTGCCCCTCCCAGGCGCCAGCGTCCGTTTCCGTCCTGCCTGCACCCTGCCGGCCCGGTCCTGCTGAGGGTGGTGGCTTGACAGGCACTACCCTGTGGTCATGTCCCTGACCGACACCGTCCGTGCCCTGGCCCCCTACCTGCAGTCGTGGCTGGAGCACCAGCGGGACCTGGCGAGGGTGCCGGGCGTGCAGGTGGCCGTCCGGGTGAACGGGGAGCTGGCCGCTTCGTTTGCGCTGGGCGTGGCGAACGAAGCCACCGGGCAGCCGCTCACGCCCCGGCACCTGTTCCGGATCGCCTCGCACTCGAAGACCTTTACCGCCACGGCGATCTTTCAGCTGGCCGAGGCCGGAGCGCTGCGTCTGGATGACCTGGCTGGCCGCTGGCTGCCGGAGCTGGCGGACTCACCTGCGGCGGAACTGACGGTGCGCGCCCTGCTGGGGCACCAGTCCGGCATCAACCGCGACGGCGCCGACAGCGACTACTGGCAGCAGTTTCACGCGTTCCCGGGCCGCGAGGCCCTGATCGACCTGTGCCGGGCGGAAGCGGTGTTCCCGCCGGATCAGTACTTCAAGTACTCGAACATGGGCTACTCGCTGCTGGGCCTGATCATCGAGGCGGCCAGCGGCCAGTCCTACGAGGCGTACGTCGCGGCGCACATCACCGGGCCGCTCGCGCTGACCAACCTCGGCCCGGAACTGCCCCAGGCGCGCGAGCCTGAACTGGCCGCCGGGCACAGCGGCCGCCTGGCCGGCACTGATCCGCGGCGGGTCCTGCCGTCCTCGGACACGCGGGCGATGGCGGCCGCCACCGGCTTTTACGGCACGGCCGAGGACGTCACGGCTTACCTGGCCGCGCACGCCCTGGGACGAAGCGAACTGCTCACGGACGCGTCAAAGCGCCTCATGCAGCGCAGGGAGTCCGAGATTCACCGGCCGGTGAAGCGCTGGTACGGCCTGGGCTTCATCATTGACCGGATCGGGGACCGCACGGTCGTCGGGCATTCGGGCGGTTTTCCCGGGCACATCACGCAGTCGTGGCTTGACCCGGAATCGGGCCTGGCGGTGTCGGTTCTCACGAACTGCCTGGGCGGCCCCGCGACCGAGTGGGCGACGAACCTCATCAAGCTGATCGACCTGGCGCTGAACGCACCGGAAAAGAGCCTTGACGCGCCAGGCACGGACCTGAACACCTTTACAGGGCGCTTCGCCACCGACTGGGGCGTGGTCGATATCGTCAACCTGGGCGGGCGCCTGGTGTCCCTGACGCCGCAGGGCGACCCGGCCCTGAGCGCCACGGAACTGACCGTGGTCGACGCCGACACCCTGATGCCCACACCGGAAGCGGGGTTCGGGGCTGTGGGTGAGCCGTTCCTGTTTCAGCGTGCGGCCTCGGGCGACATCGAGTGGATGCGCCAGGGCGGCGGGCGGGCCTGGCCCGTGGCGGCGTACCGGCAGCGCGTGGGCCTCGCCCCGCTGCCAAACCCCAGGTGACCGCAGGGGCCCGAGCCACCCCTAGAGATTGGCAAGGCGACCGACGGGTGGGAGTCCCAGCCGGGCAGTCTGTTCTGCCGGCCATTGAGCGGCAAGGAGCAAGATACGCCGGGCGCCTTCATACCGAGGGTTAACAGGGAAGCGGTCCTGGACCCGCTTCGCCACTCTTTTTTAAACAGCCGGGCGCGCAAGATTAACGCTCAGGCCAGACGCAACAGGTCACGTGAACCCGGCCACCGGCCAACCTGTGAGGTCGCCGCGTTCAATCAGAGGGACCGGGGTAAAGCCTTGACCCGCCGAAATCCAGGGGGCAAAGCCTATGGAGTGATCGCGGGGGCAACGGGTGCGGGCGCAGCGTGCCACCGTGGCCTTCTGTGCAGGTCTGGGCGGCCTTGCTGCACTCTGGCATATCGTTGGCAGCAGGAGACCAGGGATGCTTCAGGCAGGGGGCAGATGAGCAAAGGCGAGGCACAGTCGGGACGTTTGTGGTGGGCCCGGATTGGCGAGGCCAGGTTACCCGACCTGCTCCTGGCTTCCATCCTGCTGGGCACAGCGGCCGTCCAGATCGCGGTCGGGCTCGATCCGAGGGTTCAGTGGAGCCCGGCGCTGGTCCTCCCTGAAAGATGCGGCTTCGTCCTCCGGCTGGCTGCTGGCGCCTGGTTCCTGCGCACGGCAGGGCAGCCTCGGCACAGTTGGATCTGGACGGGCGTCATCGTCGTGGACAGCCTGCTGCTCACCTGGAGCTTTGCACTCATCCGGGAGACGCAGATCGAGATCCTCCTGCTGCTCGTGGCCCACCTGCCCTTTATTGGCGCGGTGCTGCGTGGGCGGAGGTTGTGGACTGCGCTGGCCGCCGTACTCCTGCCGGCCGGCGTCATCCTTGTTCAGCGTGCGTGGGCCGCGTCCCTGTGGGACCTGAGCGATCTGGCGATCTTCTGGGTGGCGGCGCTGGTGGTCGGCGGAAGTACGGTGCGGGCAACCAGCGCACTGACCGCCGCGGAAGCGCGCACACAGGAGCTGGCCGCACGACGTGAGCACGAGGCGCTGCATGACGCTCTGACTGGACTCCCCAACCGACGGCTCTACGCTGATCGGCTGGCCAACACTGTTCCCCACGCCCGGCGCCTGGGCATGGACGTGGCCGTGCTGCTGATCGACCTGGACCGCTTCAAGCTGATCAACGACAGCCTGGGGCACGCCGCTGGGGATGACCTGCTGCGGGCGGTGAGTCAGCGCATGTCGTCCGCACTCCGGCAGGAAGACACCCTGGCGCGCCTGGGCGGGGACGAGTTTG
>NZ_CP083455.1:2817500-2855189 GCF_020229735.1 Deinococcus taeanensis | reverse complement strand
CTGAGGACGCCCCCGGGCCACAGCGCGCACGGCACCGGCGCACCCTGCCCAGGGTGCTTTTCCGTCCCCGGGACGTAAACTGCGCCATGACCTCCACGACCATTCCCGACCTGATCCGCAAGAAACGCGACGGCGAGACGCACACCCGCCCTGAACTGGAGCAGCTGGTGCTGGGCTACACCCGCGGCGACGTGCCCGACTACCAGATGAGCGCGTGGCTGATGGCCGTGTTTCTGCGCGGCATGACCCCGCAGGAAACAGCGGACCTGACCATGGTCATGGCCGAGTCCGGCGACCTGATGAACCTGGGGGCGCTGCCGCGCACGGTGGACAAGCACTCCACCGGCGGGGTGGGCGACAAGACCAGCCTGATCCTCACGCCGATGCTCTCGGCGCTGGGCCTCACCGTGGCGAAGATGAGTGGCCGCGGCCTGGCCCACACGGGCGGCACCATCGACAAGCTCGAAAGCATTCCCGGCTGGACCAGTGAGCTGGACGAGGCGCAGTTCCTCACGCAGGCGCGCGAGATAGGCCTGAGCCTGGTCGGCCAGAGCCGGGACCTCGCCCCCGCCGACGGAAAGCTGTACGCCCTGCGGGACGTGACCGCCACCGTGGACTGCCTGCCGCTGATCGCCAGTTCCATCATGAGCAAGAAACTCGCGTCGGGCGCGCACACGGTGGTGCTGGATGTGAAGGTGGGCGCCGGGGCGTTCATGCGGACCCTGGACGCCGGCCGCGGCCTGGCGCGCGCGATGGTGGACATCGGCAACCGCGCCGGCCGGCAGGTCCGGGCGGTGCTGACGGATATGGACACCCCGCTGGGTCACATGGCCGGCAACAGCCTCGAGGTGCTGGAGGCGCTGGCCACCCTGCGCGGACAGGGACCGCAGGACCTCACGGAACTGTGCGTGGCGCTGGCCGTCGAGGCGCTCGCCGCGCAGGGCGAGGAGGAGACGCAGGCCGAAACGCGCGCCCGCGCCACGCTGACGGACGGGTCCGCCCTGGCGAAATTCCGGGCATTCATTGCCGCGCAGGGCGGGGACGCCTCATACGTGGATGACGTGACGAAGTTCGACGTTGCGCCTGGGCGCGCCGATGTGACCGCCCCGAACGCCGGATTCGTGGCGCGGATTGACGCGCTCAGCGTGGGCCGGGCCGTGCTGGCCCTGGGGGGCGGTCGCGAGCGCAAGGGCGAGGCCATCGACCACGGTGTGGGCGTGGAACTGCTGCGCAAGCCCGGCGAGGCGGTGCAGGCGGGCGAGGCGGTGCTGCGGCTGTACCACCGCAGCGGGCGCGGTCTGGAGGTCGCGCAGCGCCTGCTTGCCGAGGGTCTGAGCGTCAGCGCGCAGGCCCCTGCACCGGAAGCGCTGATCCTGGACCGCGTGAACTGAACGGCACCGGCGCAGGGGGACGAAGCGGCGCCGCTTCGTTCCCCTGCGCCCTGTTCCTGATCGGCCCCGCGGGCCGTTACCGGCGGCCGTACCCTGGCGTGGGCGTGCTGGGCGTGGGCGTGCCGGGCGTGCTGGTGTCCGGGGTGCTGGTGGTGCGGGCATCCGGGCCGCCACGGCCGAAATCGTTGCGGCCTGAGGCGTAGCCGCCCTGGGCGGGCGTTACGGCCGCGCCGAAGCCCTGCACGGGCGCCTGCCCGTATCCGCTGGGCATGCTGGGCGCGCCGCCCGGGGTGCCCAGGCCGGGGTCGTTGGCCAGGCGCGCGAATTCCTTGCTGTCCACGGCGCGTTCAACGCCGGTGTCGAAGGAGATGATGCGGCGGCGGTACAGGTTCGCCAGGAAGGCGTCCATGGTGACCATGCCCTCGCGCGCGCCGGTCTGCATGACGCTGGTGATCTGGTAGGTTTTCCCCTCGCGGATCAGGGAGCGCACGGCGGCGTTGGCGATCAGCAGTTCGTACGCCAGGATGCGGCCCTGCCCGTCCAGGCGCGGCAGCAGCTGCTGGGTCATAACGGCCACGAGGTTGTTGGCGAGCTGCACGCGGATCTGCTCCTGCTGCTCTTCCGGGAACACGTCCACGATACGGTCGATGGATTCCGGGGCGCTGTTGGTGTGCAGGGTGCCCATGACCAGGTGGCCGGTTTCGGCGGCGGTCACGGCGGCCTTGATGGTTTCGTAGTCACGCATTTCGCCCACGAGAATCACGTCGGGCGCCTGGCGCAGCACGGCGCGCAGCGCGTCGTTGAAGCTCATGGTGTCGGACCCCACCTCGCGCTGGTTGATGATCGACTGCTTGTGCGTGTGCATGAACTCGATCGGGTCCTCGATCGTCATGATGTGCAGTTTCTTGGTGGCGTTGATGTGGTCGATCATTGCCGCCAGCGTCGTGGATTTCCCGGAGCCGGTGGGGCCGGTGACGAGCACCAGACCGCGCGGGGAGTTGGCGATCTCGATGACGTTGGCAGGCAGGCCCATCTCCTGGGCGCTCTTGATCTTCGTGGGAATCAGGCGCAGCACCCCGCCCACGTTGCCGCGCTGCATGAAGGCGTTCACGCGGAAACGGGCCTTCTCGCCGAGCGCGAACGAGAAGTCCAGTTCGCGCCGCTCCTCGAAGGTGCGCTGCTGCTTTTCGTTCATCATGGAGTACATCAGCTTGCGGGTCTCGGTCGGCGCGAGTTCCGCGAAGCCATGCGAGTCGTACACGCCCTGCAGCTTGAACTGCGGGGAGAGCCCCACCGTGATGATCACGTCGGACGCGCCCTTGTCGGCGGCGAAACGCAGGATGTCAGTAATGTCGGCGGCGGGCTGGGTCATGTGGGTACCTCGGGGGAGTGGGGGCGGCGCGCGGGGGCTACTTGCTGGTGACGGCCAGAACCTCTTCCAGGGTGGTGATGCCCAGAAGTGCCTTCTCGATGCCGTCCTGACGGAGGGTTTTCATGCCGCTCTGCTCGGTGGCCACCTGGGTGATCTCGGTGGCGTTCTTGCCGCTGCCGATTGCAACGCGCAGCGGCTCGTCAATGACCATCAGTTCGTGGATACCCATGCGGCCCTTGTACCCGGTGCCGCCGCAGCGGTTGCAGCCGGCGCCGCGCATCAGCTGCGCGCCTTTCAGGTCGCGTTCAGTGATGCCCAGGCGGCGCAGCACGTCCGGGTCGGCGTTGGTGGGGGCCTTGCAGTCCGGGCAGACCTTGCGCACCAGGCGCTGCGCGACCACGCCCACCACGGCGGCGCCGATGTTGAAGTGCTCGACGCCCATTTCCTCCAGGCGCACGATGGCGCCCGGCGCGTCGTTGGTGTGCAGCGTGGCCAGCACCAGGTGGCCGGTCAGGGCAGCTTCCACGGCGATCTTGGCGGTTTCGGTGTCGCGGATCTCGCCCACGAAGATGATGTCCGGGTCCTGACGCAGGAAGGCGCGCAGGGCGCGGGCGAAGGTCATGCCGGCCACCGGGTTCACCTGCGACTGGATGATGCCGGGAATCTCGTACTCGACCGGGTCCTCAATGGTGGTGGTGTTCTTCTCCGGCACGGCGATGCGCTTGAGGGTGGAAAAGGACGTGAAGGATTTGCCCGAGCCCGTGGGGCCGGTCACCAGGAAGATGCCGTTGGGTTTGTGGATGGTGTCAAGGTACCGCTGGTAGTTGTGTTCACTGAACCCCAGCTGTTCCACCTCGGGAATGTTGCTGGCTTTTTGCAGCAGGCGCATCACGGCCTTCTCGCCGTACACGGTGGGCAGCGTGGAGAGACGCAGGTCGAGGTCGATGCTGCCCTTCTTGAACCGGATGCGGCCGTCCTGCGGGATGCGGCGCTCGCTGATGTCGAGGCTGCCCATGATCTTGATGCGCGCCAGGATGCTCTGCGAGCTGCCCTTGGGCAGTTCGTTCTGTTCGCGCAGCACGCCGTCCACGCGGTAGCGTACGCGCAGGGACATCTCGGTGGGTTCGATGTGAATGTCGCTGGCTTCCTGCAACGCCGCCTCGCGGATGATGTTGTCCACCACGCGGACCACGGCGTTGTCGTCCAGGCCGGCCGAGAGGTCCATGTCGTCCTGGCGTTTGCTGGCGTTTTCACGCTGGCGGCTTTCCTGCACCAGTTTCTGGTTCAGGTCGGCCATGTCGCGGTTGCCGAAGTACCGTTCGATCAGACGGATGATGTCTTTTTCCGCCATGACCGCCGGGATGATCTCGCGCCCGCTGATGAGCTTCAGGTCGTCCAGCGCGAACACGTTGCGCGGGTCTTTCATCGCCACGACCAGCGCCTCGCCCTGCAGCCTGACGGGCACCACGCTGTAGCGGCGCGCGGTCGTTTCGGGAATCAGCAGCGCCACCTTGCTGTCCGGCGGGTTCTGCACGGGGTCCAGGAACTCGTACCCCAGCTGCGCCGCCAGGGAGCGCGCCAGCATCTCCGGGGAGAGCTTGCCGGACTGCACCAGCGTGTCCTCCAGACGCCCGCCTCCGGCATGCTGTTTCTGCAGGGCGTTGTCGATTTCCTCAGCGTTCGCGAAGCCCAGGCTCACGATCACCTCCCCCAGCGCCTTGACGCGGCCCTCCCGGGCCTGCACCTGCAGCGCCTCGCGCAGCTGCTCGCGCGACAGGGTGCCCTGCTGCACCATCTGCTCACCCAGCCGGCCGCGCTGCGGGTAGAAGCGCTCAATGAGCATCTCAATGTCGCGGGGTTTGGCCAGCACGATCTGCACGGACCGGCCCACCAGCGCTTCAATGTCTTCCCGCTTGCGGGGGTCACTGGCGACGACCGTGACCCCCTGCTCGCCCTCATCGACCGGCACGGCCGACAGGCGCAGCGCGTCGGCGCGCAGCATGCTGCCCAGCACGTCCTCGCTGGGCTGGAAGTCACGCAGGTTGCGCAGGAACACCGCGCCGGACTGTTCGGCCAGCACCTCGTACAGCTGATCCTCCGTGATGGCCTTCTGGGCGATCAGGGTGGCGCCCAGCGGCTCTCCGGTCTGCTGCTGGGCGTCAAGCGCCACCTGCAGCTGCGCGTCGGTGATCAGGCCGCGCGCAATCAGGCGCTGGCCCATCATGCCGCCTGCGGGGCCGCCTTCCGCCTCGGCTGGCAGCTCGGCCGTGAGCTTCAACTCCGGGTAGTACGTGGCGATGGCCCACAGCACCTGGTCGCGCAGCGCCTGGTAGACCTCGATGTTCAGGCCGCTGTCGTCCTCCAGCGCCTCGATCGCCACGCTGGACAGCGGGTCCACGATCGCCACGCGCAGCGTGCTGCCGTCCAGCGCGAACGGGAAGGCCTGCACGCTCAGGGCCGTCTGCGCGCGGATGGTCTGCATGGCCGGCGCTTCGGGCGTGATGACAAGCAGGTTCACCAGCGGAATGCCCAGCGCCTCCTCGATGGCACGCGCGATGCGTTTCTCGCCCACCAGGCCCGAGTCGATCAGAATCTCGGCCAGTCGGCCGCCGACCTCGGCGTGACGCACCAGCGCCTTTTGCAGGTCGGTGTCGTTCACGTACCCCTGTTCGAGCAGGATGGCGCCCAGGCGCCGGTCACCGATAGAAAGTGCCATGTTGGTTTCAGTCTCCTTGAGTGAGGGAAGGCGGCAGGGACAACGCGAGATCAGTGCTGCCAGTCATGTCCGTACCTTCTCAGAACGGCGCGTTCCAGGCGCCGCGCGACGCGGGTGTGAGGCAGGGCGTTGGTGACGAGGGGCCGCACCAGAATAGTGTGCATGCCGCTGAGGTTGCCGCCCAGCACGTCCGTGAACAGCTGGTCGCCCACCATACCGACCTGCGCGGGCGGCAGTTGCAGGGCGCTCAGGGCGCGGCGGAAGGCGCGCGGGTTGGGTTTCCCGGCGAGACCCACCCCCTGAAATTCCAGTTTCTCCAGCCAGAACGCGGCGCGCCGCCCGGTGGCGTTGCTCAGGAGGTACAGCTTCACCCCGGAGAGCCTCAGGTCCCGGACCCAGGCCAGGGTCTGCGCCACCCCCTGCGGGTCGTAACTGCCGTACGGCACCAGGGTGTTGTCCAGGTCCAGCAGCAGGCCGTGCAGGGCGCGGTCCGCGAGGAATTCCGGCGTGATGTTCGTGACGTGATCAATCACGTCGTGCGGGCGCAGGAGGCTCATGCCGGCACCCCCGGCAGCCCGATGACAGCCCACATGCGCCCGGTGCGCCCCGCGTCGCGGCGGTAGGAGTAGAAGTCCGCCTCCGTGGAGCAGCGGCCACTCACCCAGATGAACCCGTCGGGCACGCCCGCGGCGCGCAGCACCGCGCGGTTGGCCCCCCCCAGGTCCAGGTGCGGCTGCCCTGAGTGCCCACGGCGAACGAAGGCGCCCAGGCCGGCGGCCCCGAACCGGTCGGCGACCTCCGCACCGATCGGGTACTGCGCGGCGCTGATGCCGGGGCCCACAGCCGCGCGCAGCCGTTCAGGCCGGGCCCCCAGGGCGGTCATGGCCTCCACGGTCCGCGCGGCGATGTGACCCACGGTGCCTTTCCAGCCGGCGTGCGCGGCCCCCACGACCCCGGCTTCAGGGTCGTGCAGCAGCAGCGGGTAGCAGTCGGCGGTGCCGATGGCCAGCAGCACCCCCGGGCGGGCGGTCACCAGGGCGTCGCCGGTCCAGTGGCCGCCCTCGCAGGCGTGCACAACGTCAGTGCCGTGCACCTGCGTGAGGCGCGCCACCTGCCCTGGCCCGAAACCCAGTGCGGCCGTCAGCTGCGCGCGATTGACGGCCACGGCGGCAGGATCGTCCTCACGGTCATCGAGGTTCAGACCCGCGTAGAAGCCGCGGGACACGCCCCCGGCACGCGTGGTGAACGCGTGCGGCGCGTGCAGGTGCGGCGCGTGAAGCAACATCAGCCCAGTATCGTCTGCCATCTCTCACCGGATTCTGACGCTTCGGACGCGCGGCGGCTGTGAGCCGTGCCCCTCAGCGCCCGCGGTTTTTGCACCCGCATCAGCGCCGCCCCCCCAGGGTTGCTAGAGTTCCCCGCATGACGGTGCAGATTGACCTGAGTGACAAGACGGCCCTGGTGATGGGCGTCGCGAACGCCCGGAGCCTGGGGTGGGCCATCGCAGAGCAGCTGCTCGCCGCGGGGTGCCGGGTGGGCTTCTCGTACCAGGGTGAACGCCTGAAGGGTGAACTGGACAAACTCCTGGCCGGGCGGGACGGCGTGTGGAGCCAGCAGGCCGACGCCACCAGCGAGGAGGAACTCAGCGCCCTGTTCGCCCGCGTGAAGGCCGAGTTCGGGCACCTGGACTACCTGGTGCACTCGATTGCGTTTGCGCCGCGCACCGCCATGGACGGCCGCTTCCTGGACACCACCACCGAGGACTGGAACACCGCGCTGAACGTCAGCGCGTACACGCTGGTCTCCACTGCCCGGCACGCCGAGCCGCTGCTGCGCGCCGGGGGCAGCGTCGTGAGCCTGACGTATCACGCGTCGCAGAAGGTCGTACCGAAGTACAACGTGATGGGCGTCGCCAAGGCTGCGCTGGAAGCCGCCACCCGTTACCTCGCCAGCGAGATGGGGGCTGCGGGCGTGCGGGTGAACACCATCAGCGCCGGCCCCATGCGGACCATCGCGGCGCGCTCCATTCCGGGGTTCGGCACCATGTTCGAGAAGGCGGCCGAGGCCGCGCCGCTGGGCCGCAACGCCACCCCGGATGAGGTCGGGAAGCTCGCCCTGTTCCTGCTCAGCGACCTGGGCAGCGGCGTGACGGGCCAGACCGTGTACGTGGACGCCGGGTCGAGCATCATGGCCATGAAGATTGAGTCCTGACCTGCTGACCTGAAGGTGGGGAGACCGGGGCGCACCCTGGTCTCCCCCGCCTTATACAGCGTGGCTGGGAGGCCTGGAGGCGGCGCCACGGCGCTGCTGGCCCCTTTCTCTCCCGGCAGGCAGAGGGGGCACGCTGGGTCGCAGGTCCGGAAAGCGGAGCGGGCCGCCGGGCAGGCAGGACGGCACCCCACTTGTTCCCTTACCGCCGGTCACGTCTACAGTGGTCACGGCGCAATGGGTGGGGGGAACATGGTTGAACGGACCCGCCTCAGTTGCCAGATGGGGGCACCTCTTCCAGCTGAGCGGACTTGCTGGCCCCGGGGGTGTGACCTACACTTCACGGCAACCACGGCGGGCTTATCGTCATGGCCGTCCGGCAGGGCATTTCCTCATTTCTGGCCCGCCTTCAGGAGAAGCCATGAAAGCAGTGCAGATTCGCGCCTACGGCGCCCCGGAACAGCTGGAAGTGACGGACGTGCCCACGCCTGCGCCCGGGCTGGGGGAGGTGCTCGTCCGGGTCCGGGCGGTGAGTATCAATCCCGTCGATTACAAGTGGCGGGCCGGCGGCCCCCTGGATTCCTTCCCCCTGATCCTGGGCTGGGACGTGTCCGGCGTGGTCGAGGCGGTGGGTCCCTACGTGATGGAGTTCCGGCCGGGCGATGAGGTCTTCGGCATGCTGAACTTCCCGCAGCCCGGGCGGGCGTACGCGGAATACGTGACGGCCCGCGTCGCGGACATCGCCCTGAAACCCGCCGGGCTGAGCCATGAGGACGCGGCGGCCATGAGTCTTGCGGCGCTCACGGCGCACCAGGGTCTGGAGAAGATGAAGCTGCGGGCCGGTCAGGGCATCCTGATTCACGCTGGGGCCGGCGGGGTGGGGCATTACGCAGTGCAGCTGGCGCGGGCACGGGGCGCGCACGTGACTGCCACGGCGTCCGCGGCGAACGAGGCGTTCGTCCGGGCGCTGGGCGCCGACCGGATCGTGGATTACCGCGCGCAGCCCTTCGAGACGCAGGTGCGCGACATGGACGCCGTGCTGGACACGGTTGGCGGCGACACGCTGAGCCGGTCGTTTGAGGTGGTGCGCCCGGGTGGATGGGTGGTGTCCATTGCCGCGCCGATTCCGCCGGAGGCCCGGGGGGTGCGTGCGGCGCGGATCCTGGTGTATCCGTCCCGCGCGCACCTGGAGGCCCTGGCGGACCTGGTGCGGTCGGGTCAGCTGCGGTCGCACGTGAGTCAGGTGTTTCCTCTGGCGCGGGTGGCGGACGCGCACCGGGCGCAGGCGACGGGCCGCACCGTGGGGAAGATCGTCCTGACGGTGTCCTGAGCGGCGCGGGAAGAGGCGCCGCTGGCTTATGCTGGCGGGCATGAGTCTCACGCCGAACGCCCTGCTGCTGCTGAACGCGCAGCGTCATGATCTGGATGACCGGCCCGATGGGCGGGTGCTGGCGCGCGACTGGGCGCATCACGTGGCCGAAGCGCGGTCGCGGGGGTGGCTGGTGACGTTCGTGCAGTGGGACGCGCCGCACGGCGCGGCGTGGGTGACGTTCTCCCGTGACTGGACGCTGCACCCGGATTTCCGCGCGGAGCAGGGGGACGTGCTGGTGCGCGCGGCACTTCCCGACGCGTTTGAGGGGTCTGAGCTGAGTGCCCAGCTGCATGCCCGGGCGGTGCAGACGCTGCACGTGCTGGCGCTGCCGGGCACGCCGGCCGCAGAGGCGACGCTGCACTCGGCGCGGAAGCAGGGCTTTGAGGTGGCGCCGCTGGAGGTTCCGGCATGAACCTGGAGTTCACGCTGGACCTGCTGGTGCGGCTGCTGGCTACGCCGAGCCCGACGGGGTTTACGGACGCGGCGGTGGCCCTGCTGGAGGCGGAGCTGCGGGCACTGGGGGTCACGCCGCAGCGGACCCGTAAGGGGGCGCTCACCTGGGAGGTGGCGGGGAGCGGGGCCGGGCACGTGACGTTCAGCGGTCACGTGGACACGCTGGGCGCCATGGTCAAGGAGGTCAAGGGGTCCGGGCGGCTGCGGCTGTGGGCGCTGGGCGGCTACGACTGGGCGACCGTGGAAGGCGAGGATGTGCTGGTGCACACGCAGTCGGGTGTGACGCTCTCCGGCACGGTGGTGAATGTGCGGCAGAGCACGCACGTGCACGGCGCGGCGTTGCGGGACCTGAAGCGCGAGGCGGCCGTGATGGAGGTCCGGCTGGACGAACGGGTGTGCAGCGAGCGGGACGTGCGGGCGCTGGGCGTGCAGGAGGGTGACTTCGTGAGTTTTGATGCGCGGCCCCGGGTGACGCCGGCCGGGTACGTGAAGGCCCGGCACCTGGACAACAAGGCGGCCGTGGCGGTGTTCGTGGCGGTCACGCAGGCGCTGCTGTCGGCGCCTGCGGCGGTCACGGCGGCCTTTCACGTCACGACGTACGAGGAGGTCGGGCACGGCGCGGCGACCGGCATCCCGCCGCACACGGATGAGCTGATTGCGGTGGATATGGCGGCGGTGGGTGAGGGGCAGAGCAGCAGCGAGCACTGCGTGTCGCTGTGCGTCGCGGATGGGGGTGGGCCGTACGATCACGCGCTTGGCAACCGGCTGCGGGCGGCGGCGCGCGCCGCGGCGCTGGATCTGCGGGTTGACATCTACCCGTACTACGCCTCGGACGGCACGGCGGCCTGGCACGCTGGCGGGGATTACCCGGTGGCCCTGATCGGGCCGGGCGTGGACGCCAGCCACGCGTACGAGCGGACGCATACGGACGCGCTGCGCGCCACGGGCGAGCTGATGCTGTCGTACCTGCGTTCAGCGGGTCGGAGCTGACGTCGGGCCGGGCTGAACGTCTGCGGGGGTAAGGCCGCCCTCGGGGACGGTGAGGCTATTCGCGTGCAGCACGTACGCGGTGACGTCCAGGACTTCCTGGGCACTCAGGGTGCCGCGCCGCGTGGCGGGCATGGTGGCCTGGATCAGGTCGTGCAGCGCCTGGGGCGGCAGCGTGCGGTATGTGGCGCGGAAATGCTCGCCGCTGAGCGCCGGGGCGCTGACGCCTTCCAGACGGTCGCCGTGGCACATGGCGCAGGCCAGAATGTAGGTGGTTTCGCCCTGCTCGAGCTGCGCGTGCAGGGCCGCTGCCGGGGCGGGGACGGAAGTCGCCAGCGCCGGGAGGAAGGCCAGGGCCGGCAGCAGCAGCAGGTGGGGGCGCACGCCGGGCACTGTACTCCAGCCGGCCGGCCCTGGGGTGGCGAGGCCCGGCTGGACCGGGTGCAGGTGGGGTGCATGTATACAATCCGGCCTCGTCCCTGTACGCTGGACAGGTGCTCTCCCTCCAGAAAGCGGCCAATATCCTGGGCGCGTTCAGCGCCGAACAGCCCGAGTGGGGCGTCCGCGCGCTCGCCGCGCACCTGGGCGTCCCCCGCGCCACCGCGCACGCCTACCTTGCGGGCCTGACCGAAGCCGGCTTCCTGCGCCGCACCCCCGCCGGCAAGTACCGCCTTTCCTGGCACCTCGCGGAAATGGGCGCCCAGCTTACTGCCGCCCTCCCCTGGTTCCCTGAAGCGCGCGCCCTGATCACGCGCCTGGCCCTGGAGGTCCGCTCGGTGGCGTTCCTGTGCATTCTGGAAGGTGAGGAGATCGTCGCCGCGATCCGCGAGCGCCACCCGGACGCCGACATTGACCTGCCGCTCGACATCTACCTGCCGGCCACCGCCACGGCCAGCGGCAAGATCCTCTACGCGCACGGCGACATCACACCCCGTACCTTCTCGGCCTGCACGTCCAGTTCCATCACGTCCATGGACGAGTGGCGCACCGAGGTGGCCAAGGTCAAACGCCTGGGCTACGCGTACTCCATTGAGGAGTGGGTGCAGGGCCAGTGCACGCTGGGTGTGCCCTATCACGCGCTGCACAGCGCGCATGGCGACGGGGACACGGTCGTGGCGGCCATCGGCGTGCAGATGAGCGCACAGCGGTACCTGCGCGAGGAACGGCACATCCGGGAACGGGTCCTGCAGATCGTCCGCGAGGCCGAAGCGCTGCCCTGAAGCCACGAAAGGGGAGCGCGCAGGCCTGAAACGGGCCGGCAGGTTGTCCTGCCGGCCCGCACTGATGCCTCCCGGGGTCAGCCGGGCCTTACCGTGCCCGGGCCTGCCCGCTGAGGGTGAGGGAGACGGGCAGACCCGTACGGGCGCTCTCATAGGCGCCGAGGACCAGGCGCACGCTCTCCCGGCCGTCCTCGCCGGTGCAGATGACCGGGGCGCCCCGCTCAATGGACTCAATGAAATGCGTGACGCTGCGCGCGTGGGCGTTGTCGACCCGGGCAAAGTCGTACCAGGTCTCGTCGCCACCGGCCCAGTCGCTGTGCCCGAACTCGCGGTTCAGGAAACGCAGGCGGGCCTTGCCCAGGCGGTTGCTGCACTCCAGGGCGCCCTGCGTGCCGTACACGAAGAAACTCTCCTCCCAGCCTGTGGCCGTCCAGGCGCTTTCCACACTGGCCATCGCGCCGTTCTCGAACTCCAGCGTGGCGACGGAGGTGTCCTCGACCTCAATGTCGAACTTCAGCGTCGCCATGCGCGCGTACACGGTGCGGACGTCCCCGGCGAAGTACCGGGCGAGGTCCATCATGTGGCAGCCGTTGTCGAGCAGGGTGCCCCCGCCGGATGCGGCGAGGCTGCCGAACGCGCCGCGCACCTGTTCAGCGCCGCCCCAGTCGTGCGCCTGACGCAGGCGCATGAACGTGACCCGCCCGATGCGGCCCTCGTCGATGAGGCGTCTGGCCGTGCGGGCCAGCGGGTTGGAGCGCAGGTGATGCCCGGTCTGCAGGACGGCGCCACTGGCCCGCGCCGCGCCGATCATGGCGTCACACGCGTCCAGGTCCAGGGAGAGGGGCTTCTCGCACAGCACATGAATGCCGCGCTCAAGTGCCGCGATGGCCGCCGGGGCGTGGAAAGCGTTGGGGGTGCAGACACTGACGGCCTGCACGTCTTCCGCCGCCAGCAGGTCCTCAAAGGTGGCGTAGGCGCGCACCCCCCATTCCTGCTCGCGCAGCCGCCGGATGGTGTCGCTGGCGTCGGCGATGGCGACCACGTTCACGCCCGCATCACGGTACCCCTCGAAGTGCCGCATGGAAATGCCGCCCGCGCCGATGATGGCGGCGTTCACGACCTTGCCGGCTGGGCCGCTCACACGCGCTCCGGCAGAGGTTCAAGGGGCGCACTTTCCCCGAAGGCCCGTGGAGCGCTGGCGGTGGGGGCGGCCCAGCGAACGGCGTTCGCGATGACCTGGCGCACGCCGGCGTGCTCGTAGGTGGGGTAGGTCTCATGCCCGGGGCGGAAGTAGAAGATCTTGCCGCTGCCGCGCCGGAAGGTGCAGCCCGATCGGAACACCTCGCCGCCCGTGAACCAGCTGACGAACACCAGTTCGTCCGGGGCGGGGATGTCGAAGTGCTCGCCGTACATCTCTTCCTGGTCGATCTCCAGGTATTCCCCGACGCCCTGCGCGATCGGGTGCGAGGGATCAACCACCCAGAGGCGTTCGCGGTCACTCGCTTCGCGCCACTTCAGGTCGCAGGAGGTGCCCATCAGGCGCTTGAAGACCTTGCTGAAATGCGCCGAGTGCAGGACGATCAGGCCCATGCCGTCCCAGACGCGCTGCACGACCTTCTCCACAATGTCATCCTGCACGTCGTCGTGGGCTTTGTGGCCCCACCAGAGCAGCACGTCCGTCTGGGCGAGGACCTCGTCGGTCAGGCCGTGCTGGGGCTCATCGAGGGTGGCGGTGCGCACGCTGGTCAGGCCGTGGGCGCGCAGACCGGCCGCGAGGGTGGCGTGCATGCCGTGCGGGTAGAGGGCGGCCACTCTGGGATTGTCGTGCTCGTGGCGGTACTCGTGCCAGACGGTCACGCGGGGCTGGGCTGGGGCGGGCTGGGTCATGGGAGCCTCCTGCAGGCAATGAACTGAATCGATTCAGACTACCGCGCAGGTGAGCAAAGGGGAAGAGGGACGGTCCCGCCCCAGCCCCTCTGCGCCCCTCCGGAGCAGAGGCTCAGAGCAGCGCCTTGACCTCGCGCTGCAGCGCCTCCAGCTCTCCCCGCAGCTGCCCGGACCGTTCCCGCGCCGCCTCCAGCCGCGCCTTCTCCTGCACCGTGAAGCGCGTATATGGGCTGATCGCGTCCCGCAGGCGGGTGTCGGCCCGCTCCTGCTCCCGCTCGAACTCGCGCCGCACAATGCGCTCCAGCGCCTCACGCAGGTCCGCCACGCGCGCACGCAGCTGACGGTGCGCCTGAATGCGCTTGTTGGGCAGCACGAACAGCCCCAGGCTCCCCAGCGTCAGACCCGCCAGGATGCCCCCGGTGAAGTCCAGCGCGGACGCCCCGATCAACGCCCCCACCCCCGCCCCGATGCCCACGCCGCCTGCCAGACCGCCGATCACGCCCTTCATGGCGTCTTCTGCGTCCCGCGCGAGGTCCCGGGCGAGCTCCTGCTCAGTGGTGTTCTCCAGGTGACTGCGCGCGCTGCCCGCAATGCCTTCCAGCAGCGCCCCCCGGTCGTACGAAAAACGCGTCCGGGCCACCTCCTGGCTGGGCTGACGCCGCACCAGGAACGCCTGCACGTCCTCCCAGAAGTGCAGGTTCGCCTCCACGAACCGGTCGATCATGCTGCCGAACTGCCGGTCGATCGCCTCAGGCAGATCCGCCACCGCCTCACGCCGGAACGCTTCTTCAATCTCCCGGCTGTTCAGCAGCCCCCGCAGGTTCGAGAAGCGCAACTGCGCGTCAATGAACCGGTCAGCACGCACCTCGAACTCACTGAGCAGCCGCGCCACCCGGTTCAGCTGCCCGTCCAGTTCGCCCAGCATGGCCTCGTGGTGCGTGGCCTGCTGCGCCTGCAGCTCCCCCAGCACCCGCAGGTCCTCGGTCAGGGTGCGCCGCGCCGCGTCGGCGCGCGTTTCCTCACCGGTCAGCAGTTCGGCCGCCGTGCCAAGCGGACTCAGCAGCTTCAGGCGGGTGCGTTCCGTTTCCGACAGCCGGGCCTGCAGCAGCGCCCGCAGGCCCGCGAAGCCCTCGTCACCGCCGCGCTGCTCGGCGCGGGCACTGATCAGCACGACCGGCGGCGTGAGGCCCAGGACGCCGCGCGCTCCGCCCTCCACGAAGGCGCGGACCTGCTCACGCTGCTCCGGCGTCTCCAGCAGGTCCGCCTTGTTCACCACCACAATCACGCTGCGGCCCCAGCGGGCGGCGAGCGCCAGGAACTGCCGTTCGGACTCCGTGAACGGCCGGTCGGCGCTGGTCAGGAACAGCAGCAGGTCCGCGCGCGGCAGGAACCCTTCTGTCAGTGCCTGATGCTGACGGATGATGGCGTTCGTGCCGGGCGTGTCCACCAGCGCTACGCCCTCCAGGCTGGGCAGGGGGTACGTCAGGCGGCTCACGAACGGATCCCGGGTGGGTTCCATGGCACCTGGCGTATCGCCGTGCACCAGCACGTAGATGCGGTCCGTGGTGGGGGTCACGCCTTCCGGTAACACGGACGCCCCCAGCAGGGCGTTCACGAACGAGCTTTTGCCCGCGTTGAACTCCCCCACCACCACCAGCAGAAAGGACTCATCCAGGTTGCGCAGCGCCTGGCGCGCGTGCTCCACCACTTCAGGCGGCGCGCCCTGCGCTTCAAGCAGCGCCTGAAGGTCCCCCAGCAGCCCGCGCTCCCGCGACAGCAGTTCCTGCACCCGAACCGATACCAGCATGCGTCACAGCGTACGCGGCCAGGCCAGCCGTCATCTTCAGCAAACCTGCGGCTTTCGCCGGCCAGCGCCCCCGATGGGGGAAGCGCAACAGGTGTAGTCGTGGAAAAATTCACACTGAACTGGCGCCGCTTACCAGAAACTGACCCGAACGCAAACGAGATATTTTCCACACTTCACTGCGCGCTGCCCCCACGCGCCACAGGAGCCCCGCTGAATGCCTCACCCCTCCCCTCCCTCTCCCCCGTCCTCCAGTCCCCGCCCCGCCCTGCGCCACACGCAGGGCATGACCACCCTGGTCACCGTCCTGGGCACCTGCCTCGTGATCGCCGTGCTGCTCTCCATGACCGCGTCCGTGCTCCTCGGCAACCAGCGCGGCGCGGCCGACAACCGGCTGATCCTGGAGACGCAGTACGCCGCTGAATCCGCCCTGGCCCGTGCGCAGGCCACCGCTGACCAGTTCGCGGACGCCCTTAACAGCATCGTGATTCCCCCCGGCACGCAGCAGAGCACCGTCCTGAGCCAGATGGGCGTGCTGTGCAGTCTTCCCGGTCCCGTGACCCTGCCCCCCCAGGTGCCCAACCTGCCCAGGACCGGCAGCCGCCTGTGCAACCCCCCAGGCCTGACCGGCACTGCGCGGGACGCGCAGCTGGCCTTCCTGCGCGACAACGCCGCCAAGCCGGCCGGCTGGAGCGACGCGGCCTGGAAAAGCCACTGGAGGGCCATGTTCGGCGGTCAGAACGGCGAGGTGCTCAAGCGCACCGACGCGAGCCCCAGCACGGCCACCGGCACCATGGACACCGAGGTTCAGGGCGGCCTGACCATCACCGAACTGAAAATCACCCCGGACAACAAACTGCACCTGATGCTGCAAACCACGCCGCTGATCGCGACGGCCACCCTGACGGTCGGCAGCCGCGTCGTCGCGCAGCGCCGGTACTCCTCGGGCGGCGCGCAGACGCGTGAAATCGTGATCTCCCAGCCGCCCTTCTCGCAGTACCAGTACTTCGTGAACCGCCGCACCCTCCCCTCCGGGGGCCGCCTGGTGTTCTGGGATCAGGACACCTTCGAAGGTCGCGTGCACGCCAACGGCACCGCCGGCTCCACGGCGCCGCTGTTCTGGGCCAGCAGCGTGAACGCCGGTCCACGGTTCCTGGGGCGGTACACCTCCACCAGCACCACGCTGGAATACTCCACGGCGGCCCAGCCTGCTGCCAGCACCATGTTTCAGGGTGGCCACCAGCTGGGCGTCGCCCCCATCGCGCTGCCCACCAATGCCAACAACCAGCGCCTCGCCACCACTGGCATTCTCCCCGGGCACTGCAGCGACACGGCCACCTGCCTTGCCAGTACCTTCGGCCCGAGCGGCACAAACGGGGTGTACTACGCCAGAGGAACCAGCGGCGCGCCGAACAGCGCCACCACCTTCGGTCAGAGCGGCACCGGCGGGATTTACGTGAAAGGCAACGTGGAGAACCTCACGCTCTCCAAGAACGGCACGTACCAGCGCATCGAAATTGTGCAGGGCGGCGTCACCACCCGCTTTGAGCAGACCGGCCCCACCAGCTGGCAGGTGTACGAGAACGGCGCCCTGCGCAAGACCATGACCGGCACTTTCAACGGCATGATCTTCGTGGACGGCGCCATCGGGACAGCGGCCCCCGCCGGGACCGGCGGCCTGAAAGGCAACGGCACCAGCGACCCGGACATCGCGGCCGACACCCAGCTGACCGTGGCCGCCTCAGGCGACATCTTTATCAAGGATGATCTGACCTACACCGACAATCCCCAGACTGAACCGGGCGCCCGCAACGTCCTGGGGGTGTACTCCGAAGGGGGCAACGTGAAGGTCAACGGTCCGCTGAACCGCGACCTCACCATTGACGGCACCCTGATGGCAGCCGCCGCCGGCAAGGGCTTCGGCACCGTGGACTACACGACCCGGCGGACCACCTCGAGCGTCACCCCGAAAATCAACATCACGGGCGGCATCATCGAGGAGCAGTCGCAGGGCGTAGGAACAACCGGCACGCCTGGCAACGGCTACTCCCGTAACCTCCGGTGGGATGAGCGCCTCGCGAGCAGTGTCACGCCCCCGTTCTTCCCCACGCAGGGTCAGTACGACGCCAAGCCGGACTTCACGGACCTGAGCCAGCCGCGCACCTTCCGCGCCGAGGGCATGTGACGCCCGCCCGCCCGGCCCTTCAGGGCTTCACGCTGCTTGAGGCGCTGCTGGTCCTCTCCATCCTGGGCATCATGCTGGGTGTCGGCGCCTACAGCATGCTCGCCTACCTCGGTTCCCGGCAGCTTCAGGAGGGCAGCGCGCAACTGGCCAGCGACCTGGAGCGGGTGCGCAGCGGCGCGCTGCGGTACAACACCAGCGCCACGTTCGAGCTGCTGGACGCCCGTTCGTACCGGCTGACCATCAACGGGGCGGCGGTCACGGCGGTTCTCCCCTACAATCTCACGCTGCAGAATGCACCCTTAACGCTAACCTACAGCGCGCCGTACAGCGAGCTGAGCTCGGCGCCCGTCACGCTGCTGCTGCGGCATCCCCGGACGACCCGCACGGCGCAGCTGCGCACGGTCGGCGTGACCGGAAAGGTGGTCCAGGATGGTTCCTGAGCGTCATACACAAGGTTTCACCATCCTGGAGGTGCTGGTGTCCATCGCGGTCCTGGCGATCGTGCTGGTGATGGTGTCCTCAATCATGACCGGGCTGTTCAGCAGCAACCGGCAGGTGGAGCAGCGGCAGAACCTTTCGGTGCGCCTGCAGGAAACGGCGGAGGACCTGCGCCGGCACTGGCTGGACCCGGCGGCCGTGAGTCCCACTGAGACGCGCGGCACGTACCGGTTGCGCCGCACCTGCCTGGAAGGATTCACTGTGCCCGCCGGCATGAACGTCACGGTCTGGGACGTCACGCCGGACGGGCAGGGGAACTTCACGGTCAGCAGCAGCTACGCACTCAGCAGCGACTGCGCGGCGGCCACGCAGCGGCCCAACCAGAGCGTGCGCCGGGTCCGTATTCAGACGAGCGGAGGCGGCGCGAGCAACGAAGTGACCTTCGAGATGTACGGCGGCTGACTGTGCGGACTCTCTTTTCCCCTGAGCGCCGCCAGGCGGGCCTGACGCTGATCGAGACGCTGATCACGATGGCTCTGGGCCTGCTGATCCTCACCGCAGCGTACTCCCTGACGCAGAGCACCGGGCAGGCCAGCGCGCTGCTCACCGCGCGCACGCAGCTGCGCGGGGACGCGCTGATCAGCACGCAGCTGCTGGCCGCGCGGCTGCGTGAGGCCTGCGCGGTCTACCCGCAGGGCACGAGTCTCACCCTGCCGGCCGTGAGCGGAACCCGCAACGCTGCGGGCACAACCACGTGGCGGGCCGGCACGAATTTCGTGGCGGTGATCGTCCCCCCGCGGAGCACCGATTCGAGTGACCTGCCCACGCTGTTCGCGTACTACCTGCTGCCGCGCGGCACGTACAACGCGCAGATGCCCGCGCAGCAGAAAATCTCCGCAGCCGGCAACGCCCAGGCGCTGATGGAGTTCCGCGTGCCCCTGAGCAGCGCCACGAACCCCTGCAGCACGCCGCTGGGCGTGAGCCTGACGGCCACGGGCGCGCGGGCCCTGCTGCTGTCCGATGACGTGCGCACGCCCCAGGCGGCCGAGCCGGTCTTTACGGTCGAGACGGACAGCGCCGTGTCGTTCCGCCTGCGGTTCGCCAAACAGGTGGGCAGCCAGGAGGCGGTGTACCCGCCGCTGGGCCAGGCGCCGGT
This sequence comes from Deinococcus taeanensis, assembly GCF_020229735.1. Taxonomy (NCBI): domain Bacteria; kingdom Thermotogati; phylum Deinococcota; class Deinococci; order Deinococcales; family Deinococcaceae; genus Deinococcus; species Deinococcus taeanensis. Next base: position 2,836,000 of record NZ_CP083455.1, on the reverse strand, counting down.
GCGGGCGGCCGTGGTGGGCCGGAACGTGCGCTGAGGTGACGCGGCGGCCTCACCGCAGACAGCACCACTTTGTTTTTCACTGTAGGCAGTAGAGTATGGGCGTGACGTGGCTCAAGCCGGTGGAGATAGGTCAGGACGCGCAGGCGGCCTTTAATGAATTCCTGCGTGACCTGGACGCGCGCCTGGCCGACCCGGGCGCTGACCGTTACGTTCTGGCGGCCGAGGTGCTCGCGCAGATGATGTACGGCCGTTCCTACGCGCAGCTGCAGGCCGACGCGCCCCTGGCGGCGCTCAACGTGGACGCGCGGAACGTAACCTTCGAAGCGGAGTACTACATGGCCACCGACGCCGAGCAGTTCGGCCGGGTCAAGCCGCTGCTGTGGCTGTGGAAGAACGCGGACCTGACGCCGGTGGGCCAGAACCCGGTGCTGGGCATTCCGCTGCGGCGGGTGCTGGCCGGGCACGTGTTCCGCCGGGTCGGGCAGGAGTTCAAATGCTGGCAGAACGTGGAGTTCAGCGTCGGGTACAACATGGAGGTGGGCGACCACGTGGTGGTGCACCGGCACGTGCTGCTCGACGATATCGGCGGGATTGAACTGCACGACAATGCCAGCATCAGTGACTACGTGAACGTGTACAGTCACACGCACAGCGTTCTGGACGGTCCGGACGTGACCCTCAAGCGCACAGTGATCGGCCGGGGCGCCCGTGTGACGTACCATTCCACGGTGCTGGCCGGCAGTGTCATCAGTGACGACGCGATGCTCGCCACCCATGCCCTGCTGCGCGGGGATATTCCCCCGCACGGAATCGCGATGGGCGTTCCGGCGCGCACCACCCGCTTCAAGCTGCGCCCGCCGACGCAGGCGCACGTGGATTCCCGGTCCTTTGAGCGCGCGCCGGAACGCAAGGCGAACCCCGAGTACCCCGAGCCCACCCCCGTTCAGACGCGCCGGCCGGCCGAGGAAGACGCCACGCCACGCGCCCTGGTGACCGAAGAGCATTGACCGCCTGCAGAGGGGCGTCCGGTGAAGATTACCGGACGCCCCTCTCTGCCTGGCCCGGTGTTACAGCGTGGTGTGCTCACCCGGCTTCAGGACGCGCACGTCCACGCCGCGCGCTTCCCCTTCTCGCCTGAACACGGCGGGGTCGCCCGTCAGCGGGGGGAAGGTGCCGTAGTGCATGGGAACCGCCACACGGGGCCTGAGCAGGTCCAGGGTGCGGGCGGCCTCCTCGGGCCCCATGGTGAAGTGGTCGCCGATGGGCAGCAGCGCGGCGTCAAGTCCGGTGTCGCCGATGAGGCGCATGTCGCTGAACAGGTTGGTGTCGCCCGCAAAGTACACGCGCTGTCCGCCGAGCGTGATGATCAGCCCGGTGGGCATGCCGCCGTACGTGCCGTCGGGGAAGGAGGACGAGTGCCACGCGGGCGTGAGGGTCACGCTGCCCCACTCGGCGCGGTAGGTGCCTCCGATGTTCATGCCGATCGCCTGGGTGGCGCCGTGCTTCTGCGCGTACCCGGCGATTTCGACCGTGGCAATCAGGGGCGTGCCGGCCCGGGCAAATTCCAGCGCGTCTCCCCAGTGGTCGCCGTGCGCGTGGCTGATCAGGACGGCGCTGATCTGCCAGTCCCGGGCCTGCTGCAGGGTCACGCTGGCCTGCGGGTTGCCCTGGATGAACGGGTCGATCAGCAGGCGGTGCTGCTGGGTTTCGAGCATGAAGGTGCTGTGGCCGATGAAGTGAATGTTCATGGGTGTCCTCCTGGCTGCGGCTCAGCATAGGCCGCGGGCACCAGCGCAAGGTAGTTGGTTTTGTGAGGCTGGGTCTGTACGCCGGGCCGCGGTGCGTGTCGTTCCTGGCAGGGGGCAGGAGTCGCCCGACCGTTCTCATGGGGTGCAGACCGTATAGTGGGCGCGGTCCGCTGCTTGCCCCGTCTGCCGCCCTGCTCGCCGTGAAAGGAGTACCTGCCCCCCCATGCCGCCGTTTGGACAGGTGAGTGTCCGGGACGTTCTGGACATCCTGCTGGTTGCGTTTCTCGTGTACCAGGGGTACCTGCTGGTTGCGGGGACACGCGCGGTGAACGTGGTGCGCGGCATTCTGGTGTTTGCGGGGGTGTGGGTGGCCGCGCAGGTGCTGAACCTGCCGACGCTGAGCTACCTGCTGGGACGCGCAGGCACGGTGGGGATCTTCGCGCTGATCGTGCTGTTTCAGCCGGAGCTGCGCGCGGCGCTGGAGCGGGTGGGGCGCCCACGCGGACGGGATATGGGGGCCAGCGGCGCGGCGCTGCAGGATCTGGCGCGGGCCATGGAGCGCCTCGCGGAGCGCAAGACGGGCGCACTGATTGCCATTGAGCGCCGCACCCCGCTTGGGGAGTACGCCTCGACGGGGGTGTCGCTGGACGCCCTGGTGAGTGTGCCGTTTCTGGAGGCCCTGTTTGCGCGCAACGCGCCGCTGCATGATGGCGGGGTGATTGTGCAGGGCTCACGGGTGATCTCGGCGGGGTGCCTGTTCCCGCTGCAGTCCAGTGACGGCACGTACCGCCGCTACGGCACGCGGCACCGCGCAGCGATCGGCCTGTCCGAACTGACGGACGCGGTGGTGCTGGTGGTCAGCGAGGAGCGCGGCAGCATGCGCGTGGCGCTGGGGGGGCGGCTGGGGCCGGACCTGAACGGCGCGGAGCTGCGTGAACAGCTGCGCGCGCTTGTGTACGATCACGATCCGTACCCGCCGCTGCTGGCGCGTGAACGGGCCGCGCCGCCGGACACCGACCCTGACGCCCGGCCGGAGGAGCGGGCGTGAGGGCGCGCGTCTCCCGGCTGGGCCGCTGGCTGCGTCCGCGGTACGCGTGGGCGCGCTTTACGCACAACCTGCTGCCGAAACTGCTGGCGCTGGGCGTCTCCCTGACGCTGTGGTTCGTGGCGACCGCCGACCGGCGTGCGAACGTCGAGCAGGGGTTCGATGTGCCGGTTGAGGTGCGGGACACAACGGGAAACGGCGAGGAGAAACGCGCCACGAGCGCGCTGAGTCCGTCGTCGGTGCGGGTGATTCTCTCCGGGCGCCCGGAGCGGCTGCGGGACGTGCAGCCGGACAGCATCGAGGCGACGGTGGATGTCACTGACGTTCCGGAAGGCAGTTTCACGCGGCCTGTCTCGGTCACGGCGCCGGGCGGAACGGAGGTCCGGCGCCTGACGCCCACGCGCGTGCAGGGGTTTGTGGACACGCTGGTGCAGCGGACCCTCCCGGTGACGCTGAGTGTGACGGCGCCGCCCGATTCAAGTCTGCCGCGCTATCAGGTGACGCCGGGTGAGGCGACCGTTTCCGGTGCCGGGCGCGTGGTGAGCGCGGTGGCGCGCCTGGTGACCAGTCCCGCGGCGCTGAACGTCGGCACGGAGCTGGAGGTGCCGCTGGTGCCGCTGGACGTGACGGGACTGCCGGTGGCGGGCGTGAGCGTCAAGCCGAATACGGTCACGGTGCGCCGCCTGGACATGGGGGAACTGCCGGTGAAGACCCTGCGGGTGGTGCTGAATGACCCGCCGGCGAACCTGCAGGTCACGGCGGTGAGTGTGCAGCCCAGCGCGGTGCGGGTGGTGGCGGCGCCGGAACTTCTGGGGCGCCTGCGGGAGGTGACGGGAACGGTCACGTACCGGCCGGGCACGTACACGGCGGCAGTGCGGCTGAATATTCCGGCGGGCGCGCAGGCGCTGGAAACCGTGAGTGTGCGGCTGACTGTGCGCGCGCGGACGGCGGCACCTGCACGCTGAATGCCGGGCGTGCGTCAGCGGCGGGTCAGAAAGTGACCCGGATGTCAGCTGAGGGCCTCGCCGGGGCGTATAGTCTGGATCATGATGTGGAGAAGCGGCCACATACTGTCGTGATTGCTCAGCTCCTCGTCCCGCCACCCAGTGTGGCGGCCTGGACCGGCTGGGAGGAGCGCGTGCGCCTGATGGTCAGGCCACGGCGCTACGAACACGTGTTGCGCGTGGCGGAACTCGCTGCGCAGATTGCCCGTGCCAACGGGATCGACGATATGCGCGCCTACGCGGCCGGGGTCCTGCACGACATCGCGCGGGACCTTCCGGACAGTGAACTGCTGCGCCTGGCGCCGCCCGAGTGTGACATTGACGCAGCGCACCCGCTGGCCCTGCACGGCCGCGCGGCCCGGACGCTGCTGGAACGCTGGGGCTACCAGGACTGCATGGTGCTCGAAGCGGTGGAGGACCACACCACCGGCCCGCGCGGCGGCAACCCGGTGTCCTCATGCGTGTACATTGCCGATGTGTCTGAACCCGGGCGCGGCGTGAACGCCGACATCCGCGAACTGGCCCTCACCGACCTGAGCGCCGCGCTGGAGCGCGCCATCGTCTCGAAAGTGACCTACCTGCAGGGCCGCGGCATTCAGGTGCACCCGCGCACCCTCCAGGCCTACCACGCGCTGCCCTGTAACGCCCACCTGTGCTCCACCGTGCCCCTGACGTGACCCGGCGCCCCGATCCTGCCCCCCGGATTGCCGGGCTGCGCGCCGTGCAGGCGTTCGGCCTGACGCTCGCCACCCTGTCCCTGGCGGGCTTCGCGCTGCTCAGCGGCGCCGGGCCGACCACCATGGCCGCCAGCCTGAGTGGGCAGGCGCCCAGCTTCACGCTGCTGATCGCCGGGCGGGACATCGTGTACTGCTACTACCAGCAGCCCTGCAGGAACCAGGACCAGCGCACAGGGCTGGCGCAGCCGCCGAACACCGACACGATCATGCTGGTGAAGGTGCAGGGCACCCGGGTGCACGTGCTGAGCATCCCGCGTGACACGAACGTGGGTCCTTTCGACCGCTCCCGGTCGGTGGCGCAGCAGAAGGTCAACAGTCAGTACTTCTCGGGCGGCCCGCAGGCCCTGGTCCGCGCGGCCGAGACCATCACCGGAGAGCACGTGGATTCGTACGTGATCGTGCGCACCGACTACGTGGAACGCGTGATCGACGCTCTCGGCGGGCTGGACGTCACCGTGCCGGAGCCTGGCATCGAATGGGTCGACCAGGCCGCGGGCGTGAACCTGAAACTCGCGCCCGGCACGCACCACCTCGGCGGTCAGCAGGGCGTGCTGTTCCTGCGGGTCCGCAAGGGGTTCGGGGATGACTACGGCCGCATCGACCACCAGAAGCAGGCGCTGACGCAGCTTGCCAACCGCCTGCGCACCCCGCAGGGGCTCGCGGCGCTGCCCACCATCCTGGGCGGCATCGGCAACGGCGTGGAAACGAACGTGGACCCCGGCGTGATCGCCGCCATGCGCCCGTACCTGGGCCAGATGAAACTGAGTTTCGCCACGCTGCCCACCGACGACATCCCCGGCACCTTCAACCTGGCGGTGAACCGTGAGCGGCTCGCGCAGATCTGGGGGGACGCCCCGACCACCGCCACGACGCCCGGCGTGCACGTGAAGGTGGTCGACGCCAGTGGCGTGAATCTCGGGCCTGCGCTGGCGCGCGCCCTGAACGCCCTGGGTTACCGCGACGTGCAGGTCAGCCCGGTGCCGCGAAGCCGCGAAGCCAGCCAGGTGTTCACGCAGCAGGACGTCGCGGAGGCGAACCTGCTGGCCGGCACGCTGAACCTGCCGCGCCTCCAGGGGGAACGCTTCCCGGTCACGGCCGGCGAGGTGGGCGTGCTGCTGGGCGAGGACGCCGCCTCATCCCTGGGGGCCTTGAGGGGGTTGCTGGGCCCCGCCGCTCCCTGAGGCGGCCCGGGGTCAATCCCAGGTCAAGGCGCAGCGCGGCGCGCGCCCTGTAGACTGACCTGTTGCGCGACGCGCCCGCCCCCGATCCGTCCTCTCATCCCCTGGAGACTCCATGACCCCTGATTCCCACACCCTGAACCAACTGCGCGCCATTGTGGACGCCGCCCGTGAACGCCGCGCCGAGGACGTCACCGTCCTTGACCTGACTGATGTGAGCAGCACCCTCGAGTACTTCGTGATCTGCACCGCCACCGCGGGCCTGCAGCTGAACGCCGTGCAGGAGAACATCCGCGAAAAGGCGCAGGGAACCGGCCTGCCCCGCCCCAGCGTGGAGGGCCCCAGCGAACGCTGGCTGCTGCTGGCGTTTGGGGGCGGCATCGTGGTGCACATCATGACCAAGGACGCCCGCGAGTACTACGACCTTGAGGGCCTCTGGAGCGACGCGCGCGTCCTGGATTTCCCTGAAGTGCAGGCCTGACCGTCACCCCAGGACAGCGGCGCCCCGATACAGGGCGCCGCTTTTATTCCGCGTGAGCCCGGCTGTCCGGTGGGCCGGTCCCGGCGTCCTGAACGGCGCTGGCAATCGCGGCGGGCAGCTCACGCGCCACGCGGTCCAGGGTGCGGCCTGCGGCGGCGCGGATCATCTTCTCGAAAGCGGCGCCGCCCCAGCCCTGCGCGTCCGGCGTGGCGAGGTGCGCGCGGAAGTGAAACGCGAACGTGAGCGTGTCGCCCTGCGCGCTCGCCTGACCGGCCACCTCCACCCACGCCCGCTCGCCCGTCAGGGCAGCCGGAGTGAGGGTCGCGCCGTCCGGGGTGAGGCCCAGCGTGCTGTGGAAGGGCAGGTCCACCTCACCCAGGCCGGGCAGCGGCACGAGCAGTTCGCCGCGCACGCCGTCCGGCCCGGCGTGCAGGTTCCGCAGGAAACGCAGGTGCGACAGGGCCCGCGCGGGGTTCTGCACGAAGGCCAGAGCGGCGGCCGGCGCGCCGGTCCAGGGAAGCGTGAAGTGCTGCGTGGCCTCGACGATCACACGGCCCTCACGGCTAGTCGACCCACTCGATCACCACGCGGTTGTCTGCCAGGGCGGCCTGCAGTTCGGCGTCTCCGGCGCTGCGCAGGCGCGGCAGGTGAGCGAAGCGCGGCGTGGCAGACGCGAAGCCCAGGCGTACAATCACGTCGTCACTGGCCTCGTCCTTGCCGATGCGCCACACCAGCTGCCCTCCCAGCGCCTCAAGCGCCCGGGCGAGGTCCGGCGTGACCGGCAGGTCACCGGGGGGAACGTCACCGGGCAGATCGGTCATGGGGGCATTGTACGCGCCCCGCCCCGCGGCGTAGAACGGAATCATGACAGACCCCATCAGCTGGCGCGCCCTGGAAACCCGGGTGGGCCTGAATGACCTGCCGGCCTTTCACCGGGCGTTCCTGACGTGGCGCGGTGTCGAGCGCGCCGCTGACATGCCCCTGCGGCGCGTGCAGCAGCGCGTGGAGGCTGAACTGAACCGCCTGGTTCAGGCCGGGCAGGGCCGCCGGGACGGCGAGGACTGGCACCTGGCGCCTGAGGCGCTGGCGGGGTTCCCGGCGGCCCTGCCGTTCGTGTCCTGAGGGGAGGCGCCGTATTCTGAGGGGATGAAGGTGACCCGATGAGTCTGCGCATCCTGGGCGGCACGGCCAAGGGCCGGTCCCTGCAGGTGCCGGACAGTGCCCGGCCCAGCGGTGCGCGCGTGCGTAAAAGCCTGTTCGATCTGCTGTCTGCGCGCGCGCCGGCCGGGCGGTACCCGCGCTTTATCGATCTGCACGGCGGCAGCGGCGCTATCGGCCTGGAAGCCGCGAGCCGTGGGTACAGCGTGACGCTGGTGGAACGGGACGCCCGGGCGGTCCGGGCGCTGGAGGCGAACGCCCGGGCCCTGGACCTGCGGGTCCGGATCGTGAAAGGAGACGCCGCGGCGCTTCTGGGGCGTCTGGGGCCGTTCGAGGTGGTGTTCAGCGACCCGCCGTACGACGCGGATATTCCCGCGCTGACCCTGAAACTGCTGCGCAGCGGCGTGGTGGCGCCGGCCGGTCTGCTGGTCTGTCAGCATCCGGACCGCGCGCGCCTGCCGGACCATGCGGGTTTCACGCGGGAAGTCCGTGAGTACGGCAGCAACAGCCTCACGCTGTACTGGCGCGGAGCGGGCGGCGCAGCTGGTGAAGGGGCCAGTGTGGACGAGGAGTCCGGCGCGGAATTGGAGTAAGGTGTCAGGGTTATGAACGCTGTCTTCCCCGGGTCGTTCGACCCCATCACGAGTGGGCACATGGACGTGTTGACGCGTGCCGCACGGATTTTTGATCACGTGACGGTCACCGTAATGCATAACGCCCGCAAGCAGGGCCAGCACCTGTTCACCCTGGACGAACGCTCGGAGATCCTGCGGGAGGCGACCGCGCATTTCGGGAACGTCAGCGTGGACACCTTCGGGGGTCTGCTCGTGGACTACATGGCGGGGCAGGCGCCGGGCAGCGTGATTCTGCGCGGCCTGCGGGCCGTGTCGGACTACGAGTACGAGTTGCAGATCGCGCACCTGAACCGGCAGATCGGGGACGCCGAGACGGTGTTTATCATGGCCGCCACGCGCTGGAGCTTCGTGAGCAGTTCCATGGTGCGCGAGATCGCCAGTTACGGCGGGGACGTCAGCGAGATGGTGCCGCGCGCCAGTGCGGCGGCGCTGCGCCGCAAGCACGAGTCGGTGTACGCCGAGCGCGCGGCGGAGAAGGCCCGCGTGGCGGCCCTGGAACCCTGAAGCTGCAGGGTTCGTGTTCCCGGCAGCATGACGGCGAAAGTGGCGCCCCCGGACACTGCCGGGGGCGCCACTTTCGCCGTATAGGCGTTCAGCGCTGCGCGGCAGCCTTCAGCGCCTGGGCCTTGCTGGTCTGTTCCCACGGGAACTCTTCGCGGCCGAAGTGTCCGTACGCGGCGGTCTGTGCGTAGATGGGGCGGCGCAGGTCGAGTTCCGCAATGATCGCCTGGGGACGCGCGTCGAAGTGCTCGGCCACCAGCGCCGCGAGGCGTTCGTCGCTCACCGTGCCGGTGCCGTAGGTGTCGACGCGCAGACTGACGGGCCCGGCGCGGCCGATGGCGTACGCGACCTCCACCAGGGCGCGCCGGGCCAGGCCGGCCGCCACGATGTTCTTGGCGATGAAACGCGCGTAGTACGCCGCAGACCGGTCCACTTTGGTGGGGTCCTTGCCGCTGAACGCCCCGCCGCCGTGCGGCACGGCGCCGCCGTAGGTGTCCACGATGATCTTGCGGCCGGTCAGGCCGGTGTCGCCGTGCGGCCCGCCGATCACGAAACGGCCGGAGGGGTTGATGAAGTACTTGGTCTGCACCGTGAGGTACTCGGCGGGAATCACCGCGCCGATCACGTGCTCGATCATGTCGGCGCGGATGGTCTCCTGCTCGACATCGTCGCTGTGCTGGGTGCTGATCACGACGGTGTCGACCAGGGTCTCGGTCGCCTCGTGCGGTTCGCCGTTGCGCACGACCGTCACCTGGGCCTTGGCGTCCGGGCGCAGGTAAGGCAGGGTGCCGTTCTTGCGCAGTTCCGCGATGCGCCGGGTGAGGCGGTGCGCGAGGCTGATGGGCAGCGGCATGAGTTCCGGGGTTTCGTCGGTGGCGTAGCCGAACATCAGGCCCTGGTCCCCGGCGCCCACTTCAGAGTGCGCGTTCTCGGGGCGGGCGCGTTCCTCGTCGGTCATGGCGCGCCACTCCTCGCTGTGGTTCACGCCGCCCGCGATTTCGGGGCTCTGTTCGTGAATGCTGACCAGCACGGCGCTGTACTCGGCGTCAAAGCCGTAGTTGGCGCGGGTGTAGCCGACCTTCATGACGGCGTCACGCACGGTCTTCTGCACGTCCACGTGGGCACGTTTGGCCGTGACCTCGCCGGCCACGACGGCCATGCCGGTGGTGAGGAGCGTCTCGACCGCCACGCGACTTTCGGGTTCCTGGCGCAGGAACTCGTCGAGGATGCTGTCCGAGATGAAGTCGGCCAGCTTGTCGGGGTGCCCTTCGGACACCGATTCCGAGGTGTAGTACTTCCGCATATGGCTCCTTGCGTGCGGGGGGGCGTCTCACAGAACCGCCTGGAGAGGGATGTCGCTGCGGTCCCCGCACGGCCTGCCCGGTCGCGGCCGCAAGAAGGGCTGCGCGGGCAGTGGCAGTCGCCAGCGTACTCCAGGAACCCCCGCGCAGAAAAGGACGAAGGCCCGCCCCTGGGCGGGGGTCACGCGGCGGGCTGACACGCGGCTGACGTGGCCGGTCAGAATGAGGGCAATGAGCCACGTCGTTGTCATCGAGGACGAGGGGACCGTGCGGGACGTCCTGCGCTTTCACCTGGAGCGGGCGGGGCTGCGCGTCACGGCCCTGGAGTCCACCGGGGGTGGGCTGGACGCCCTGAACGGCGCGGACGCGCTGGTGCTGGACTGGATGCTGCCGGGCGAGAGCGGCCTGAGTTTCCTGCGGCGCCTGCGGGGCGATCCCGAACTGCGGCGCATGCCGGTGCTGATGCTCACGGCGCGGGCCGCGGAAGCCGAGCGGGTTGAGGGCCTGGAATCCGGCGCGGACGATTACCTGACCAAGCCGTTTTCAGCGGCGGAACTCGTGGCGCGCGTGCGGGCCCTGCTGCGGCGCTCACAGCCGGAGGTGCCGCCCCTGATGACGAACGGTCCCCTGAGCGTGGACGTGGGGGCCGCCGAGGCGCGCGTGGGGGGGCGGCGCATGAATCTCACCCGGCGCGAATTTGACCTGCTGGCCTTCCTGACGCAGCACGTGGGCCGCGTGTACTCCCGGACGGAACTGCTGGACCGGGTGTGGGGCGCGGACTTCCTGGGTGGTGAGCGCACGGTGGATCAGCACGTCACGCAGTTGCGCGCGCACCTGGGGGACGACCCTGGAAAACCCGGGTTTCTGGAGACCGTGCGCGGCAAGGGCTACCGCATGCGGCCCTGGGCGGACGGCGCGTGACGGGCGTGGATCCGCAGGGCCCGGCGTTCGCGGCGCCCGCAGATCACTGGATGGACGCGCTGCCGCAGGCGGTGCTGCTGACCGGCGGCGGGCGGGTGACGCGCGTGAACGCGGCGGCCGCGCGGCTGTGGGGGGTGCCGCAGGAGCGCGCCGCGGGCCGCCCGGTGCTGGAGGTGGTGCGCCGCCACACGCTCGAGACCCTGCTGGAACGCGGCGGGGAGCTGGAACTGGAGGTCACGGGCCGCACGCTGCGCTGCACGGCCACGCGAGACGGGGAACACGGCGCGCTGATCGTGGAGGACGTCACCGAGCACCGCCGGCGCGAGGCGGAGCTGCGCGAGGCGACGGCGGTGCTGTCGCACGAGTTCCGCACGCCGGTTGCGGCGCTGCGCGGCGTGCTCGAGGCGCTGGAGTACGACATGCCGCGGGCTCTGTCGCAGAATTTCGTGCGGCAGGGCCTGCAGGAAACTGAGCGGCTGGCGCGCCTCGTCGAGGATCTCGCGGTGGGGTTCCGGCCCACCCGCGCCCGGACGCTGCCGCTGGCTGAGGCGTTCGCGCGCGCCGAGCGGCTGCTGGCTGCCGACCTCACCACCCGCCGCGCCAGCGTGACGTTCGGGCAGGATCACCTCGTGCGGGCCGATCCGGACAAGCTGCTGCAGGTGCTGCTGAACCTGATCGAGAACGCCCTGAAGTACGGTCCGGCCGCGCAGCCCGTTGAGGTGCTCACCGCCGAGCGGGGCACCTGGGTGGAGGTCAGCGTGCTGGACCGCGGCACGCCCATCCCTGATACGGAGAGCCTGTTCAAGGCGCACACGCGGGGCCGCGCCGCGACCGGGCAGGGCAGCGGGATGGGGCTGTACATCGTGCGCAGCATCGTGCACGGCTGGGGCGGGCAGGCCTGGGTGGAGCGGCGTGGGGAGGCCAACGCGTTTTGTTTCACGCTGCCCGGTGTGGGCGGCCTGACCTGAAGGGGACCCGCCGGCGGCCCGCCCGGGTGGGACGGGCAGCTGACGGGACCCTGACACGCCGCGCCTGCGCGGGGTGCTACGTTCATGAGGAGGAGTTGTCATGCGTGAAGCGCTGGAAAACGATCTGCGTGCCGTTCTGAACGGCGCCCTGAACATGCTCGGTACGGTCGAGCGGATGCTGCCCGTCGCGGGCGAGGTGCTGCTGCGTGAGAACGTGGAACGCCTCGCGGAGGTCCGCGCCCTGGACCGCGAGGTGGACGCGCAGGAAGCGCAGATCGAGGCGGAGTGCCTGCGGATCATTGCGCTGCACCAGCCGGTCGCGCGGGACCTGCGGATGGTGGCGCTGATCCTCAAGAGCCTCAGTGACATCGAGCGCATGGGGGACTACGTGGTGCACGTCGCTGAGGACGGCGCGGAGCTCGCGCAGGCGCCGGCGCTGAAACGCTACGTGAACCTCTCGCGGATGCTCGACCGGCTGGGCGAGATGAGCCGGAATCTCCGCACCGCGATTGCCGACCGCGACGTGGCGCGCGCCGAGACCACCATCCAGATGGACGACGAGGTGGATGACCTGTACGAGCAGATCCAGCGGGAACTCGTGACGTACATGCTGGAGGATCCACGCAACATCAGCAAGGCGCTGATGCTGATGCGGGTGGGCCGCAGTCTGGAACGCGTGGGGGACCATATGGAGAACATCTCCGAACGCGTGCGCTACTGGGTGACCGGACAGCGCGAAGGCTGACCCCGGCGCCCGGCACGCCCACACCGGGCGCCGGACCCGCCGGCCGCTCTAGACTCTGGGGCGTGAATGCGTTGAGTGCGAAACCTGCCGTGCTGGTGATCGTGGGGGGCAGCATGGCCGCCGTGAAGGCCCCGTCGGTGCTGCGCCGCCTGCGGGAGCGGGGCGCAGACGTGCGGGTCATTGCCACGCGCGCAGCGCTGCAGTTCATTACGGAGCTGTCACTGAGCACGGCCGCGGACGGCCCGGTGGGTACGGACGACCACTGGTTCGAGGCCCGGCCGGACGCGCTGCACCTCACGCACGCCCGGGTGGAGGCGGCCGTGGTGGTGGGCGCCTCAGCGGAACTGCTCGCCGGCGCCGCGCACGGGCACGCCGGCGAGCTGGCCCTGGCGACCCTGCTGAGTGTGCGCGCGCCCGTGCTGTGGGTGCCGGCCATGAACGAGGCCATGTGGACGAACCCGGCAGTGCAGGCGAACGTGAGCACCCTGCGCGGCTGGGGCCACCGGTTCCTGGGGCCGGAGGAAGGGGCGTTCGGAACCCGTGGCGAGGGCCAGGGCGTGGGCCGCATGAGTGAACCTGACGCCATTGCGGACGCCGTGACAGCGCTCCTCTCCCCTGCCCCGCCACGGGACCTGGAGGGGGTGCGGGTGGTGGTGTCGGCTGGCCCCACCCGTGAGTATCTGGATCCGGTGCGGTTCATCAGCAACCCGTCGAGCGGCAAGATGGGTTTCGCGGTGGCGCAGGCGGCGCGTGACCGGGGGGCGGACGTGACGCTGGTGACGGGTCCCGTCACCCTGCCGGATCCGCCCGGCCTGCGGGTGGTGCGCATCGGGTCGGCGCTGGAGCTGCGGGACGCCGTCCTGAGCGCCGCGCTTGGTGCGGACCTCGTGGTGATGACGGCGGCGGTCGCGGATTACCGGGCGTCGCAGCAGAATGGGGAGAAGCAGGCGAAGGTGGCGGGGGACGTGACAGTGCACCTCACGCCCAACCCGGACATCCTGGCGGAGCTGGGCCGGGAGAAGGGCAGGCGGGTGCTGGTGGGGTTCGCCATGGAGACGCATGCCGGCGTGGAGCGCGCGGCCCTCAAGGCGCAGCGGAAGAATGCGGATTTTATTCTGCTGAATTACCCCACGCGGGAAGGCACGGCTTTTGGGGGGGAGGACAATCAGGTGACGCTGGTGCGACCTGACGGCTCGTTCGAGGACTGGCCGCGCCTGAGCAAGCGTGAGGTGGCCGAGCGGCTGCTGTCCGAGGCGGCGAGGCGGCTGCCGGTCCGGACCTGAGGCCCGGGCCGCACCCCCACCTTGATTGAATTATTCACTGCATATGCATATGATGTGAGGAATGGCGGGAGCGCTCAGCAAGGAACAACGACAGAAACGCATTCAGGACATCATTGCCCGCGAAAGCATCAGCACCCAGGGAGAACTCGTCGAGCGGCTGCAGGCCGACGGCATCCGTGTCACGCAGGCCACCGTCAGCCGGGACATCAACGAACTGCGTCTCGTGCGCCTCCCGGTCGGCAAGGGCCGGCACCGCTACGCCCTGGCGCAGACCGCCGGGCACACCGACGCCGAGGAGGAACTCGCCCGGCTCTTTCAGAACTTCGTGCATGACATCGACCGCGGGGAGAACCTGCTGGTCATCCGGACTGCCGAGGGGCACGCGAGCGGCGTGGCGCTGCTGCTCGACCGGGTGAGGCGCGACGACATCGTGGGCACCCTGGCCGGGGAGGACACCATTTTCGTGGTCGCGCGCACCACGGGGGATGCGGAGAACATCATGGAGGAATTTCACGCCCTGATGCTTGGCTGAGCGGCGCGTCCTGTCCGCAGGGGCAGGCGGGGGAGGAGCCAGGCATGCTCCGATTTCCTCCCCCGCCGCTTTCCGCGCACAGTTCAGGGCACGTCATCCTCACCAAGTTCCGGAACGTTCCCGACGGGTAACTGCACGTGCGCGGTGGTGCCCTGGCCCACCTCACTCTCCAGCCAGATGCGGCCCCCGTGCGCGTCCACGATGCCGCGCGCGATGCTCAGCCCCAGGCCCGCGCCGCCCTGATCGCGGCTGCGGGAATCCTCCAGACGGTAGAACCGGTCGAAGAGCCGCTCCAGCTGATCGGCAGGAATGCCCGGGCCGTCGTCCTGCACGCTCAGGCGCACGTCGCCGTCTGTGCGGGTGCTGCGCAGCGTCACGGTGTGCGCTCCGGCTTTCAGGGCGTTACTGACGAGATTGATCAGCACCTGTTTCAGGCGGTCGGCGTCCCCTTCGAAGGTCACGTCCTCGCCCTCGCTGAGCAGCGTGGTCTGCTGCGCCTGTGCCAGCGGCGCGAGTTCACGCACGATGTCCGAGAGGAACAGTGCCGCCAGGATCGGTTCGCGCCGCAGGGCCAGCGCGCCGCTGTCCGAACGGGCCAGTTGCAGCAGGCTGGCGATCAGGTTCGTCAGGCGTTCGGATTCACTGCGGATGATGTTCAGGCTCTCCTGCTGCTGCCCGGTGGGGTTGGTTCGGCGTAGCAGGTAGCTGGCATGTCCGCTGATCGCGGTGACTGGGGTGCGCAGTTCGTGGCTGGCGTCGCTGGTGAAGCGGCGCTGCGCCTCGAAGCTGCTCTCCAGGCGGCCGAGCATGGCGTTCAGGGCCATGGCCAGAGACTCCACCTCATCTCCGGTCTGCGGCACGGGGACCCGTTCGGTGAGGTTCTGTCCTCCGATTCGTTCCGCGGCGCGCTGCACGCGCCGCAGAGGCAACAGGGCCTGCCCGGCCAGCAGGTAGGCGCCCGTCCCGGCCGTGAACAGGCCCGTGATGAACAGCAGCACGACCACGTTCTTCAGTTCGTCCAGGGTGTTCTGAACGGTGCTGAGGCTGCGGCCCACGTACACGATGCTCAACCCCGGGTCGCTGGCACGGGTGGGATCCGTGGCGGGCAGCACGCCGGGTGTGGCGCTCAGGGCGCTGCCGCTGTCCGGTGAGACCAGGGGGGCCAGGACCACCAGAAGCCGCATCAGGGTGGGCTCACTGCTGGGCGACAGGGCCACAGGGCGGTTCAGCAGCAGTCGCCCCTCGGCCGAGTTGATCAGCCGGGAGATCTCCGCGTGCGTCAGGGTGATCGGCCGGTCGATGTCCACCGCGAGGGAGCTGCGGCTGCTGGTGCGCAGCGCGTCCAGAAACGCGAAGAGCTGGTTGCGGGCCGCGGGGGTCCGCGCGTCGTTCAGCGCGTCCAGCAGGGACTGCCGGTCGAAGAACTCAATGCGTTCCACCGCCAGACTGGAATTCGGGAAGTAGTAGCGGGCCAGCAGTTTCGCCTGTCCGACGTCCGCGGGCCGCAGTTCGCTGGCGCTGCTGCTCTGCTGCCCCGTGGCGCGCTGCTCACCGTCGGTGGGCAGGCGCGCGTTGGGATCAACGGGTTTGACAAGGTACGTCACGAACTGCTTGTAGGTGGTGTTCAGTTCACTGTCGATGCCGTTCAGGAGGTTGACGCGCATCAGGTACAGCGTGATGACCCCCACCCCGGTCAGCAGGAAGGCCAGCAGGGCCGTGTAGAACAGCGTGAGCCGCCAGCGCAGGGTCACGGGGCGCTCCAGGGGACGGGGCGGGTCATGTCAGGCAGTGTAGTGGCGCGGGGCATGAAGGACAGCAGGGTGAGGTGGGCGCAGGCGCGGCAGCCTGCGCTCACCTTGCCGGACGTTACTCCTCGCGCAGGACGTACCCGACGCCGCGCACGGTATGAATCAGGCGGCGTTCGCCGCCCTCTTCGAGCTTGCGGCGCAGATACCCGATATACACGTCTACAACGTTGCTGCCGCCGGTGTACTCCGGCCAGACCTTCTCCTCAATCTCAAAGCGGGAGAAGACCTTACCGGGGTTACGGGCCAGAAGTTCCAGCAGCTCAAACTCTTTGGCGGACAGTTCCACGCGGCGCCCGCCGCGGAAGATCTCACGGCCATCGAGGTTCATGACCAGGTCAGCCACGCGGACCTCGCCGGTGACCGCCGGGTTCACGCGGCGCAGGTGGGCGCGCACCCGCGCCAGGAGTTCTTCAATGGAGAACGGCTTGATGAGGTAGTCGTCGGCGCCGGAGTCCAGACCCTCCACCTTGTCCTGAATGCCGTCTTTGGCCGTCAGGATGATGATGGGGGTGTTGCTGGTCTTGCGGATGCGCCGGGCGACCTCCAGGCCGTCCAGAACGGGGAGCATCAGGTCGAGAATGACGAGGTCGGGGTTGACTTCACGAAATTTGGACAGACCGGTGACGCCGTCGAAGGCCACTTCCGTGGCGTAACCTTCGGCCGCGAGTTCAAGTTCAATGAATCGAGCGATGTCTTTCTCATCCTCGATGACCAGGACCAGGGGCTTGCGTTCCATGCGGCCAGTCTATGGAGCGTTCTCATGAGAAGCCGGTCTTGGTGCTTAATCAACTTTCATGCGCGGGTACGGCGCACGAACCAGCCGGTGCGCGGTGCAGTGCGCACCGAAGCCCTGCAGCGGCATGGGTGGACACGGCTCAGACATGAGTGAGGGATGTTCCCGGCGGACATCGTCACAGATCAGTGTCTCTCCAGGACACGCCGCGTCGCACAGGCGCCGGGCGTAGTTGACCGGCAGGCCGTAGGCGCTGAGCTGCCCGCCCACCACGCCCATCAGGACCGGTCCACTGGAGATGCCGGCGCGCACGCGCAGGTCGACTCCCAGGTGACCGGCCAGGGCCAGTCGCGCGGCGCGCCCATGGGCTTCCTGCGCGGCGCTACAGGCCTGCACCGCGTGCAGGGCCGGCCACCAGGCCAGGACGGCGTCTCCCTGATGCTGCAGAACCTGGCCGCCCCGCGCTTCCATGGTCAGGATCATGACCTGGACGAATTCCTGCATTAAAGCCATGTAGGCGCTGAGGTCCAGCGTCTGCGCCATGACCGTGCTGCCCACAAGGTCGACCAGCACCATACAGGCGGGGGTGGAGTGGTCCTGTGGGCCAGGGAGGGGAAGAAGCAGATCAGCCATAGCGGGGTGCAGCCATGATGACCCAGCGTGAGAAGAAAAGGAAGAGCAGATTAAATCGATGTCAAAAGGTTCTCTCTGTGAAAAACTCCAAAAACTGTAACTTCCTGAGTACTCGAGCGTTTTATGGCGACACTACGCCACTCAGATCAGAAACCCATGCAGCGGCGGCAACGTCCGGAAGGCCAGCCACTCCCCCACCTGGGCGTCCCCCACCCCACCAAACGACGCCAGCACCAGCGGCAGCCGCGCCTGCACCACCACCGCCCCACGCGGCACAGCCACCACCCGCCCCACCCCCTCCACCGCCGAAACACCCAGCACATGCAGCGTCTCCTGCCCCGACTCACGCACCTCAGTTCCCTCAGGATCCAGTACCCCATGCACCACCACGCGCGCCACACCCGGCCGCGCCGCATACGGCCCACTCCGGTCAAACAAGTACAGCACCCGGCCTCCCACCGCGAACTCCAGCAGCGGACTGCCCTCCCTCTGCGGATACAGCGTCCCCTGCGCCGCGAACTCCGCGTAACGGGACGCGAAATCCCGCTCAGACGTCTCCAGTGTCAACGCTGCTCCCAGGCCATGAACCTCATCATTCCGGCGATTCTAACGCCCGCCGCTCCAACCACCCCAGGTCCGGCCGCTCCACGCCATGCTCATCAAGCACCGCGTCCGCCCGCTCCAGCGCAAACGTTCCCTCCACCTCACGCTGCACGTGAATCAGGCACAGGCCATGCAGCCGCTCCAGCACCGCCCACGGCACACTCCCGGCCCGCTGCTCATCCCGCGCGCGCGCCAGCAGCACCGCCGCACGCCGCTCATCCCCCCCCTCAAACGCCCTCGCCGCCTCCAGCGGCACCCACCTCAGGTCAGCGTGCGCCACGTCACATCCACAACCACACCCGCCAGCATGGTCAGCGCCAGCCACATGTTCGCATCAAAGAACGCCACATTCACACGCGCAAGGTCCTCCGGATTCACGATCCGGTGCTCGAACCACAAAATGCCGCCCATCACCACCGCCGCCAAGTAATACCAGCCACCCGCGCCCGTCAGCACGCCCACCAGCAGCAACAGCCCAAACGTCAG
>NZ_CP083455.1:2800000-2812500 GCF_020229735.1 Deinococcus taeanensis | reverse complement strand
CGCCGTACCCCCACCCGCGACTGGAGTGATCGAGCACGTCGGTGGGGCCGCGGGTGCTGAGCGTGTCGCGACCCGGCACGGCTTTCCGGGTAACCTCGCGCCACACGGCGCTGAAGTCGGTGACGTTCACGTCCTCGTCCACGACGACAATCACCTTGGCGAACATCATCTGACCCAGGCCGAACAGACCGTTGGCGACCTTGTACGCCTGGCCCGGGTACGTCTTGCGGATGCTGACGAACACGAGGTTGTGCGCCACGCCGGCGGGCGGCATGTGGTAATCCACGATCTCAGGAATGATGAGCTGCGCCGCGGGCAGGAACAGCCGTTCAGAGGCCTCGATCAGGTAGGCGTCCTCCATGGGCGGGCGGCCCACGATGGTGGCCGGGTACACGGGGTGCTCGCGCATGGTGACGGCCGTGACGTGAAACCGGGGGTACAGGTCCGGCAGGGTGTAGAAGCCGGTGTGATCGCCGAACGGTCCTTCCACCACCCAGTCCTCGGCGGGATCCACGTACCCTTCGAGAATGAATTCCGCGTTGGCCGGCACGTCGAGGTCCACGGTGACGCCGCGCGTGACGGGGTAACGCTGGCCCCGCAGGTACCCGGCGAGCGCGAACTCGTCCAGGCCGGGCACGGGAGGCAGCGGGGCGGTGGCGGCGTAGATCAGGGCGGGGTCCCCGCCGATGGCGACGGCGACCTCCAGACGCTGGCCGAGCCTGCGGGCTTTCTCGAGGTGTTTCGTGCCGGTCTTGTGCCGCTGCCAGTGCATGCCGGTGGTGTTGCGGCTCATGATCTGCACGCGGTACATGCCCATGTTGCGTTCGCCAGTTTCGGGGTCCTTGGTGATGACGAGGGGCAGGGTCACGAAAGGCCCGCCGTCCAGGGGCCAGCACTTCAGAACCGGGATTTTCGAGAGGTCCACTTCGTCCCCGCGCCACACGACCTGCTGTACGGGGGCGTTGCGCACACGGCGGGGGGGGAGGTTCATGGCGTCGCCGAGTTTGGTGACGTTGCTGAGCAGGCCCAGTCTGCTGCCGCCGCCGGAGAGGTCGATCAGGGCGCGGACCTTCGCGGCGAGGGCGTCGAGGTCGGTGACGCCCAGCGCGAGGGCCACACGGGCCCTGGTGCCGAGCAGGCCGATGGCGACAGGGTAGGCGCTGCCGGTGACGTTCTCGAAGAGCAGGGCGGGCCCGCCGCGTTTGACCAGGCGGTCGGCGATCTCCGTGATTTCGAGCTCGCGGCTGACGGGGGTGGACACGCGCAGCAGTTCGCCGCGCTCTTCAAGAAGCCGGATGAAGCTCTGGATGTCCGGGAAGGCCATGCGCCGAGTGTAGGACGCGCTGGGCGGGGCAACCGTACCCAGAGACGAGGTTGTGGTAAAGGAAAAGTGAAGCGCTGCACAGATGACTGTGCGCGCCTAAAGTTGACAAAAGTTATACACTATTGAGGTTGTCGTGACCAGTTCCCCCCGCAGACTGGCCTTCCCGGCCCGCACCACAGGCCCCGCACAAGGAAGGAGCAGCATGAAACACCACGCCCTGATTACCCTGGCCCTCACCGCCAGCCTGAGCACCGCCCACGCCGCTACCCCCAGCACCCTGCAAAAAGGCGTACTGAAAATTGGCATGGAAGGCACGTACGCTCCCTTCACCTACAAGGACGACAAGGGGCAGCTCGTAGGCTTCGATGTGGACATCGCCAAAGCTGTGGCGGCCAAACTCGGCCTGAAAGCCGAATTCGTCCTGACCGAATGGAGCGGCATTCTCGCCGGCCTTCAAGCCAGCAAGTACGACGTGATCGTCAACCAGGTCGGCATCACCGACGAACGCCAGAAGACCATCGGCTTCAGCAAAGCCTACGCCTACTCTTCCGCGCAGATCATCGTGAAGAAAACCGGCAGCTTCACGCCCAGCACCCTCGCGGACCTGAAAGGCAAACGCGTGGGCGTGGGCCTGGACAGCAACTTCGAAAAGCAGCTTCGTGACGCGGGCGGCAGCAATGTCGTCACCTACCCCGGCGCCCCCGAGTACCTCGCCGACCTCACCGCCGGCCGCCTGGACGCCGCCTACAACGACCGCCTGCTCGTCGGGTACCTGATCAAGTCGCAGAACCTGCCCGTCCGGGGCGCCGGCGTGATCGGTGAGCCCGAAGCAGTCGGAATCGCCATGAAGAAAAGCAACACCAGCCTCAAAGTGGCCGTGGCGCTGCTGCAGATCAAGGCCGACGGCACGTACGCCAAGATCAGCCGCAAATGGTTCGGGCAGGACGTCAGCAAACCCTGAAATCACAGGGGGAAGGGCCGTGGGCCATGAGGCGTCTTTCCTCATGGCCCACGCTGCCTTGCCGCCCCCACCGGAGACCCCATGAACACCGAACAGCTGCACCTGGTCACGCAGAGCGCCGTTCAGGCCCTGCCCACCCTGCTCGGCGCCCTGCCCGTCACACTGGGTTTCGCACTGGCCGCCATGGTCCTGGGCCTTCCCCTGGGCTTCCTGGTGGCCCTGGCCCGTCTCAGCCGCCACGGCTGGGTGCGCAGCCTGAGCAGCCTGTACGTGTCATTCATGCGCGGCACGCCGCTGCTGGTGCAGATCTTCGTTATCTACTACGGCCTGCCCAGCCTGGGGGTCACCCTGAACCCAGTGGCGGGCGGCGTGATCGCACTCACCCTGAACGCCGCGGCGTACCTGAGTGAAACCATTCGCGCCGCGATCCTCAGCATTCCGCGTGGGCAGCGGGAAGCTGCCACCAGTCTGGGCCTCAGCGGCCCATAGACCATGCGGCTGATCATCCTGCCGCAGGCGGCGCGCGTGGCCCTGCCCAGCCTCAGCAACACCCTGATCGGACTGGTCAAGGACACCTCGCTGGTGTCGGTCATCACCGTGGTGGAACTGCTGCGCAGCGCCCAGCTGGTCATTGCCCGGACCTTCGAGCCGTTCGGACCATACCTGGCGGCCGCCCTGATCTACTGGGCGATCAGCAGCCTGCTGGAAGTCGTGCAGCGCACCCTGGAACGCCGTTTCGCCCGTGGCGGCTAGGGCCACTGCCTGAGGCGGGGCGACTGACGCCACCTCCGCCCGCGGCGCCGGGCCTGCTGTTTTACAGCCTTCGCCGCGCGGCAGCTGCCGGCCCTGCTGGGCAGCCACCGGCCCACCGGACAGACCTCCGCCACGTACATCCGCCAGGGCTTCACGGAACTGATGGCGGTGGCCCTTCGACCGCCCTACGGATTGCACGCACCCTGACGTCATCCCCATCACGCCGCCCGGCCTTCCGGGCCCTGACTGCCGCCGTGCTGCTGCCCCTGGCGGTCCTTCCTGGCTGCGCAGGCTCTGCGCTGACCAGGCGCCGCAGGACCGACGGACGCTGTTTCTGCTTCCGTTCAGAGCCGACACCCGGGGAGCCAATCACCACTGGCGCCCCCTTTGGGCGCGCGGTCCCGGGGGTCCTGCACGCCGGAACCGTCAAGTTAACCAGCCCAGCCTCCCTGCGTGCCAGGATTCCTCTCCTGCTCAACCCGGTGAACCCCGGCACGCTGCAGGGCGCGCCCCGGCAACAGGCCGGGTCCCTGCGGCACAGCACGGACCCGGTGCTGGACGGCGCCACCCGGCAGGCCCACGCCGCCCGTTCCTCCGTTGTCCGCCGCTGGTCTGGGTCCGGGTCGGGTGACCTGACACGCCGGCAACTTTCCGGCGTCATCCTGCGTATCAGGGTGCAGGTGGGTGAGCCCCCACCAGACCTTCTGATCTGACCAGCCAAACCTTCCTGCTGCGCGCCGCTTTTCCTGTTCCCGGAGGAGCGGCGCGAGACCGTGACGGGTGTCCGCGAGAGCCGACAGGGCACCCCGGCGCGGGCGGTACGCTGAGCGGCATGACCTCCCCGATCACGCGCATGCAGCAGGCCCTCGCCGCCACCACCCTGGACGGCTGGCTGGTGTACGACTTCCAGGGCCTGAACCCGCACGCCCGCACGGTCCTGAGCCTGCCGCGCGCTGCGTTCCTGACGCGGCGTTTCTTCGTGTGGGTGCCGCGCGACGGGCAGGCTGTCGTGCTGCACAACCACATTGAGGGTGGCACGTGGGGCGAGATGACCCGCCACTGGAACGCCGAACGCCGGGCGTTCGGGTCGCACGCCGAACTGGACGCCGCGCTGCGCAGCGTGGTGCAGGGGCGCACGCTGGCCATGGAGTACAGCCCGAACGGCGCGGTGCCGTACGTGAGCCGCGTGGATGCCGGCACCATCGAGCGCGTCCGGGCCGCGGGAGCCGCCGCCATTCACACCAGTGCCGACCTGCTTCAAGCTTTCCTCACGTGGAGCGCGGACGATCTCGCCGCGCACGAGCGGGCCGTGGCGGTTCTGATGCAGGCCAAGGACGACGCCTTCCGCCTGATTCACGAGCGCCTGCAGGCCGGTCAGCCCGTCACGGAGCTCGACGCGCAGGCCGTGATCATGCGGCAGATCGAGGCCGCCGGGATGCAGGCTGGACACGCCGTGAACGTGTCGTTCGGCGTGAACGCCGCTGACAGTCATTACGAACCCAGCCCGGAACGCCACGCCACGCTGAAGAGCGGCGAGTGCGTGCTGATTGACCTGTGGGCGCAGGAACCGGGCCGGCCGTTCGCGGACGTCACCTGGGTGGGTTTCGCCGGTCAGCCGGGCGCGGCGTACCTGAGTGCCTGGGCAGCTGTGGTCGCCGCGCGGGACGCGGCGCTGCGCACCTTACAGGACGGGTACGCGCGCGGCGGCTGGGGGCAGGTGCAGGGATGGATGCCGGACCGCGCCGCACGCGAGGCGATGGGCCCGGAATGGGCGCCTTTTTTCCTGCACCGGACCGGCCATGATCTGGGCGTGCAGATTCACGGGGCCGGCGCGAACCTGGACGACTACGAGACGCGCGATACCCGGACCCTCACGCCGGGCCTGGCGGTGACCATTGAACCGGGCACGTACCCGGCGGCGCAGGGTTTCGGGATTCGCAGTGAGATTGACGTGTACCTCGACCCTCACACGGGACCGCGGGTGACGCCCGACACGCAGCGCGCCCCGTTCATCCTGGGCGAGGGTGACTGGGCGGCCGTGCGGGCCGGCGCGTACGGTGAGACGCTACGCCCATGAGTCCGTCTTAAAGCAATCCTCAGCGTTGTGCCCGGTCCCCCTGCCTGACCCGCTACCCTGAGGCATGGCGAACCTCGGCTCCTCCACGATCATGCTCACAGGCGCAGGCGGCGCGCTGGCCACCGCCATCGCGCAGGAACTCGACGACGCCGGCGCGCAGATGGTGCTCGTCGGCCGCGGCGAGAGCCTGGAACGCGCCGCAGACCGCTTTCCCGCCACCGAAGTTCTGGACCTGGACCTGCGCGACCCGGCGAGCGTTGAGGCGCTGCGCAAGGTGAAGGTGGACACCCTGATTCACACGGTCGGCGCCTTTGCGGTGCAGGACGCACAGAAAGCCGCGGACGACGACTACCGGGCGATGTTCGACACGAACATGCTGACCCTGTTTCACGCGGTGCAGGGCGTGCTGCCGCACATGCTGCGGCAGAAAGACGGCCTGATCATGGGGGTCAGCGCCGGGCAGGCCGCGCGCCTGAGCGGCCCGAAAGCGGCGCTGTACACCGCGAGCAAGGCGGCCCTGTCCGCGTACGTCCTGAGCCTGCACGACGAACTGAAGGGCAAGGGCGTGCGCGGCATGGTCCTGTACCCCATGGGCGCCATCGACACCCCCAGCAACCGCGACGCCGGCCTGGGCTGGGACACCATGATCGACCCGCGCGGTCTGGCAAAGAGCGTGGCGCACGCCCTGACCCGGCCGGACCGGGCGCACATCACGGAGATCAAGGTCTACCCCGACGCCTGAACCGGACTGCCTGAGGCCTGGCCGCGGAGAGGGGAGGAGCCGGTCTGGCTTCTCCCCTCTCCGCGGCCCTGTGCGGTCAAAGGCCAACCGCTACGCGCTCCTCTGGCCGTCGGCGAGCTCAGCGAGGAACGCAGCGGTGAAGCGCACGCCATTCTCAAAGTCACGGCGCAGGATGTTCTCGTTCGGGGCGTGCACGCGCCCCCCGATATTCCCGATGCCCAGGGCAATGACAGGCGCACCCACATGCTGCATGAACGGGTACATGGGGCCGCTGCCGCCGCTGCTGGGGTTCAGGATGGGGGCCACCCCGTGCACGGCCCCGGCCACGCGCACAGCCGTCTGCACGAAAGCGTGGTTCAGGTCGCTGCGGGCAGGATGCTGATGGCTTTCCAGTTCGATGATCTCGATGTCACGGAAGTCCTGCGCGTCCAGATGGGCGCGCAGCAGCTGCACGACCCGAGCAGGATCCTGATCCGGCACGAGCCGGAAGTCGAGTTTCACCATGCCTTCGGCCGGAAGGACCGTTTTGCTGCCCTCGCCTTCATACCCGCCGTGGAAGCCGTTGACGTTCACCACCGGCTTGAGGTTCAGCCGCGTGTGGTACTCACCCGGGTCACCCAGGGGCCGGGTGACCTCGTACGTCTCGCGCAGCGTCTCCCCCTGACCGGGAAGCGCCTCGATGGCCGCCTGATCCGCAGCGCTGGAGGGGCGCACGTCGTCATGGAAACCGGGGATCAGGACGGTGCCATCCGGACCGCGCAGCGAAGCGACCGCTGCCGCGAGGCGCCACAGCGGGTTGTCCACCACGGCACCGTTTGAGGAATGCAGGTCGCTGGCCGCCACGCGGCAACGCAGTTCCAGGCACACGATGCCTTTGAGCCCGGCGTACAGCACCGGGCGGCCCTCCGGCGTGATACTTCCGAACTCCCACCACACGCCGTCGGCGCTCAGCTCAGCGGCGTGCCCGGCAATAAACGCTTCCAGGCTCGGACTGCCGACCTCCTCTTCCCCCTCAATCAGCCATTTGACGCGCAGGGGCAGGCGCCCGCCCCGCTGCTCCTTCAGGACGCGCAGGCCAGCCAGGCGGGAGATGAATTCGCCCTTGTCGTCGCTGGCACCGCGTCCGTACAGGCGGCCGTCACGCTCCGTCAGCTCGAAGGGCGGCGTGGCCCAGAGGTCCACGGGATCTTCCGGCTGCACGTCGTAGTGGTTGTAGATCAGCAGCGTGAAGGGACCCTCGCCCGCCTCGGCGACCAGGACCGGAGCGACCTGACCAGGGAAGGCACGAACCGTGAAGCCCTCGGCCTCCAGCAGGGCCGTGACGGCAGCGGCTGTTTCGCCCAGCATGCGCCCCTGCGCAGACACGCTCTGAAGGGCAACGAGGGCTTTGAGATCATCCAGGCCACGCTGGACGTGCGCGCTGAGGTCAGCGGTGGGATTGAGGGTCATGCCGGCAGCCTACGGCATGTCAGCCCCACCTGCCCTGCGCGAGGTGGCGCACTGAGGTGAGGAGCTGTTCATAAACCCGGGAGTTCCAGCATGCACCTGACGGGGCACGGTGCGCCCTGGCGACAGCCTGTGCTCGCACCTGCGCGGCGTGCTCCTGAGGGAACCGCTATGCGGGTCTGACCAGGCCGGCTGAACCTTCAGCCGGGCCGGGCGGCCGGGCGCGCCATGGCTGTGCTCCACAAACGCCGCCCTGGGTCTGGGTCACCGTTTGAAGTCGTGTGGGTGGGTGCGGTGCCAGTTCCAGGCGCTCTGCACGATGTCGCGCAGGTCCGTGAAGTTCGGCTTGAACCCCAGTTCCTCCCGGATGCGGGTGGCGTCGGCCACGAGCCGGGGGGGGTCGCCGGCGCGCCGGGGGGCGAGTTCGCGGTTCAGGGGCGTACCGACCACCTCGTCCACGGTGTCCAGTACCTCCTTGACGCTGAAACCGTGGCCCAGACCCACGTTGAAGGTGCCGTCGGCCCGCTCGCCCCTGAGCAGGGCTTCAACAGCCAGGACGTGCGCGTCGGCGAGGTCCTGCACGTGCACGTAATCCCGGATGCAGGTGCCGTCGGGGGTGGGGTAGTCGTCGCCGAAGATGAACATCTTCTCCCGCTGGCCCAGGGCGGTCAGGGCAGCCAGTTCAATCAGGTGGGATTTGCTGGCGTGCGCTTCGCCAATGTCGCCTTCGGGGGCGGCGCCGCACACGTTGAAGTACCGCAGGATGGTGTAGGGCAGGCCGTGCCCGGTATGGAACGCGTGAATCATACGTTCGGTCATGAGTTTCGTCTCGCCGTACACACTTTCGGGTTGCATGGTGGCCGTCTCGGGGATGGGCACGAGGTCGGTGGTGCCGTACACGGCGGCCGTGGAGCTGAACACCACGGGGATCTTCCGGGTGTCGACGATGGCCTGCAGGAGATTCAGGCTGCCCACGACGTTGTTGCGGTAATAGCGGGCCGGGGCGCGCATGCTCTCGCCGACCTCGATCAGGGCGGCAAAGTGAATGACGGCGTCCGGCTGGTGAGCGTGCAGCGCGGTGCGCACGGCCCCGTCATCGAGCAGGTCCGCGCGGACGAGCTGGACGTCCCCCGGGAGCGCCTCGGCGTGGCCGCTGGACAGGTTGTCGAAAACCACCACGTCGTGCCCGCTGCGGCGCAACTGCCGCACGGTGTGAGAACCGATGTACCCTGCCCCGCCCACCACCAGAATCTTCATGCGTTTCAGGGTAAGGCACGGGGCGCCGGGTCAGGTGCAGGGAGGGGTGAGCGAGCGGGCGGAAGGGGGCGCCGTCGTGCCGCGCGTAATCAGCCGCGTGGGCAGCGTCAGGGCGGGGGGGGTCTCGCCGCGCAGCAACGCCAGGATGGCGTGCCCCACGCCGGCGCCCTTGTCGGGGGTGGGCTGCCAGACCGTCGTGAGGTTCAGTGGGCTGCTGCTGGGCAGGTCGTCGTACCCGATGACGCTCAGGTCCTCGGGGACGCGGCGGCCCAGCTGCGCTGCGGCGCGCAGGGCCCCCTGGGCAAGAACGTCACTCATGCACAGCAGGGCCGTGAGGTCCGGGTAGGCCGCCAGCAGGTCCAGCGCGCGGCGTTCGCCTTCCTGTGGGGTGTTCTGCTCCACTTCCGTGGGGTGCAGCGTGGCGCCGGGCACGGCGGCAGCGGCGGCGCGGTACCCGCGCAGGCGTTCGGCGGTCGTGCGGTAGCTCAGCTGCGCTTCGCGCGCGGGCGTGACCGGTCCGGCGTGGCGGGTGGCGTTCAGTTCCAGGCACAGCACGCCGATCTGGCGGTGCCCGAGGTCGAGCAGGTGCCGGGCGGCCTGCTGGGCGCCGCCGGCGTCGTCGATGTCCACAGTGACCGTGCCGGGATGGGGGGCCTGATCGACGAGGACGGTGGGCAGGTGCCGGTCCAGTACGGCCTGCAGCAGGGCGCTGCCTTCTGCGGCGCAGTACACGATGAAACCGTCGACGCTGGCGCTGCGGACGGGGCCGGTGGGGTCGGCGCCTGGTCCGTGGGGGCTGGCGAGCAGCAGGACGTTCAGGTGGTCGTCCTGCACGGCGCGGGTGACGCTGCCGAGAAACAGGGCGGCGGCAGGGTCCGCGAAGGCGTACTCGAGGGGCGCGTCGTACACGACCCCGAGAACGCCGGTGCGGCCACGGCGCAGGCTGCGGGCCAGGGGGTCGGGGCCGTGATAGCCCAGGTCACGGGCGGTCTGCAGGATGCGTTCGCGCAGCTCCTCGCTGAGCTGGTCGGGGCGGTTGTAGGCGTTACTGACGGTGGCGACACTGACGCCCAGGGCGCGGGCCACGTCCCGCAGCGTGGGGCGGCCGGGGGGTCGGGTCCCGGGCGGTGCGGGGGTGGCGGGGGGCATGGGGAAATGGTAGCGTATCGCCAGACAATCTGAAACGATTCAGTGCGCTATACCCCCGAGGTTCTCATGCACCACCCCCGGTCCCCAGCCGAGTCCGCCCGCCGAGCCGTCAGCCTGATCTTCCTGATCAACGGCACCCTGTTTGCCACCTGGGCCGTGAACATTCCCGGTGTCCGCGACCACCTGAACCTCAGCGAGGCGCAGATCGGAACAGCCCTGCTGGCCGTGGGCCTCGGGAGCCTCTGCACCATGCCCCTGACCGGCGCCTGGACCGCCCGGTTCGGCAGTCACCGCGTCACGCACACCGTCACGGTCGCGTGCATGCTCGCCCTGCTGCTGCCCCTGTTCGCGCCAGACTTCCTGACCCTGATCCTCAGCCTGGCGGTGCTGGGCGCCCTGAACGGCTGCATGGACGTCGCCATGAACGCCCAGGGCGTCACGGTCGAGCAGCGCCTGGCCCGCCCGGTCATGAGCCGCCTGCACGCGTACTTCAGCCTGGGCGGCATGCTGGGCGCCGGCCTGGGCACCCTGCTCGTGGGCCGCGTGCCCATGAGCACCCACGCCCTGCTGATCGCCAGCCTGACGGCCCTCACCGGCCTCCTCGCGGGCCGGGCCCTGCTGCCCGACCAGACGGCCCCCACCGCCAGAACCGGCAGCCAGCCGCGCCGCGCGCCGCTCAGCGCCGCAGCTGCGCTGCTGGGTGCGCTGTGCTTCCTGGGCATGCTGGCCGAGGGCGCCAACTACGACTGGGCCGCCCTGTATTTCCGGGACGTGCTGGACACCCCCGGCGGCGCCGCCACGCTGGGCTACGCCGCCTTCGTCACCACCATGACCCTGGGCCGCTGGTTTGGCGACCGGCTGCGCACCCGCCTGGGTGACGAAACCATCGTGCGGGCCGGCGCGCTGCTTACCGCGCTGGGGCTGGGCCTGGCCCTGCTGACCCGCATGCCCCTCCTGGCTGCGGCTGGGTTCGCTCTGTCCGGACTGGGCCTGAGCAACGTTGTCCCCGTGATGTACGGCGTGGCCGGGCACGCCCTGGCCGGGCGCGGCATTGCCCAGGTGGCCACCATCGGTTACGGCGGATTTCTGCTGGGTCCGCCCGTAATCGGCTTTGTGGCGGAGCACGTGGGCCTGCCGGCCGCGCTGGGCCTTGCCCTGGTATCAGCCGCGCTGGTCGCGGTCCTGGGCGGCCGGGCGTTTGCCCTCATCCGCACCCGGATGCCCGCCCAACCCGCCGCCTGACGCGGTCGGCCCTGCCAGTGTGCACCTGACCGTGTGATCCGGTCAGGCGCGCTCTGGTTCAGGGACCGACATACCTCGCCCGGGGCCGGATGAACTGCCCACTCAGGCGCGTCTCCAGCGCGTGCGCCAGCCAGCCAGCCGTCCGGGCCACGGCGAACAGCGTCACTACGTCCTCCGCCGGGCGGTTCAGCGTGAGGGTCAGCGCGGCCAGGGCCAGGTCCACGTTCGGCTGCTCGCCGGTCTCCTCCTGCTGCGACTGCACGACTGCCCGGGTGGCCTGCACGGCGGCGTGCTCCGGCCAGGTGCGCTGCAGCGCTGTGAGCAGGGCGGCGGCGCGCGGGTCGCCGTTCGGGTACAGGCGGTGCCCGAAGCCCGGCACGTGGCCGACCCGGCGGGCCGCGCCCGCCAGCGCTCCGCGGGGGTCGCCGTCCCGGGCGGTGCGCAGCAGATCATGGGCGCTGAGGGCACTCAGGCCGTGCCGTGGCCCCTGCAACGCGCTCAGGGCGGCGAGGGTGCTGTGCGCCAGGTTCGCGCCGCTGCTGGCGGTCACGCGGGCCGCGAAGGCACTGACGTTCAGTTCATGATCGGCCAGCAGGATCAGGGCGCGGCGCAGCAGGTCCGCACTGTCCGGCTGACCCCAGGCGCGGGCCAGCCGCGCGTGCAGAGGTAGATCCGGCGCGGGCACCTGTCCGGCGTGACGCTCCACGGTGGCATACAGAAGGTTCAGGACCCGCGCAGCCTGCCGCGGCAGCGTTCCCTCGCGGGTGTCGAGTGTGGCCGCGTCGTGGGCCCCGGCGTAGGTCAGCGCGTACGCCAGGGCTTCCAGAGGCCCGTCCGCACGCGGCTGTCGCCCCAGGTTCAGGCGCGCGCGCAGGGGCAGAGGCGGCGCTCCACCAGGGTCACCGGTCCACAGGAGAGCCGCCACCTCCTCCACACTGGACCTGACGGCTAATGCCGTAACCTCCTGTCCACGGTAGGCGAGTGCGCCGTCCGCAATCCGGGTCAGGGCGCTGTCGAGGATCGGGGGGCCCCAGTCCAGGCTGCCCTGCACCGCGCCCTGAGGATCCCGGCGGGTGGCCTGCCGCTCGCGCAGAGCCTCAATATCCTGCGCGTGGTAGCGGCGTTCCCGCGTTCCCGGCGGGCCGGGGACGCTGCGGACAAGACCGCGGGACACGTAGGCGTACAGCGTGGCGGGCTTCACTCCCAACTGCTCGCAGGCCTGGGTGGTGGTAAGGGGGACGGTCATCACCCCAGGCTAACATTGATTCCGGAATCAAGATTGACGACATTGAGAGTCGAAGCTTAGCGTGCTTCCATGACCCTCACACCTGTCCCCGACGCCCCGGCACCCAACCTCTACCCGGAGGTCTTTCCACCTGACGCCTTCCCGCAGGTGCTGTGGCACCCCGACGAACGACCGGCCACCCTCCCTGCACAGGCCTGGACCACAGAAACCACCCACCGCGACGGCCAGCAGGGCGGCCTTCCCCTCACCGTGGCCGATGGCCTCCTCCTCTACGACCTGATGGGCCGCTTCACCGGCCGGACC